>NZ_JBITFA010000007.1:15064-344640 GCF_044455705.1 Kitasatospora sp. NPDC051170 | reverse complement strand
GGGGGGGCCGGCGGGGGGGCCCCCCGGGGGGGGGGCGTTCGGGGGGGGGGGGGGGGGGGGGGGGCCCGGGGGGGGGGGGCCCCCCGGGGGGGGGGGCGGGGGGGGGGGGGGGGGGGGGGGGGCGCCCCCCCCCCCCCCCCACGCCCCGGGGGCTCAGCGGACGACCACGGTCTCCCGCTCGACCCGCGACAGCTTCTCCGGGTTGCGCACCACGTAGAGCGCGCTGATCAGGCCGTCGTCGATCCGCACCGACACCACGTCGTCGATCACCCCGTCCAACCGCAGGAGCAGGGCCGGGCCGCCGTTGACCTGCACCACCCGGGCCTGCGCCCTGCCCCGGAGCAGGGGCAGTCCGACGGCCAGCGCGCGGGCCACCCGGTCGGCGCCGACGATCGGCTCGACCTCCCCCGGCCGCACCCCGCCGCTGTCGCCCAGCAGGACCACGTCCGGGGCGAGCAGATCCAGCAGGTCCTGCAGATCGCCGGTCTCCAGCGCCCGCCGGAACGCCTCGATCGCGCTCCGGCCCTCCGCCGCCGTCACCACACTGCGCGGGCGGCGCTCCGCCACGTGGGCCCGGGCGCGGTGGGCGATCTGACGGACCGTCGTCGCCGACCTGCCGACCGCCTCCGCGATCTCCCCGTACTCCAGCACGAACACCTCGCGCAGCACGAACACCGCCCGCTCCACGGGCGTGAGCGTCTCCAGCACCAGCAGCATCGCCATCGAGACGCTGTCCGCCAGCTCCACGTCCTCGGCCACGTCCGGCGCCGTCAACAGCGGCTCGGGCAGCCACGGCCCCACGTACGACTCCCGGCGCCGCCCGAGCACCCGCAACCGGCCCAGCGCCTGGCGGGTGGCGATCCGCACCAGGTAGGCGCGCTGGTTGAGGACCGCGCCCCGGTCGGCGGCCGACCAGCGCAGCCAGGTCTCCTGCACCACGTCCTCGGCGTCGGCGGCCGAGCCGAGCATCTCGTACGCGACGGTGAACAGCAGGCTGCGGTGGGCGAGGAACGCCTCGGTGCCGTCGTCCACGCTTCGTTCGGTCATCGTCCGCCCCTTCGGCGTCTGTGTGTCGCACACGAGATGCTCCGCGCCGCCGTTCCGTGACACCGGCTCGCCGTGACGCAGGCCACACTCCCTTCCCGTCACCCCGGGCGGGGCGGCGGCATCCCATGGTCGTCCGGTGCGGACACCACGAGAGCGAGGACGACGCCATGACCGTTCGATTCAACCTGTTCGACAGCCCCACCGCGGCGAAGGTCGCCAAGCGCTTCTACAACACCTCCCTGGCCCTCCAGGAATCCACCCTCCCCGCCACCACCCGGCACCTGGTCGAACTGCGCGCCAGCCAGATCAACGGCTGCGGCTTCTGCGTCGACGTCCACACCAAGGAGGCCACCGCCGCCGGCGAAACCCCCCTCCGCCTCAACCTCGTCGCCGCCTGGCGGCACACCACCGCCTTCACCGCCCCCGAACGCGCCGCCCTCGCCCTCGCCGAAGAAGCCACCCGCCTCGCCGACACCGCCCAAGCCGTCTCCGACGCCACCTGGACGGAAGCCCGCGAGCACTACGACGACGACCAACTCGCCACCCTGATCTGCACGATCGCCCTCATCAACGCCGCCAACCGCATGAGCGTCCCCCTCCACACCCAGGGCGGCTCCTACACCCCCGACACCTTCACCACCCTCCGCGACTGACCCCGGCCTGCCACCGCTACCAGACGACGATCCCGCCGCCCTCCGCCTTCGCGCGGAGCGCGGCGGCGACGATGTTTCCGAACCGCGCGGCGACGTAGTCGGCCTCGTAACCGCCCTGCCCGGCAAGCACATCGAGGTGCGGCCGGAGGGCCGCGCACTCCGCGAGGAAGCGATCGATCTCATGCGGCTCCACGGAGAGATCGTCACCCTCCAGCCGCGGGAGGAACTCGGCCCCCAGCGCCCGGACCGCCTCCGAGCCCCACAACCGGTCCCGGGTGCTCTCGAACCCGGCCAGGTCACCGCCGTTGCCGGGATCCTTCAGGAACGTGCGGCCGCCATCGGCGTCGTAGACGAAGGTGTGCACCAGGAGAGACATGCGCCGATTCTCCTGAACGCCCTCGGGTCCGGTCGACCGAATTGACCGCCCGTCGCGAGCCGCGCGTTGAGGAGTGTTGCGCGAGACGCCCCGGCGGTTCCGGTGCGTGCCGGTCAGCGGCAGAGGGCGGCGGCGCCGATGAGGCCGGCGTCGGTGCCGAGTTCGGCGCGGCGTACGTGGAGGCCCGCCAGGTAGGGGAGGGCGGCGTAGGTGCGCAGGTGGTGGGTGAGGGGGGTGAAGAGGGTGGCGCCGGCGGTGGCGACGCCGCCGCCCACGACCACGCGGTCGAGGTCGACGAGTGCGGCGGTGGCGGCGATTCCCGCCGCCAGGGCCTGGGCGGCGCGGTCGAAGGTGGCGAGGGCGATCGGGTCGCCGGCCTCGGCGGCGGTGGCGACCGCGCGGGCCGTGCGGTCCTCGCCGGTGGGGATCCAGCCGGCGGCGAGGGCGCGGCGGGCGATGGCCGTACCGCTGGCGATGCCCTCCAGGCAGCCGCGCGAGCCGCAGGGGCAGGGGTCGCCGTCGAGGTCCACGGTGATGTGACCCAGGTGCCCGGCGTTGCCGCTGGGGCCGGGCCGTACGGCGCCGTCCAGCACCAGGCCCGCGCCGACCCCCGTCGACACCACCAGGCACAGCGCGTTCGCGGCCCCCCGCGCCGCGCCCTGCCAGTGCTCGGCGGCGGCCATCGCCACTCCGTCCCCGGCGAGCTGTACGGGCAGAGCGCGGGCCGCGACCGCCGGGTGCGCGGAAGCCTCGGCGACCAGCGGGAAGCCGCGCCAGCCGGGGATGTTGACGGGGCTGACCGCCCCCGCCACGAGGTCCACCGGCCCCGCACTCCCGATGCCGACGGCCGCCACGGCGGCCCAGTCGGCGGTGGCGGCGAGATGGTCGAGCACGCGGTGCACGACGGCCAGGACCTCCCCGCCCGGCGCCTTCGCGGGGGTCGGGAGTCGCAGACGGTGGCGGAGCCGCCCCTCGCCGTCGACCAGCGCCCCGGCGATCTTGGTCCCACCGATGTCGACGGCGGCGAACAGCGGTCTGGCGGTGGTGAGGCTCATCGCGTCGGGCTCCAGATCTCCGGGTGCGGCGTCGCACAGCGTAGATCACCCCACGGCGCCACAGCCGCCGCGCTGGCCGGGGAGGCGTTGGAGGAGGGCCTTTTTGCCGCAGTGGGCCCGGGAGTCAGGTGAAGCTGGCGAGGACGGGGCCGTCGGGGCGGACGGTGATGCTGTAGGCGCAGCCCTGCGGGGGTGTGTGGAGGGTCAAGGGGCCCAGGGGTAGTAGGAGTTCGAGGAGGGCGGTGGTCTCGCGCAGGGCGAACTGGGTGCCGAGGCAGGCGCGGGCGCCGAGGCCGAAGGGGAGGTAGGCGCCGACGGGGAGGCGGCCGGGGGTGGTGAAGCGGGAGGGGTCGAAGTCTTCGGGGTCGGGCCACAGGTCGGGGTCGCGGTGGGTGAGGAAGGGGCAGACGAGGATGTCGGTGCCGGCGGCGATGTGGTGGCCTTCGAGGACGTCGTCGCGGACGGCGTGCCGGGGGAGCAGCCAGGCGGAGGGGTAGAGGCGCAGGGTCTCGCTGACGAGTGCGGCCGGGTCGGCGTCCCGGGCGGTGGGGGTGCGGTCGAGGAGGAGGTGGAGCCAGGTCAGGGTGGTGGCGGTGGTCTCGTGTCCGGCGACGAGGAGGGTGACCAGTTCGTCGCGGATCAACCGGTCGGTGTATTCGGGGTGTTGGGCCGAGGCTTCGAGGAGGGTGTGCAGGACGCCGGGCTCGGGGGACCGGCCGAGCCGGGCGGTGGAGATCGCCGCCTCGGCGACGGCGTCGATGCGGGCGAGGTCGGCCTCGACCGTCCGCCGGGCCTCGTCGACGGAGCCGGGCAGGGTGGGCATGGCGGCCACCACCCGTTCCACGGAGCGGAGTTCGGCGTCCGTGTGCTCGTCCAGCGGCAGTCCGGTGAGCGCCCGCCAGACGGTGTCGAGGGCGAAGCGGCGCATCTCCTCGCCGAGGTCGAAGGTCTCGCCGGTGCGGCGGTACCCCTCCCAGCGGGTGGCGGTCCGGCGGGCGGCGTCCGCGATCCGCTGCTCGTAGCGGCGCATGCCTGTACCGGTGAACTGGGACTGCAGCAACCGCCGTTGGCGCTTCCAGGCGTCGCCGGTGGCGGAGAGCACGCCGTCGCCGACGAGCATCCGGGCGCGGTGGGAGCGCTTGACGTACGTGTCGGGGTGGCGGGCCAGCACGTGCTGGACGGCGGCCGGGTCGGTGACCAGGACGGTCGGGACGGGGCCGAGCCGGAAGGCGGCGAGGCCCCCGACGCTGCGCCGGGCCCGGGCGAGCAGGTCGACGAGTTCGGCCTCCTCGGTGCGCCACTGCTCGACGGCCTCGGCGGCCAGTTCCGGGACGTCACGTACGGGCCGGGGCTGGGAGGTCGAAGTCACCGGGGGCTCCTGGACGCGGTCGGGGCTGGGGCCGTACCGAGACTACCGAGAACGCGGACGGCTGCGCCGCGATCCGTCCCCTCGACGGATCGCGGCGCAGCGGCTTTCAGGGGCTGTGAGGTGGTGTCAGGTCCGTCAGATGGCCCCCCACAGGGCGGGGACGATCGGCGGCTCCCAGCCGACCTGCGCGGTGTGACCCTGGATGCAGCGGTAGCTGACCCCGTTGTAGGTCACGATGTCCCCGGCCTGGTACGTGGTGCCGGGCGTCCAGGTGCCGCCGGGGTTGCCCGGGCCGCTGACGGTCAGCGTGAAGCCGGTCGTGTGGGTCGCGGAGCCGGCGCCGGTGACGGTGATGTTGTAGGTGCCGGCGGCGGTGGAGCTCGCGGTGCTGATGTTCAGCGTGGAGGAGCCGCCGGACTGGACGGAGGACGGGCTGAGCGAGACCGTCACGCCGGCGGGGGCGCCGGAGGCCGAGAGGTTGACGGTCTGGGCGGAGCCGGAGGTGGTGGCGGTGGAGACCGTCGCGCTGGTGGAGTCACCGGGCTTGACGGTGGCGCTGTTCGGGTTCACCGAGAGGGAGAAGTCGTTGGTGGGCACGGTGCCGCCGACGGAGGTCTTCCAGATGGTGTACGCGACGCCGTTGGCGCTGCGGCCGAGCGGGGTCGGGTCGATGTTGCTCGTGGTGTCGCAGGACTGGTGGTAGCAGGAGTCGTAGGACTGGCCGGCCTGGCCGCCCCACTTGGCCGCCTGGGACGAGGACTTGGTGTCGCTGGCACCGGCCGCGTAGCCCGAGGTCGGGATGCCGGCCTGCTGGAAGGAGTAGTCGTCGGAGCGGCCGACGCCCTCGACGTTCTCCTCCGGCTGGATGTTCAGCGAGTCCCAGTACGCCTTCATCGGGGCGGCGGCGCTGGAGTTGATGTTGTTGATGAAGTAGCCGGCGTTGGGCGAGGCGACCATGTCGAAGTTGTAGTAGCCCTTGATCGCGGAGCGCTGGGTGGAGCTGAGCTGGCCGACGTAGTAGTTGGAGCCCTGCAGGCCCTGCTCCTCACCGGTCCACCAGGCGAAGCGCACGTGGCGGCTCATGGTGGGGTTCTGCTGGGCGAGCGCGAGCGCGTTCTCGAGCAGGGTGGCGGAGCCGGAGCCGTTGTCGTTGATGCCGGGGCCGGCCGAGACGCTGTCGAGGTGGGCGCCGAACATGGTGACCTGGTCGGACGGGCCGCCGGGCCAGTCGGCGATCAGGTTGTTGGAGCGGTAGGTGCAGGAGGTGCAGGTCTGCTCGGCGACGGTGAAGCCGGCCGCCTGGAGCTTGGCCTTGATGTAGGCGACGGACTGGGTGTGCCCGCCGGTGCCGGCCTGGCGGGTGCCGCCGTTCTGGTTGGCGATCGAGTTGAGCTGGCTCAGGTCGGCCTGGATCTTGCTGACGTCGATGGTGGGCGGGGTGCCCGGGTTGGGCCCGCCGCCGCCGACCGTCAGGCTGTACTGGGCGGTGTGGGTGGCCGCGCCCTCGGTGCCGGTGACGGTGATGGTGTAGGTGCCCGCGGGGGCGGAGCCGGAGGCCGACAGGGTCAGCGTGGCGGAGGAGCCGGCCTGCACCGAGCCCGGCGAGACGGTCGCGGTCACGCCGGTCGGGGCGCCGGTGGCCTTGAGGCTGACGCTCTGCGCGGTGCCCGAGGTCACTGCGGTGCCGATGGTCGCGGTGGTCGAGGCGCCGGGCTGGACGGTGCCGGAGGCCGGGTTGAGGCTGAGCGAGAAGTCGTTCTGGCCGCCGGACGGCGTGCAGGACGGGTCGCCGCTCTGCGCCGGGACGCTGACCGCGTCCCAGGCGGCCTTGGTGGCCTTCCAGTACTCGCAGGTCGGGTCGAGGTTCTTGGCGGCGGTCAGCGTGGCGGTGCGGTAGCGCTTGTAGGTCATGCCGCTGGTCTTGAGCAGCATGCCGCCGTACCAGACCTGGCCGGCCTGCTTCATGCCGATGCCGGTGACCGAGGAGTTGTTGCAGGTCGGGCTGCTGGGCGAGCCGTTGGTGCCGCTGGAGCCCTTGGAGAGCAGGTAGAACCAGTGGTTCAGCGGGCCGGCCGCGGCGTGGACCTCGGTGCTCGGGATGGAGGAGGAGTAGCAGTTCGGGTCGTTGTTGACCAGGGAGGGCTGGTAGAGGTTGCGGATCGGGCCGCTGCCGACGAGGTTGATCAGCCGGCCGACCTGGTAGTCCGGGTAGTCGTACTGCTGGGGCTCGTTGTTGTACTCCTTGGTGAGCGCGCCGAAGATGTCGCCGGTGCCCTCGCCGAGGCCGTTCTCGTTGTTGGCGCCGCCCGGGGTGAACTGGTCGATGCCGTGGCCGAATTCGTGGCCGACGACGTCCTGGGAGGCGATCCAGTCACCGGACTGGCTGTGGCCGATGGAGACGGAGCTGCCGTCCCAGTAGGCGTTGACGTCGCTCAGGCCGACCTTGATCGGCCAGCTGCCGCCGTTGCCGTCGTGGCCGTTGCGGCCGAGCCACTCGCGGAGCATGTCCCATTCCTTCTGGGCCGCCCACATGGCGTCGCCGCAGCCGGTCTCCTTGCTGGAGCCGCTGCCGTTGCCCCAGGAGTCCGAGGACTTCCGGAAGACCTGGCCGGTGCTGTAGTCGGAACAGCTGAGGCCGGGCCTGCTCGGGTCGCTCAGCGAGTACGAGCCGCCGGAGCCCGAGGTGCTGATGGTCATCGGGCCGGGGCCGTTCCACTTGCTGTTGACGGTGCCCGCCTCGACGTCGTCGTAGGTGTCGACGACCTCTCCGGTGGTGGCGTCGACGAAGACGTGCAGGCTGCTCGGCGCGGTCTCGGTGCGGCCCTTGAGCACGGTCTCCCAGGCGAGCGTGCTGCTGCCGTCCTTGACGCGCACGACGAGGCGGCGCTGGGCCACCGAGTCGACGGTGGCCAGGTGGGTGCGCGCGGTCTTCTCCGCGGCGGCGGCGCTGATCTTCGGGGTGGTCGAGCCGCCGACGGGGCCGGGGGCGGCGTTCTGCGAACCGCGCACCTTGCCCTGGCTGTCGGCGAGCACGACCGCGTCGCCGCCGACGACCGGGAGGCCGTGGTAGCTGCGCTCGTAGGAGACGGAGTACAGGCCACCGAGCCAGGGGGTGACGGCGCGGCGCTCGTACGTCTCGCCCGGGCCCTTGGCCAGCGAGTCCGCCCCGGCCGCGGCGGCCGCGTCGGCGGCGTTCACGGCGAGGGCGAGCGCGCTCGGCGGGGCGGGCGTGGGGGTGGGCGCGGCGGTGGCCGGCCCTGCGGTGCCGGCGATCGCGCCGACCAGGAGAGTCAAGGTGGTGGCTGTGGTGAGCAACCGCCTTGTGGGAACTCTGCGTTGCATCGAGGCTCCTCGAACGTGGGGGTCCTCGACCGCGGACGGTGTGGCTGGGGGCCTCGCCGCAAGGCCGTGTCTGGGGACGGCCGTGCGGGCCGTCCGCGCTCGGGTGCCCGAACCCTCACATGGCGTCATGCTCCGGTCAATGGCTGGTGCGCGTGATGCATAGGGTTGGCAAATTCCGTCAAGCTGGGCTTTTCCCCGAGTGGTTGAGACCACCAGGGCAACTGGTCGAGACCACCTGATGTACGGATCGATCGCCATCCAGTACCGTCTCGCTCGTGGAACCGGGGGGACGACGCGACCGGGGAGGCAGCGTGCACCGCAACCTGGTGGGCTCCGACGATCGGGCGACGCACCGCTCCGACGATCGGGCGACGCACCGCCCCGGCGGCCAGGGGACGGACGCCTGGCGCGAGTTCGGCGCGCTGCTGCGGCACTGGCGGCGCCGGGCCGGCCTGACCCAGGCGCAACTGGGCGCCGGGATCGGCTACGACCACACCGCCGTCAGCAAGATCGAGCACGGCGCCCGCAGGGTCACCCCCAGGATCGCCCGGCGGATCGACGAACTCCTCGGGGCCGAAGGCGAGTTGAGCGAGGCGTGTCTGCGCGCCGAGACCGCCGCACTGCCCGCCCTCGACCCCTTCGCCCCCGGCCTGCTGCGCCCGCCGCTGCCCTCGCACCTCTCCCTCGTGCCGGCGCCCGCCCCCGCGCTCCTGCCGCCGCGGCGGCTGCCGGACTACGGGCTGCTCTGCCCGCTGCACGACGCCCAGGGCTGCGACGTGCCCGAGGAGAGGGAACTGGCGGCCCTGCACCTCGAGTTCTGCAACGCGGACCCCGCCGCCGCGCCGCCGCTGGACGCCGCCACCGCGCACGCCCTGGCCGGGCTGCTCGCCGCCTACCTGCGCGCCGGGGAGCACGGCCACCGCCCGGCCCTGGCCGTCGCCATCGAGCACACCCTGCGGGCCGTCCTCGCCCGGCTGGCCCTCGCGCCCGCCGCCCAGCGCCGCCCGCTGGCCCGGCTGGCCGCCGAACACGCGCACGCGGCGGGGGCGTTGAGGATGCAGGACGGCAAGGGCGCCACCGCGATGGCCTGCTTCGACCGGGCGCTCACCTGGGCGCGGCTCGCCGAGGACGAGGCCACCCAGGTCGGCACGCTCAGCGACCTCAGCACCCTGGCCCGGCTCGACGACGATCCGGGCGTCGCCCTCGGCTACGCCTGCGAGATCGAGCGGGCCGCCCCCGGGCGGCACTGGGCGAGCGCCATGGGCGGGATCGGCCGGGCCCGCGCCCTGGCCCTGACCGGCGACGTGCGGGGCACCGTCCGGGAGATCGACCGGGCCCGGGCGCACGTGGAGCACATCGGCGCCCGGGACGAGGCGGACGCGCCCTGGCTGACCATCGCCTCGATGCGGCTGCGGGTCGAGTCCGCCGCGGCCGCCGCCCTGCGCGACCTCGCCGCGGAGGTGGACGACCCCCGGCTGGCCCGCCGGGCCCTGGCCGCCGCCGGGACGGCCCTGGAGCTGCTCGGCCCGGCCCAACTCCCCGCCAGCCGCCTCCTCTTCAACGTCCGCATCGCCGACTGCCTCGTCTGCGCCCACGACCCGCAGGCGGCCGTGGACCTGCTCGGCCCCACCCTGGAGGCCGGCCCGGGCGACCCGCTGCCCGCGCTCGTCGGGTACGAGCTGCGCGGCCTGCGCGCCCGACTGGCCGTGCACCGGCCGCAGGTGGCGCGGCGCCTGGGGGAGCTCGCGGGGTTGTGAGGGGCGCGGCCCGGTGGGGGATTCCCCGCAGGGCCGCCGAACGCGCCCCATTCACTCCCGTGTTTCGTCAACTTCGTGCGCATACCTTGCGTCGATCGGGTCAATTGTGGCGTTAACACGTCGAATGACTGACCGGGACTCAACATCCGGCTAGAGTCTCTGATCGTTTACAGTCAATCCCAGTCGTCAATTCAGTGTTCGTAGTCGGAACTTTTGGTCGGAATATTCATTCTTGTGCCCGGGTATTCACCCCTGCGTCGACCCCGGACACCCCGCCGACCGCCGAGCCGAGCGGGGCCGCCCCGCTCACCACCCTCCGGAATGGACCATGACCACCTCGCCCTTCGCCGTGCCCTGCGAACGGATCGCGATCACCGGCATCGGCTGCCGCCTGCCGGGACACGCCAACGACCACCGGACCTACTGGCGCAACCTGATCGAGGGCCGGGACTGCCTCACCGACACCCCCGCCGACCGCTACGACACCACGACCCTGGGCAGCCGCGACCGCGCCAAACCCGGCAGGCTGACCGGCGGCAGGGGCGGCTACATCGACGGCTTCGACACCTTCGACCCCGACTTCTTCGGCATCAGCCCCCGCGAGGCCGAGCACATGGACCCGCAGCAGCGAAAGCTCCTGGAGGTCAGCTGGGAGGCCCTGGAGGACGGCGGACTGCGGCCCGGGGAGCTGGCCGGGCGCCAAGTCGGCGTCTACATGGGAGCGTTCACCCTCGACTGGAAGATCCTCCAGTTCGCCGACCTGGACTTCGCCACCATCGCCGCGCACACCGCCACCGGCACCATGATGACGATGGTCTCCAACCGGATCTCGCACTGCTTCGACTTCCGCGGCCCCAGCCTCTCGATCGACACCGCCTGCAGCTCCTCCCTCGTCGCCGTCCACCTCGCCTGCCAGAGCCTGCTGCGCGGCGAGAGCGAACTCGCCCTGGCCGGCGGCGCCCTGCTGCACATGACCCCGCAGTACACCATCGCCGAGACCAAGGGCGGATTCCTCTCCGCGGACGGCCGCTCCCGCGCCTTCGACGCCTCCGCCGACGGCTACGTCCGGGCCGAGGGCGTCGGTGTGGTCGTCCTCAAGCGCCTCTCCGACGCCCTGCGCGACGGGGACCGGGTGCACGCCGTCGTCCTCGGCACCGGCGTCAACCAGGACGGCCGCACCAACGGGATCACCGTGCCCAGCGCCGACGCCCAGGCGGCCCTGATCGAGAAGGTCTGCGCCGAGGCCGGCATCGAGCCCGGCAGCCTCCAGTACGTCGAGGCGCACGGCACCTCCACCCCCGTCGGCGACCCGATCGAGGCGGAAGCCCTCGGACGCGTCCTCGGCCGGGGCCGCCGCGCGGGGGAGCGCTGCTACGTCGGCTCCGTCAAGACCAACATCGGGCACACCGAGGCCGCCGCCGGGGTCGCCGGGCTCATCAAGACCGCGCTCGCGCTCGGGCACCGGCGCATCCCGCCGCACCTCAACCTGGAACGGCCCAACCCCGGCATCGACCTCGACGCCCTGCCCTTCGAGATCCCCACCACCGCCCTGGACTGGCCCGAGCACACCGGTCCGGCGCGGGCCGGGGTCAACTCCTTCGGGTTCGGCGGCACCAACGCCCACGTGCTGCTGGAGGAGGCGCCGGCTCCCCTGCCCACGGAGCCCGCGCCGTCGGAGCCCGCGCCCCCGGAGTCCGCGGCGGGGCCGGCCTGCACGGTGCTGCCGCTCAGCACCAAGGACGCCGCCTCCCTGCCCGAACGCGCGGGCGCCGTACGCGGGGAGCTCGCCGGGGGCACCCCGCTCGCCGACCTCGGCCACACCCTCGCCCACCGCCGCCAGCACCTGCCCGAGCGCCTCGCCGTCGCCTACCGGGACCGGGAGGAACTGGAGCAGGCCCTCGCCGCCTGCGAACGCGGCGAGCCCCACCCCGCCCTCGTCCAGGGCCGGGCGCGCGAGCGGCGGCAGCGACGGCTGGCCTGGGTCTTCACCGGCATGGGCCCCCAGTGGTGGGGCATGGGCCGGGGCCTGTACGCCGGCGAACCGGTGTACCGGGAGGCCGTCGAGGCCGTGGACCGGGAGGTCCGCGACCAGGCCGGCTGGAGCCTGCTGGAGGAGATGCTGCGCGAGGAGGCCGACTCGCGGATGGCGCGCACCTGGCTCGCCCAGCCCGCCAACTTCGCCCTCCAGGTGGGGCTTTCGGCCCTGTGGCGCAGCCGGGGCGTGAAGCCCGACGCCGTGGTCGGGCACAGCACCGGCGAGGCCGCCGCCTTTTACGAGGCCGGGGTGTACGACCTGCCGGACGCCGTCCGGGTGGTCCTCACCCGCAGCCGCCTCCAGCACCGCCTGGCCGGCACCGGCGCCATGATCGCCGCCGGGCTCTCCGAGGCCGAGGCCGAGCGGCGGCTGCGCCCGTACCGGGAACTGCTCTCGCTCGCCGCCGTCAACGGCCCCTCCTCCGTCACCCTGGCCGGGGACACCGGGGCGATCGGCGAACTCGCCGGCCAACTCGCCGCCGAGGGCGTCTTCGTGCGGGCCCTCGACGTCGAAGTGCCCTACCACAGCCTGCTGATGGACCCGATCCGGGAGGAACTCCTCGCGGGCCTCGCCGGGATCAAGCCCCGGCGCGCCCGGCTGCCGCTGCACCTCACCGGCCGCGAGGGCGTGGCCGCCGGGCCCGAGCTCGACGCGGCCTACTGGTGGGACAACGTCCGCGACACCGTCCGCTTCCGGGCCGCCGTCGAGCGGATGGCGGCGGACGGGGCCGGGATCTTCCTGGAGATCGGCCCGCACCCCGTGCTCGGCCACGCCGTCCGGGAGAGCGCCGAGCGGGCCGTGAGCCTGCCATCGCTGCGCCGCCACGAGGACGAGCCCGCCCGCTTCACCCGCAGCCTCGCCGAACTGCACACCCTCGGCGTCGAGCTGGACTGGACGGCGCTGCACCCGGCGGGCCGGCCGGTGCCGCTGCCCGGGTACCCGTGGCGGCGCGAGCGGTACTGGACGGAGCCGGAGGCCGTACGCAAGGTCCGCCTCGGCGAGGTCGACCACCCGCTGCTCGGCCGGCGCACTGCGAGCGCCCAGCCCACCTGGGCCACCGCCCTGGACCCCGAACGGCTGCCCTACCTCGGCGACCACCGCATCGAGGGCCAGGCCGTCCTGCCCGCCGCCGGGTACCTGGAGATGGCCGCCCAGGCCGTGCGCGCCCTCACCGGCGGAACGGACGTCACGCTCGCCGACGTCGAGTTCCAGCGGGCGCTGGTCCTCTCCGAGAGCGAACCCACCCCCGTCCAGCTCGGCTACGCCCCCGAGGATGCCCGCTTCACCATCGCGTCCACCCCGGGCGGCGAGAGCCTCGTCCACGCCACCGGCCGGGTGCGCACCGGCCAGCGCCGCACCCACGGGCCCGCCCTGGACACCGAGGCCGTACGGCTCGGCAAGCAGCGCCTCGACGGCGTCGAGTGCTACCGGCGCCTCGCCGGGCTGGGCTACCAGTACGGGCCGGCCTTCCGGAACATCGCCGAGGTGTGGGCCGGGCCCGGGGAGGCCCTCGCCCGCATCGAACCGGCCGCCGCGCTCGGCCCGCAGGCCGGTGAGCACCACCTCCACCCCGCCCTGCTCGACGCCTGCTTCCAGACCCTCCTCACCACCCGGCTGCACTGTGCCGAGGGTGGCGAGGGTGGCGGGGTGGGCGGGGTGCGAGGCGGGGTGCGGCTGCCCGTCGCCATCGGGGAGCTGCGGATCGACGAGGTCGGCGCCCGCCCGCTGTGGGCGCACGCCACCGTCACCCGCGACAGCGGCGAGGAACTGGTCGGCGACCTCGCCCTCTACGCCGAGGACGGCACCCCGCTCGGGCGGATCACCGGCTTCCGCGCCGCCGACGTCACCGCGGCCGCCGCCTCGGTGGGCCTGGCGACCATCGACGGGTGGCTCACCGAACTCGCCTGGACGGAGGTTCCGTCGCCGTCCCGCACGGAGGACACCGGCGACCTGCTGATCTTCGCGGACGAGGGCGGGCTCGCCGAGCGCCTGGCCGCGCTGACCGCAGGCGCCCACCTGGTGCGGCCCGGCGCGAACTACTCCTTCGGTGAGGGGAGTTCGACCGTACGGCCCGACTCCGCCGAGGACCACGCCCGGCTGCTCGCCGACCTCGGCCCGGGCCACCGCACCGCCGTCCACCTCTGGAACCTCGACCAGCCCGCCCTCGACGTCACCACCCCCGAGCGGCACGGAGAGCTCGCGAGCCACGGCGCCTACGCCCTGATCGCCCTCGCCCGGGCCCTGCCCGCCGCCCGGCCGGGGATGCGGCTGCACATCGTCACCCGGGGGGCTCAGGCCGCCACGCCCGGCGACCGGGTCGAGCCCCTCGGCGCGCCCGCCTGGGGCGTGGGCCGGGTGCTCTGGCAGCAGGAACTCGTCGCCCAGCGGGGCACGTTGATCGACCTCGACCCCGCCAGGCCCGCCGCCGAACAGGCCGAGGCCCTGCTCGCGGAGCTGGTGCCGCGTCAGGCAACGGCGCCGCGTCAGGCACCAGCCGCCTGCGACGAGCAGGAGATCGCCCTGCGCGGCGGGCGCCGCCTCACCGCCCGGCTGCGCCCCGCCGAGGGGCTCACCCGTCCGCTGCCGCCCGTCCTGCGCGCGGACGGAAGCTACCTCGTCACCGGCGCCTTCGGCGCGCTGGGCCGGCTGCTCTGCCGCACCCTGGTGCGGCGCGGCGCCCGCCGGCTGATCCTCGTCGGCCGCACCGCCCTGCCCGGGCGCGAGCGGTGGGCGCAGACCGACCCCGCCACCCCCGCCGGGGAGCGGATCGCCTTCCTGCGCGAACTCCAGGCCCTCGGCGCCTCCCCGCTGATCGCCCCCGTCGACGTCACCGACCAGGACGCCCTCGCCGCCTGGCTCGACGACTACCGCGGCCGCGAACTCCCGCCCATCCGCGGCGTGTTCCACCTCGCCGGGCAGGTCCGCGACACCCTGCTCGCTCAGATGGACCGGCCCGCCTTCGACGCCGGCTACGCCCCCAAGGTGATCGGCGCCCACCTGCTGCACCGGCTGCTGCGCGAGGAGCCGCTCGACCACTTCGTGCTCTTCGCCTCCGTCGCCTCCCTGCTCACCACCGCCGGACAGACCAACTACGCGGCGGGCAACGCCTTCCTGGACGCCCTCGCCCACCACCGCCGGGCCGCCGGCCTGCCCGGGCTCAGCCTCGACTGGGGGCCCTGGGCCACCGGCATGATCGAGGAACTCGGCCTGGTCGCCCACTACCGCGACGCCCGCGGCATGAACTCCCTGCCGCCCGAGGCCGGAACGGCCGTGCTCGAACGCGTGCTCGGCCAGGACCGGGCCCAGCTGCTCATCGCCCCCGTCGTCGACTGGCCGACCTTCCTCGCCTGGTACCCGGCGCCGCCGCCGCTGGTCGCCGACCTCGCCGCGGCGGCCGCCGAGCGGGCCCCGGCCGACACCGGGGCCGGGGGCGGGGCCGCGGGTTTCCTCGACGCCTACCGCCCCGCCGACCCGGACACCCGCCGCGCCCTCGTCCTGGAGCGCCTCACCGCGGCCGCGGCCGCCGTGCTGCGCACCGGCGCCGACCGCATCGAGGAGACGACCAGGCTCGGCGCCCACGGCCTGGACTCGCTGCTCGCCATGGAGCTGCGCGCCCGCGTCCACGGCGAACTCGGCGTCGCCCTGCCGGTGGTGGCGCTGCTCGGCAACGGCACCGTCGGCGACCTCGCCGACCTGCTCACCGAGGGCCTGGCCACGCTGCTGACCGCTGAGGGTGGCGCCGGGGGAGCGGAGGCCGAACTCCACACCGACGAGGCCCGCTTCCCGCTCACCCACAACCAGCAGGCCCTCTGGTTCCTGCGCCAGCTGCACCCGGACGGCTTCGCGTACAACATCGGCGGCGCCGTCGAGGTGCGCGCCGCACTCGACCCCGAGCTGCTGTTCGCCGCCTTCCGCCACCTGGTGGAGCGGCACCCGCTGCTGCGGGCCGCCTTCACCACCGAGCAGGGCCGGCCCGTCCAGCACGTCCGGGCCGAACCCGCGGCCGACACCGCCCTGTTCGACGTCGAGGGCCGCCCCTGGGAGGAGGTCCGCGAGCTGCTCGTCAGCGAGTACCGGCGGCCGTACGACCTGGAGCGCGACCCGCTGGTGCGGCTGCGGCTCTTCCGGCGCGGGCCCGACCGGTGGGTGCTGATGAAGGCCGTCCACCACATCGTCTCGGACGCGATCTCCACCTTCACGTTCATCGAGGAACTGTTCGAGGTCTACGCGGCGCTGCGCGAGGGCCGTACGCCGTCCCTCCCGCCGGTGGCCGCCCGCTACCTGGACTTCCTCAACCAGCAGAACCGCTTCCTGGCCGGGCCCGAGGCCGACCGGATGCTCGACTACTGGCGCGGCCACCTGCCCGCCGAGATGCCCGTCCTCGCCCTGCCCACCGACCGGCCCCGCCCGGCCGTGCAGACCCACAACGGCGCCTCCGAGTTCTTCCGGCTCGACGCCGAACTCACCGACCGCGTGCACGCGCTGGCCCGGGAGCACAACGCCACCCCGTTCATGGTGCTGCTGAGCGCCTACTACCTGCTGCTGCACCGCTGGTCCGGGCAGGACGGCATCGTGGTCGGCAGCCCGGTCACCGGGCGCACCCAGGAGGAGTTCGCCTCCGTCTACGGCTACTTCGTCAACCCGCTGCCGCTGCACGTGAGCCTCGCCGGGGAGCCGACCGTCGCCGAACTGCTCGCCCGGGTGCGCCAGAGCGTCCTCGGCGGGCTCGATCACCAGGAGTACCCCTTCCCGCTGCTGGTCGAACGGCTCGGGCTCCAGCACGACCCGAGCCGCTCGGCCGTCTTCCAGGCGATGTTCATCCTGCTCACCCACAAGGTCGCCGTGGAGCGTTTCGGCTACCGGCTGGAGTACATCGAACTTCCCGAGGAGGAGGGGCAGTTCGACCTGACGCTCTCCGCCTACGAGGACCGCGCGGACGGCCGCTTCCACTGCGTGTTCAAGTACAACTCCGACCTGTTCGACCCCGGGACGGTCCAGCGGCTCGCCGCCCACTACCGCAACCTGCTCGACGCGATGACCCGCGCCGGTACGGACGGTACGGACGGTACGCGCGGTACGGACGAGCCGGTCGGACGGCTGCGGATGCTCGACGCCGCCGAACGGCGCCTGATCCTCGGCGAGTTCAGCGGAGCCGGCCGCCGGATCGACCACGACGCGCCGCTGCCCGAGCTCTTCGCCAAGGCGGCCGCCGAACACCCCGAGGCACTGGCCGTCTCCCACCCCGGCCGAGGCGGCGTCGAGCGCGTCACCTACGGCGAGCTCGACCGCCGCTCCCACCGCCGGGCCCTGCGGCTGCGCGAACTCGGCGTCGGCGAGGGCGCGGTGGTCGCCGTCCACCTCGACAAGTCGCCCGAGCTGATCACCGCCCTGCTGGCCGTCTGGCGCGCCGGCGCCGCGTACCTGCCGCTCGACCCAGGCCACCCGGCCGACCGGCTCGCCCACCAGATCGCCGACGCCGGCGCCGCCCTGGTCCTCGTCGACCAGCGCCGCCCGCTGCCCGAGGGGCTGGCCGCCAGGCCCGTCACGCTGGAGGAGCTGGACCGGCCCGCCCGCGCGAAGGGCCCGCTGCCCGCCCCCGACCCGGACCGGCTCGCGTACGTCATCCACACCTCCGGCTCCACCGGCCGCCCCAAGGGCGTCCAGGTCACCCACCGCAACCTCGCCGCCGTCACCGCCGGCTGGCGCGCGGAGTACCGCCTCGACACCGAGGCCCGGGTGCACCTCCAGATGGCCGGCTGCGCCTTCGACGTCTTCACCGGGGACCTCGCCCGGGCCCTGGGCACCGGCGGCGCCCTCGTCCTCGTCGACCGCGACCTGCTCTTCGACACCGCCCGCCTCCACCGGGTGATGCGCGAGGAGGCCGTCGACTGCGGCGAGTTCGTCCCCGCCGTGGCCCGCGCCCTGCTGGCCCACTGCGAACGCGGGGGCCTGCGGCTGGACTTCCTCAGGCTGCTGATCGTCGGCTCCGACTCCTGGAAGGCGTCCGAGCACCGCCGACTGCGCGCCCTGTGCGGGCCGCAGACCCGGCTGGTCAACTCCTACGGCCTCACCGAGGCCACCGTGGACAGCAGTTACTACGAAGGCGCCGCCGAGGAGTCGGAGCCCGGCCGGATGGTCCCCATCGGCCGGCCCTTCCCCAACAGCGAGCTGTACATCCTCGACCGCCACGGCGAGCCGGTGCCCGTCGGCGTGCCCGGCGAACTGTGGATCGGCGGCGCGGGCGTGGCCGCCGGATACCTCGGCGACCCCGAGCAGACCGCCCGCCGCTTCGCCACCGTCGACCTCGACGGAAGCCTGCGGCGCCTCTACCGCACCGGCGACCTCGGCCACTGGAGCGCCGGCGGCACCGCCCACCTGCTCGGCCGCATCGACAACCAGGTCAAGGTCCGGGGCCACCGCATCGAACCCGGCGAGATCGAGGCCCACCTCACGGCCCTGCCCGAGGTCGCCCACGCCTGTGTGACGATCCGTCAGGATCCCGGTGGGGACGCCGCTCTGGCCGCCTACCTCGTCCCCGCCGAGGGCGCCGTCCTCGACCGCCGCGAGCTGCGCCGCCGCCTCGCCGAGCACCTGCCCACGGTGATGATCCCCTCCTACCTCACCGAACTGCCCGCCCTGCCCCTCACCGCCAACGGCAAGGTCGACCTCGCCGCCCTGCCGGCCCCGGAGGCCGACACCGGCGGCGACCAGCACGAACCACCCGTCACCCTGTACGAGAAGCGCGTCGCCGACCACTGGCAGCGCCTGCTCGGCCTCGACCGGGCGGGCCTCCAGCACGACTTCTTCGAACTCGGCGGCAGCTCCATCCGGCTGATCGAACTCATCCACCACCTCCAGGCCGAGTTCAGCATCGAGATCCCCGTCGGCCCGCTGTTCAAGGTCACCACCCTGCACGGCATGGCCCGCACCGTCGAGCAGATCGTCACCGGCGAACTGGCCGGCGCCCAGCCGTACCTGTGGTTCAACCCCGGCGCGCCCGAGGCCCGTACGGTCTTCTGCTTCCCGCCCGCCGGCGGCCACGGACTCGTCTACCGCCAACTCGCCGCCCACCTGCCCGGACACCGCGTCGCCGCCTTCAACTACCTGAGCGGGGAGGACAAGACGAGCCGCTACGCCGACCTCGTCGAGACCCTCCAGCCCGAGGGCCCGTACACGCTGCTCGGCTACTCCCTCGGCGGCAACCTCGCCTTCGAGGTCGCCCGGGAGCTGGAGGCGCGCGGGCGCACCGTCACCTCCGTGCTGCTGCTCGACGCCTACCGCGTCAACGCCGCCTTCGACCTCGGCGAGGAGCACCTCGCCGCCTTCGAACGCGAACTCCACGAGCACCTGCACCGCCACACCGGCTCCCGGATCGTCGCCCGGGAGACCCTCCAGCAGGCCCGCGACTACCTGGAGTTCAGCAGCCGCACCCCCAACCTCGGCGCCGTCCGCGCCCGGCTGGACGTCCTGTGCGAACCCGCCCGCCTCGCCGTCCACACCGGCGGACAGGACGGCTCCTGGCAGGGCGCCTCCACCGGCGGCACCACCGTCCGGGCCGGGCACGGCAGCCACGCCGAGATGCTCGACGGCGAATCCGCCGCCCTCAACGCCGCCCTGGTGGCTTCGACGCTGACGGGAGGCACCGCCGATGGCCGGGGCTGAGCGCGGGCCGGACTGGTCCGGGCGCGAGCGGACGGACGGCGGCCCGCCCCGGGTCATCGTCATCGGCGCGGGCCTCGCGGGCCTGGCCACCGGCTGCTACGCGCAGATGAGCGGCCTGGAGACCCGCATCTTCGAGAAGCACGTCCTGCCCGGCGGCTGCTGCACCGCCTGGGCCCGCGACGGCTACCTCTTCGACTACTGCATCGACTGGCTCATCGGCACCGCCGAGACCAGCGGCGCCCACCAGGTCTGGCGCGAACTCGGCGCCCTGGACGGCAAGTCCGTCACCCACTTCGAGGTCTTCAACCGCGTCGTCGACGAACACGGCCGCGCCGTCACCTTCCACTGCGACCCGGACCGCCTCGAAGCCCACCTGCTCGACCTCGCCCCCGGCGACGCCGCCCCCGTCCGCGCGTTCTGCCGGGACCTGCGCCGCTTCATCGCCACCGAGGCCCCCTGGGAGCTCACCCCGCCACCCCTGCGCACCACCGCCGAGCGGCTGCGCACCCTGCGGGCCGTCCTGCCCGCCTTCCGGCTGTACTGGCGCACCGCCACCACCCCGATGAGCGCCTTCGCCGAGCGCTTCGAGGACCGGTTGCTGCGCCGGGCCTTCCCCGTCATGTTCCTCCAGGAACCGGCCGGCTTCCCGCTGCTGCCCTACCTCTACACGCTGGCCGCCGCCCACACCGGCAACGCCGGGTTCCCCCAAGGGGGTTCACTGGGCCTGGCCCGCTCCGTCGAGGAGCGCTACACCTCCCTCGGCGGCACGATCGGCTACCGCTGCCGCGTGGAGCGCGTCCTGATCGAGGGTGGTCGGGCCGTCGGCGTCCAACTCAGGGACAGCTCACGGCACTTCGCCGACCACGTGGTGGCCGCCTGCGACGGCCCGACCGTGCTCGACCGGCTGCTCGGCGGGCGCTGGTCCAGCCCCACCCTGGACCGGATGTACGGCGAACTCCTGCACCGGCCGGGCAACCTGTACCCGGCCGTGGTCTCCGCCTTCGTCGGCCTCGACGGCCCCCTGCCGCCCGGCGAGCCGCACAGCACCACCTACCTGCTGGCACCCCGCACGGCCGCCCGGCTGCCCGGCTCCCTCCAGGGCAGCCTGGTGGTGCAGATGCGCTCGGCCTACGCGGACGGCTTCGCCCCGCCCGGCAAGTCCGTGCTGCACTGCACCTACTTCAGCGACTACCGCTCCTGGAAGGAGCTCAAGCTGCGCGACCGCCGCGCCTACCGCGCCCGCAAGCAGGAAGTCGCCGCGTTCGTCCGGGAGTTCCTGGAACACACCTATCCCGGGATCGCCCGGCGGATTCAACTCGTCGACGTCGCCTCACCGGTGACCACCGAGCGCTTCACCGGCAACACCCACGGCAGCATCCTCGCCTGGCAGGCGTTCTCCGAGGCCGAGGACGCCGCCGACCGGCTCGTGAACCGCGACCGGATGCGGATCCCGGGCCTGGCGGGCTTCTCCATGGCCGGGCAGTGGACGGCCCTCGGAGGCCTCATCCGCGCCGCCACCAGCGGCCGTTACGCCGCCCAGTACCTCTGCCGGGAGCTCGGCGTGCCCTTCCGGGCCCGGCCGAGCGAGAACCGGGAGCCCTGGCACCCCGGGAAGTGGGGCCCGCTGCCCCGGCTCGACCGCGCCACCGTGGGAGCGTCCGAATGAGCCGCCCCCCGACCGACCGGCGGAGCATGGTCATCATCGGCGGCGGCCTCGGGGGCCTGTCCACCGGCTGCTACGCGCGGATGAACGGCTACCGCACCCACGTCCTGGAGATGCACGAGATCCCCGGCGGCTGCTGCACCGGCTGGGAGCGCGGGGAGTTCACCTTCGACTGCTGCGTCAGCTGGCTGCTCGGCAGCGGCCCCGGCAACGAGATGCACCGCATCTGGCTGGAGCTCGGCGCCCTCCAGGGCAAGCGGATGCGCAACTTCGACGTGTTCAACGTGGTGCGCACCCGTGACGGCCGGGCCGTCCACTTCTACTCCGACCCCGACCGCCTTCAGGCCCACCTGCTCGACCTCGCCCCCGAGGACGCCCGCCGGATCCGGCAGTTCTGCGACGGGCTGCGCAAGTTCCGCCGGGCGCTGGCCCGTTACCCCTTCCTCACTCCGGTCGGGCTGATGGGCCGCGCCGAACGCTGGCGGATGCTCGCCGGGTTCCTGCCGTACTTCAACGTCATCCGGCGCTCGATCACCGTGCTGATGAGCGACTACGCGGCCCGCTTCCGCAGCCCGCTGCTGCGCGAGGCTTTCAACTTCGTCCTGTACGAGAAGCACCCCAACTTCCCCGTGCTGCCGACGTACTTCCAGCTCGCCTCGCACGCGGGGCATTCGGCCGGCGTGCCCGAGGGCGGCTCGCTCGGCCTGGCCCGCTCCGTCGAGGAGCGCTACCGGCGCCTCGGCGGGGAGATCACCTACAACGCCAAGGTGAGCGAGATCCTCGTCGAGGGCGACACGGCGGTCGGCGTACGGCTGACCGACGGGCGCGAGGTGCGCGCCGACATCGTGGTGGCCGCCTGCGACGGCCGCACCACCATGATGGACCTGCTCAAGGGCCGGTACCTCAACGACACCTACCGCCGGCTGTACACCCGGACCATCACCGAGGAGGGCATGGTCTTCCCCGGCTACCTGACCGTCTTCCTCGGCCTGCGCCGGCCCTTCCCCGCGGGCGACCCCTGCACCACCTACCTGCTCGAGGACGAACTCGCCGCCCGGCTCACCGGGATGCGCCACCCGAGCATCAACGTCCAGTTCCGCAGCCGCCACTACCCCGAGCTCTCGCCGCCCGCCACCACCGTCGTCTACGCCAGCTACTTCTGCGACATCGCCCCCTGGCGGGAGCTGAGCACCGGCCCCGAACAGCAGGCCCGCACCCGGCGCGGCGAGGAACTGCACACCCTGCCCGTCGGCCGGGGCCGCGCCTACCAGCGCGAGAAGCGCCGGGTGCGCGACGCGATCGTGGACTTCCTGGACGGCCACCACCCGGGCCTGCGCGAGGCGGTGGCCGTCAAGGACGTCTCCACCCCGCTCACCCAGGTCCGCTACACCGGCAACTACGACGGCACGGTGCTCGGTTGGCAGCCGTTCGTGGAGAGCGGCGAGACCCTGGAGGAGGAGGTCAAGCGCAACGGCCCCGGCGTCCCGGGCCTGGCCAACTGCTACCTCTCCGGCGTCTGGGCCACCACCGGCGGCCTGATCAGGGCGGCCGCGGCCGGCCGGCACGTCGTCCAGTTCATCTGCCGCGACGACCGCCGGCCCTTCACCGCCTCGGTGGACGACACCGCGCCGCCGCCCGTCCTGATCGTCGAACCGGTCGGCCCCGACCGGGAGTTCGGCCCCGACCGGCAGTTTGGACCCGACCGGCAGTTTGGAGCGGTGTCGTGAGGATCGAGAAGTGGATCGTCCGCGAGCACGTCGAGGGCGTGCCCGACGTCGGGCGGATCTACCGCAAGGTCGTCGAGGAGGTGGACGTACGGCTCGCGCCGGACGAGATGCTGCTGCGGACCCTGCACGTCTCCGTCGACCCGTACCTCCAGGGGATCGCGCTGGACACCCCGATCGGGCAGCACATGGGCTCCGACTCGATCATGGAGGTGCTGGAGGCCGGCCCCGCCGCGCGGTTCGGAGCCGGGGAGCTGGTGCAGGGGTTCGGCGGCTGGCGCAGCCATGTGGTCAGCGACGGCGCGCCGCAGCTGTGGCAGACCGGCACGTTCCCGATGGTCTTCCCCGCCTACCGGCGCCTGGACCGGGCCGACTACGACGGGCGGCTGCCGCTGACCACGGCCCTCGGCATCCTCGGCGGGCCCGGGATGACGGCCTGGGGGACGGTCGAGACCTTCCTCGACGTGCGGCCCGGCTCGACGGTGGTGGTCAGCGGCGCCTCCGGATCCGTCGGTTCGCTGGTCGGGCAGCTGGCCAAGCGACGCGGCGCCCGGGTGATCGGCACCACCGCCACGCCCGAGAAGGCCGAGTGGCTCTGGGAGCTGGGCTTCGACGGGGTGGTGCTCTACCGCGACGGGGACGCGCCCGAGCGGCTGGAGAAGGAGCTCGCCGAACTCGCCCCGGACGGCGTGGACCGGTACTTCGACAGCCTCGGCGGGGCGCTCACCGACGTGGTCTTCGGCATGCTCGCCGTCGGCAGCAGGGTGGCGGTGTGCTGGCAGTGGGGCAGCCAGGTCGGCTCCCGGCACGTCGGGCCCCGGCTGCTGCCGCTGATCATGTTCCCGCGCACCACCATCCGCGGGATCTTCTCGCTGGAGTGGTTCACCGAGGAGAACTGGACGGCGCTGCGGCGCGACCTCGGGCCGCTGGTGCGCTCCGGGGCGCTCGCCTACCGGCAGACCGTCCACCAGGGCTTCGACGCCATCCCGGCCGCCTACCGCAGCCTCTTCCACGACCGCTCGGCCAGCCGGGGCAAGGTGCTGGTCGAGCTGTGAGGCGGCGGGGCCTCCCGGCCCGGTCGGGAGAGCCCCGCCACCTCCTGCGCGTCAGCTCAGGGTGAACCAGACGCTGCGGGACTTCTTCCACTCGGGGTGGGTGAGGTCCTTGGCCTCCGTCGCGTCGTTGTACAGGTCCGCCGAGCCGCAGTCCGTGATCAGCTGCGCCCTGGCGCCCGGCACGTCCAGGTTCGGCACGTCCGGGACGGCCTCCCAGGCGCCCGCGTCGCCCGTCGGCAGGTCGAGGAGCTTGACGGGCGCGGAGCCCGGCTGCCCGTTCCACCGGTAGAGCGCGTACGGCGCGGAGTTGTCCTCGGCCGCCCAGGAGCCGGCCACGATCAGATACTGGCCGAGGGAGTTGCGGCGGAGGTCGCGGATCGACAGGCCGCCGAGGTCCAGCTCGATCGGCTGGCCGATCGTGGCGTGGGAGGCCGAACCGTTCACCAGGGACGTGAAGTTGGTGACCGGCACCAGCAGTGCCCGGCCACCGGTGACGGCCGGGGTGAGCGGCGCGCGGAAGCCGATGTAGGCGGTGGAGTCGCTGCCCGGGGCGAACTCCAGGCCCTCCACGTTGAACCCGTCGATCTGCTTGGGCGCCTGGCCCTCGGCGGCGCCCGCCGCGAAGCCGTAGCGGTCGCCGTTGGCGGAGTCCCAGGCGATCAGGTCCTCGCGCAGGCTCCGGTAGGAGCCGACCAGCGTCAGCTGGGTGTCGGCGCCCGAGCCGGTGACCTTGGTGGCGAAGACGGTGTCGCGGTCCGGGCGGAGCTTGCCGTCCTTGTTGTTGCCCAGCGAGCCCGTCCAGTAGATGGTGTCGCCGACCCGGGTGGCCGCCTCGATGTCGATCTCCTTGCTGACGCCGAGGGCCGTGCTGAAGTCCCAGGTGCGCACCGGGGCACCGGAGTCGGCCCGGTTGTAGAGCCGCAGGGTGTTGGACTCGTCGTCGCCGACCACGATGTAGCCGCCGCCCGCGTCCACCGCCGCCGAGGCGTCGCTGGAGCCGGTGAAGTAGCGGGTGACGGCCGGGTTCCGGACGGCGGCGGAGGCCGCGTAGTGCAGCGTGCGGGTGGCGGTCTTGCCGCCCAGGCCCGTCACCTTGACCGTCAGGTCGGTGTAGCCGACGCCCTGCGCGGCCACGGCCAGGGTGCGGGCGGCGCCGGTGCCGCTGACCGTCACGTCCCCGGTGCGGGCCACCGAGGAGCTGGTGCTCGCCGAGGCCGCGACCGTCAGCGAGGAGGCGCCGGCGCCGCTCTGGGCCACCGTGACGGTCACGGTCGGGTCGCCGGTGGCCCCCACCGCGCCGGACAGGTACCCGGCCGACAGGGTGATCGTCGGCGTGCCGTACGTGACCGCGCCGGCCGGGACGGCGGGCAGCGCGAGCGCGGGCAGGGCGGCGACGGCGAGCGCGAGCAGCGGCAGCGGACGGCGGTAGGAGCGAAGCACGGTGACAACCCTTCGACGCGCGGACGAACGGACGGGGGTGCGAAGCGGCCAGACTGCCGCCGCCGGGCGAACGCCGCCCCTACGGGGACGAGCCGACGGGCGAACTGTGCTTTGCGGACCGGGGGTCGGCGCTTGACCGGCCCTTGACCCGTGCTTCGGTCAGTTCCCGATTCCCGCGGCGAGCAGCCGGCGCTCCACCTCCGGCCATCGCGGGTCCACCGCTTCGGTGGTTCGCCGGCCGACGAGCTTGTCCTTGAAGCCGCTGGACGTCGAGATGCACACCAGCGGTCCGTCGTCCGGGAGTTGCCCGAGTTCCTCGGCGCCCAGGCTGCGCAGCCCCGCCAGGCCCGCCGCCGCCGACAGCTCCACCCACAGGCCGCTGCGCGCCAACTCCTGCCGGGCCGCGTCCAGTTGCGCGTCCTCCAGCACCAGCGGGCGGCCGCCGCCCTCGCGCAGCACCAGCACGCCCCGGTAGCCGCTCACCGGCGAGGTGATGGAGTACGCGTCCGTGTGCCCCACCTCCACCCGCGCCGCCGGCAGCCCCCGGGCGACGGCGGTGGCCAGCGGCGCGCCCGCCGCCGACTCGCAGGAGTAGATCCGCGGCACGCGTGCTGCCAGGCCCAGGCGGCGCAGCTCCTCGAAGCCCTTCCACACGCCGTACAGCAGCTCGCCGTAGCCGACCGGCACGAACACCGCCGCCGGGGTGCCCACGTCCTGGAAGATCTCGTACGCGACGGTCTTGTACCCCTCGGGCCCGTACGGGTGCCCGGTGTGGGTGCCGGTCAGGTTGCTGACCGGGTGCAGGCCGAAGCGCTCCACCGCCCGGCGCATCAGCGGCCACCGGTCCTCCCACGGCACCGGGAGCACCACCGCGCCGTACGCGTTCAGGAAGTCGCCGACGGCGGGCGGCAGGTCCGGCCCGGTGAAGACCACGCAGCGCAGCCCGGCGCGGGCGGCGTAGGCGGCGGCCGAGGCGCCGTGGTTGCCGGAGGAGGCGACGGCGATGCCGGCGGCGCCGGCGGCCACGGCGGCGCTGGTGGTGCAGCGGTTGAGCCGGTCCTTGTGGCTCCAGGTGGGGTTGCGCGACTCGTCCTTGATGTGGACGCCCGGCGCGATCTCGACCAGCGGGGTGCCGCCCTCGCCGAGGCCCGGTGCGAGCAGCGGGGGCAGCAGCGGCGCCCACCGGTCCAGGCCCGTACGGGGGCCGGCGGCGGGCCCGAAGAGGGCGGCGGCGTCGAGGCGGTCGTAGGCGTAGTCGAGGTCGAGGGGGTAGGAGACTTCCTCGGTGCCGGTGCCGGTGCCGGTGCCGGTGCCGGTGCCCGGGCAGCCGGAGGTCAGCGGGGGGAGCAGCGGGTAGCCGAGGGTGGGATCGCCCAGGGAGCGCTGGCCGGTCGCGAGGGAACGTGCAAGATCGGTCGCCATCCCGCGAGCCTAACCGCGGCCCCGCCGTTCCGTCCGGCCGATCGACGCACCGTCAGTGTCAGTGGCATCGGCTATGGTCGCTCGCGTCGATGGACGACGAACGACCACGGGGGATGCGATGACGGAGGTTTCGAACGGCTCGGAGCGCTCGGAGCGCTCGGAGCGCTCGGAGGCCGGGGCGGCGCGGCTGCTGCCCGCCGTGCTCACGCACGGGCCCAGCCGGGAGTGGCTGGCGGCGGGCGGGCTGCCGAGGGTGATCGGGCATCTGGACCTGACGGCCTCGGGGGCGGAGGAGCTGCGCACCGCCGACGTCTGGTTCAAGGCCGCCCCGGCGGGCGGGGCCGAGCGGCTCGTCGTCCTCGGCGAGACCTGCTACGACGCCGAGGACGCCTGGGAGCCGGCCGCCGTGGCCGTGGACGGCGCCAGTGGCGAGGTGGTCCTGGTGATCGTGGACGACGACGGGAGCGTGCGCCGGGACCGGCTCGCCACGGACGTGTGGACGCTCACCTCCCTGCTCGGCCAGGTCGAGGCCGTCACCGAGCAGGCCGGGCTCGTCCCCGGCCCGGAGGCGGAGGGCATCGCCGCGCGGGGCCCGGGCGCCGTCGCGGAGGTCGCGCGGATCGTCGGCGCCTCGCTGCGCGAGGCCGATCCGGAGCTGTTCCGGCACTGGGACGACCGGCCGCCGCACTGGGACACGGCCGTCGGGATACGGGCGCTCGGCTGGGCCGCGCTGCCCGGCGAGGGCCTCGCGTACGCCCTCGGCCCGGCGTTGGTCGAGGAGTTGGCCGAGCTGACCGGCTGCGAGGTGCGCCGCTACGCCGAAGGCGACCTGCCCGCGCAGCTCGCCCACGGGCCGAGCAGGCGCCTGCTCGCCGAACTCGGCCTGCCCGTCGGCGGATCGGGCATGTTCTCCGCCGAGGCCGAGGGCCCGCTGCCCACGATGGCCGAGCGCTACCCCGACAGCACGGACGAGGAGGACGGCAGCGAACGCCCGTACCAGGCCGGGTTCCTGGTGCTGAGCGAGTGGACGTACGACCTGACCGTCCTCCTCGACGGCGCCACCGGCCGGGTGGAGCTGTCCGACTGGGGGGCCGACGGCGAGCTCGCCGCCTACCTGCACCGGGACCTCTCCACGCTGCTCCTCACCCTCTGGACGTACGAGCGGTTGCGGGCGGCCCGCGACCGGGAGGCGGGGCCGTGGACGGTCTTCTCGCCGGGCGAGATGTACTCCGGCGCGGCCGAGGGGATCCTGCGGGCGCTCGACCCGGAGGCGTGGTCCACCGAGGACCACTTCTGGCCGCTGCTCGCGGACGACGGGCACATGGGGGAGCTGCTGGACTGACGGGCGGTGCGGTGCGGGGCGGGTCCGGGGGTGTACATCCCGGGGACTACGGCGGCGGGCGAATACATCCGGAGGACGGATGATCCGGGCCCGCGTGCGTGACAGCGTTTCGTCCTGTCCGGGACAGCCGTTCCGCATCCACCTGGGGGAGACGCCGTGACGACCGCACCTTTCACCGACCGCAGCTCGCTGACCCGCAGTGCCCTGACCCGCCGCCGGATGCTCGGCGCCGCACTCGCCGCCGGTGCGGCGGGAGCGGCGCTGCCGCTGGGCCTCGCCGCGCCCGCCCGGGCGGCCGGGCCCACGCCTGCGCCCGCCGCCGGGGCCGCCGCCGGGCCCGTGCGGCTCACCCTGCCCGCGCCGACCGGCCAACACGAGGTGGGCACCACAGTCCTGCGGCTGGTGGACACCTCCCGGCCCGACCCCACCTCGGGCCCGGACAGCCACCGCTCGCTGATGACCTCCATCTGGTACCCGGCGCACCGCACCGCAGGGCACCCCGTCGCACCCTGGATGAGCGCCGGAGCCCTGTCCTTCCTGCTCGCCGACTCCGACATCCCGGCCGGGGCCGTCCTCGTCCCGCTCACCGCGGGCCACGACGGCGCCCCGGCCCACCCCGGCCGCCGCCGGCCCGTCCTGCTGTACAGCCACGGCGCGCACGGCTACCGGGCCGACCACACCGTGATCGTGCAGCAGCTCGCCAGCCGCGGCTACGTCGTGGTGACCGTCGACCACACCAACGACGCCATCACCGAGTTCCCCGACGGCCGCGTCCTCCCCCCGAACCCGAACCCACGCCTGGGCCTGAGCCCGGCCGACTGCGCCTACGACCTGGGCTTCGTCCTCGACCGGATCGAGGAGATCGCCGCCGGCCGCAACCCCGACGCGGACGGCAAGACCCTGCCGCAGGGCCTCGGGGAGATCCTCGACCTGGACCGGGTCGGCGCGTTCGGCTGGTCCAAGGGCGGCTCGGCCGCCGCCCTGATCACGGCCCAGGACCGGAGGATCCGCGCCGGGCTGAGCATCGACGCCCCGATGATCTTCAGGACCACTCCCGACATCGACCGCCCGTTCCTGATGCTGACCGCCAGGAACACCCCCGCCACCGCCCCCGAGGTCGCCGCGTTCTGGCCCCACCTGCACGGCTGGCGCCGCGACCTCCACGCCACGGGCGCCGTCCACAGCTCCTACAGCGACCTCCAGTCCCTCTTCCCGCAGCTCGCCCCGATCCTCGGCTGGGACGAGGCCACCCTGCGCGGCCTCATCGGCACCCTCGACCCGGCCCGCGCCGTCCGCATCCAGCAGACCTACCCGTTGGCCTTCTTCGACCGCCACCTGCGCCACCGCGGCGGCCACCTGCTGGACGCGCCCTCGCGGGACTTTCCCGAGGTCACCTTCGAGGGTTGACCAGCGGAGGTGGGTTGACGAACGGTCGTGCGGCCGCCACGGTTGAGCCGCATGATGATCAGCGAGTGGCTCACCGGCGAATCCTTCCGGCCGGGTGCGGAGCTCTTCCGCAGCGACCGGTCCTTCATGCTCATGGCCTACACCCCGAGCCACGGCCAGCTGATGCTGCGCAGCGAGCGCTCCCCGGCGCGCCCGATCGGCCCGGACAACACCGTCGTCGAGGTGCTGTTCACGTCCGCGCAGGCCCTGGACCTGCGGACCTCCTGCGCGGGCCTGGTCATCCGCTGCGCCGTGGAGGAGGAGGCCGAGCGGGTGCGGGCGGCCCACCCCACGACCTCGCTCCACGAGGGCGTCCAGGTCTTCGTGCTGGAGAGCGAGGAGGAGCGGGGCTACGTCGTGGCCCAGGCGGTCGGCTGGCGTGAGGGCGTCCTGGCGTACACCGAGCCGAGCCTGTTCAACGGCCCGGACGAGGACCGGCCCGGCTGGCGGCACCAGCCGCTGGGCGGCGCCCACGCGGGCTTCAACCTGGCCTCCGCCGAGGAGGTGGTGGCCCTGCTGGCCGCCACCGACCCGGACAGCGGGGAACCGGCCCGCCGGGAGCGCTACCGCGCCGTGCACGTGGTGATGACCAGGGTCGACCACGGGGGCGGCCGGTCGAAGGAGTCGCCCGCCGGGGTCTTCCTCACCGAGGCGGACGCGCGGGACGCCCTCGCGGTGCTCGCACGGGTGGCGGACCACTGCTGGATCGAGACCGTCCCGATCGCCGTGTGAGCGATCTCGGCTGACTGCTCGTCAAAGTTCCTCATTCCGCTTACAGGTCGTACTCGGTCCCTTTAAGCTGCCGTTAATCATCGGCGGCTTTCCGCCACTTGAGGAACTCCCTTGCGAGCGCCGGGCGGTAGGTCCAACTCGACCATGAGAGCAGGGATGACGACGACGAGAGAACAGACGGCCGCCGCCACGCGCGGCCGCCGGGCGGTGGGGCGGATCACGGCCGTGGCGGTCGGGATCGGTGCCTGCTCGCTGGCCGCCGCCCCGGCGGCCCATCCGCAGACGCCGGCGGACGGCACGGTGACGGTCCGGGTGGTCCGGGCCGTGGACACCAGCGGGAAGTGGACTCCCGTGCTGGAGCCGGGAATCGGCGGAGTAAAGGTCACGCTCACCGACGACGCCGGCAACGGGGTCGACGGCACGACGGCGGCCGACGGCACGGTGACCCTGTCGCCCGCCGGAACCAAGGTCACCGGCGGCAAGTACCGGGTGCAGGTGGTGAATCCGAAGCCGGGCGTGCTGTTCCCGGCCTTCGCCTCCCGCCAGGGGCTCGACGGCGCCCCCGACCAGCTGTCCAGCAACGAGGAGTTCGTCGACCTCTCCGGAGGAAAGACGGTCTCCTACACCACGGGCCTGTGGAACCCCGGGGACTACTGCCAGAAGAACGCCACCCTGGTCACGACCTGCCAGCCCGCGGGCAGGGAAGCCGGATCGGCGCGCACGCTGGTCTCCTTCCCGTACGACGCGCGCGGCGTGGACGGCACCGACGTCCACGTCACCGACATCTCGACCAAGGCCGAGACCGGCAACATCTACGGCATCGCCTGGAGCAAGGCCGACAAGCGGGTCTTCTCCACCGCCCAGGCCAAGCGCACCGCCGTGTACGGCCCGGGCGGGCCCGGCGCGATCTACGTGACCGACCTGGCGCAGAAGAAGACCACGCTCTGGGCCACCGTCCCCGACGCCGGGACGACGGCCCACGGCACCGGCACCGACGACGCCTTCACCGACGTCGCCGGCCGGGAGAGCCTCGGCGGGGTCAAGATCACGGACGACGGCAAGGACCTCTTCGTCGTCAACCTCAACGACCGCAAGCTGTACCGCTACGACGCGAGCGCGGCGACTGCGGCCGCGCCCAAGGCGTCGTACCCGATCCCCGACCCGGGCTGCCCGGCGGCGGGGGACTGGCGTCCCTTCGGCCTCGGGCTGCAGGACGGCCTCGGGTACCTGGGCGGGGTCTGCTCGGGCGAGTCGACCGGCAAGGTCTCCGACCTGCGCGCGGTCGTCCTGCCCTTCGACCTCACCACCGGGGCGTTCCACAAGCCCGTGCTGGACCAGAAGTTGGACTACAAGCGCGAGTCCACCGTCGGCTCGGGCCCCTGCGACGGCGCGGGCTGGTTCCCCTGGACCAGCACCATCCCGACCAGCCAGAACGGCCAGAAGTGCAACACCTTTCTGGCCCAGCCGGAGCCCGAGATCGGCGAGATCGGCTTCGAGACGGACGGCTCCATGCTGATCGCCTTCCGGGACCGCTTCGCCGACCGGGGCCCCGCCGGCCCGGTGCCCAACACCGCCGGCCAGATCCTCTCCGGCGGTGACCTGAACAAGGCGTGCCTCGCCAACGGCACGTACGTCCTCGACACCAACCTCGGCTGCGGGATCACCACACCGGGCAAGCGGTTCTTCGACACCAGTCGGATGACCTTCCACCACAACGCCGCGTTCGCCGGGATGGCCCTCTCCAAGGTGGAGAGCACCATCGCGACCTCCGGCTTCGACCCGGACAACCTCTACGCCGTCGGGTACGGCACCGCCTGGGTCCAGCGCCTGGACGGCAAGCCCGACCCCAAGCACGGGCTGCGCCTCAACCCGGTGAAGGACACCGCGCCGTTCGGCAAGGGTGCCTCCATGGGCGACCTCGAGGTGCTGTGCGACCGGGCGCCGCTGCAGATCGGCAACCGGGTCTGGTACGACCCCGAGCGCAAGGGCGTCCAACTCCCGGGCCAGAAGCCGGTGGAGGGCGCGACCGTCCACCTGTACGACGAGTCGGGGAAGCTCGTCGGCACGGCGAGGACGACCAAGCGGGGTGAGTACTACTTCGACGACACGAACGTCGAGGGCGGGCTCAAGCCGAAGGCCAAGTACATCATCAGGCTGGACGAACCGGCCGACTACGCCAAGGGCGGGCCGCTGTACGAGTGGGTGCCGACCGAGGCGAACGTCGGGGAGAACCACTTCGTGGACTCCAAGGGCGTGGTGCCGTCCGGTGGGAAGTACGCGGAGCGGGTGCTGACCACCGGCGGGCCCGGGGAGAACGACCACACCTACGACTTCGGGTTCCGCCGGCAGGAAGGCGCGCTGAAACTGGTCAAGCACGACCAGGACGGCAAGCCGCTGGCGGGCGCGAAGTTCCAGCTGTGGAAGGAGAGCAACGGCACCGACGGGCTCCAGACGGGCGGTGACAAGCCCGACAGCAAGGTGGGCGAGCCCTGCACCACCGGGGCCGACGGCCTCTGCGGGGGCAGCGGGACGGTGGGCACCTACTACTGGCAGGAGGTCAGCCCGCCGGACGGCTACACCGTGCCGGACACCACGGTCTTCGGGCCGCTGGCGCTCACGGCGGACAACCTCGCCGACGGGGTCTCGGTGACGGCCGTCAACAAGCGCATTCCGACGCCGACGCCCACCCCGACGCCGACCCCGTCGGCGTCGGAGACCCCGCCCGCGCCCGCGCCGCCGGGCGGGCACCTGCCGGACACGGGCGCGGGGCAGCAGATCCCGATCGCCCTGGGTGGCGCGGTGCTGCTCCTCGGCCTCGGCACCGGGCTGGTCCTGCTGGTCCGCCGCCGTCGCGCGGGACAGCAGCACTGAACGAAGCACTGAACGCAGTACTGAACGAAGCGAGGTCAGATGTGATCGAAGCCGACCACACCTGACCACCTCGGGCGGGTTCGCGAGCCACCGGTTCGCGAACCCGCCCGAGCGCCGTTCCCCCTGACAGACTGTCCGGCGCCCGGGACGGACCCCGTCGGACCTGACCTGACCCGACCTGACCCGACCGGACCTTCCCGGACCTTCCCGGACCGACGAAAGGCGCACCCATGCCCACCAAGGCCCGGCCGAAGAAGCCCGCCGCCCCCGACGGCGCCAAGGCCCGGCGCACCGGGACCGGAACGCCCCCGCGCCGACGCCGCCTGCTCGGCGCGCTGATCGCCGCCGCCGTCTGCGCCGCCACGGCCGGTGGCTACGCCGTCTACCGCACGGTCTCCGGGGACGACGCCGCCGCCGAACGCCCCGTCACCGTCGACGAAGCCTCCCGCCTCGCCCTCTCCCGCCTCACCCTCTACCAGGCCAGCCCCGCCGCCGTCACCCTCACCGCCGCCGAGGGCGGCGACCTACGGATCCAGGTCACCGGCATCGTCGACTACCGCGCCCACCGGGGCGTCGGCAGCTACCGCACCCTCGGCGCCGCCGCCCCCGCGCCCGCCCCGACCGCCGGACCCCGCAGCGCCGGAGCGCGCACCGACCAGGGCCTCATCGTCTGGGACACCGGCGGCCTCGGCCTCGCCCCCGCCCCCGAGGGCGAGACGGGCCCGCCCTGGCAGCAGGCCGAACACGTGCCCCGCACCGGCTGGTCCCCCCGCGCCTACACCACCGACCCCCTCGACGCGGGCCTCCAACTCCTCGTCCAGCTCGGCGCCGACCGCCCCGACAACCCCCTGCTGCTCGCCCAGTCCGGCGCCCGCTGGCTCGGCCGCGAGCGCATCGACGGCCGCGACTACGACCGCTTCTCCGGCCCCCGCGCCCAGGGCTCCGCCCCCGACGGCGCCCGCTCACCCCTCACCTACTGGCTCGACGGGGACGGGGGCCTGCGCCGCGTCACCATGGCGATGCCGGGCCTGGGCACCCCGACCACCCTGGAGTTCACCGGCCGCGACGCCGCCGCGACACTGCCCGACGCGCCCTGGACGGCAGGCTGAGCCCGATCGCCCGAACCGGATGATCAATCGGAATGATCGATCGGGATGATCAGCGCCCGCCCGTCTGCCAGAATCGGCGCATGGCTGAGCACGAGGGCAGTGACGGCGGTTACCTGCTGGACAACCGGCAGTCCGAGGCGGGCACCCGCTTCGAGGCGCTCGCCGAGATCTTCGACCCCGTCACCTTCCGGCACGTCGACCGCCTGGGCCTGCGCCCCGGCATGCGCTGCTGGGAGGTCGGCGCCGGCGGCGGGTCCGTCCCCCTCGGCCTCGCCGAACGGGTCGGCCCCACCGGCACCGTCGTCGCCACCGACCTCGACGTCTCCTGGACGGCGGGCATCGCCTCCGACCGCATCGAGGTCCTCACCCACGACGTCGCCTCCGACCCGCCGCCGCCCGGATCCTTCGACCTGGTGCACGCCCGGCTCGTCCTGGTCCACGTCGCCGACCGCGCCGAAGCCCTGCGCCGGATGGTCCAGGCGCTGCGCCCCGGCGGCCGGCTGCTGCTGGAGGACGCCGACCCCCAGCTCCAACCCCTGCTCTGCATCGACGAGTTCGGCCCCGACCAGGCCCTCGCCAACCGGCTGCGCACCGCCTTCCGCACCCTGATGGCCGGCCGGGGCGCCGACCTCGCGTACGGGCGCACCCTGCCCCGGGTCCTGCGCGAGGCCGGGCTCGTGGACGTCGAGGCCGACGCCTACTTCCCGATCACCTCCCCGGCCCTCACCGTGCTGGAGGCCGCGACGGTGCGCCAGGTCCGTCACCTCCTGGTGGAGCAGGGCCTGGCCACGGACGAGGAGATCGACCGCCACCTGGCCAACGTCGCCACCGGCCGCCTCGACCTGACCATCGCGCCCCTGGTCTCCGCCTGGGGCCGGAAGGTCTAGGGCGTGTCTGACAATTCCCGCCGGGCGGGCGTCGTTGGGGCACGCACCTCGACGGCTTCTCGTCAGTCGCCAATGGCTCCCGGCCGAAGGCTGGGGGAGACGCCCGCTCATCCGACGCCAATTGTCAGACACGCCCTGGGTGGAACCGGGGAGCACCATGGCTGACATGGCGTCCTTCCGCGAGGCCCTCGCCGCCTGGACCTTCGGTGGCGGCCCCGCCGAACCGGCCCGGCGGCTCGCCGACGGCCTGCGCGTGCACACCGCCGTCCTGCTGGAGGGCCTCAGCGACTCCGCCGCCCTCGACACCCTCGCCGCCGCCCACGGCCGGGACCTCGCCGCCGAGGGTGTCTGCGTCCTGCCGATGGGCGGCGCGATGAACGTCGGCCGCTACGCCGCCAACCTCGGCCGGGAGGGCCTGGGTCTGCGCCTGGCCGGGCTCTGCGACGAGGCCGAGCGCGGCTACTACCTGCGCGGCTGGCAGCTCGCGGGCGCGGAGGCCGCCGACATCCACGTCTGCGTCGCCGACCTGGAGGACGAGCTCATCCGCACCCTCGGCGTCGACGCCGTCCGCGACCTCGTCGAGGCCCAGGGCGACCTGCGCGCCCTGGACGTCTTCCTCCGCCAGCCCGCCCAGCGCGGCCGCACCGCGCACCGGCAGCTCCAGCGCTTCCTGGGCACCAAGAAGGGCCGCAAGATCCACTACGGCCACGTCCTCGCCGCCGCCCTCACCCCGGCCCACCCGGCGACGCCGCTGACGGCGCTGCTCGCCGGGCTGTGAGCGGCGCCCCGGCAGCCCGGACGATCAGCGCGGTGAACCCAGCCCCCCGGCCGGACCGCCGGGGGCCACGACCATTCCTTCGGACCCCCCTGGGGCGTCGGGCCGGACCGCGATCACCGCCGGCCCGAGGACGAGCAGTTGGACGAAGGGGACCTTAAAATGTGTTGCGGGTGCGAACGGAAGGCGTCATCCTCCGGTCATGGACCTCCCACCGAACGTGATCGAGTCGGACGGCGGTCTGACCCTGCGTCGGATCGGCGCGGACACGGACGCCGCCGCGTACCACCGGCTGATCGACGAGTCCCTGGAGCACCTGCGGCCCTGGATGTACTGGGTGCCCGACCATCCGGCCGTCACGGACCAGTTCCTCGCCACCCGGGACGAACGATGGGAGAGCGGCCAGAACTTCACGTACGCGATCGAGGAGCACGGCGCGCTGGTCGGGGCCTGCAGCATCTTCCGGGCCGAGGGCGCGGCGGCCGACGTGCGCGAGATCGGCTACTGGCTCCACCCCGCCGCCACCGGCCGGGGCCTGGCCACCCGGGCGGCCCGCGCGCTGGTGGAGGAGGCGTTCCGGCTCCCCGGCGTCGCCCATGTGGAGATCTGCCACGATCCGGCCAACCTGCCGAGCGGCGCGGTCCCGGCGCGGCTGGGCTTCACCGAGTTCGTCCGCCGTCCGGTCGAGCGGGTCGCGCCCGGGGACACCGGTGAGGACCTGGTGTGGAGGATCAGCCGGGAGGGCTGAGGGGCGGCCGCGCAGCGTTCTACGATCGTCGGATGAGCACTGCTGCGGAGCCTTCGACCGATCCCCGGCTCGCCACCCACCGGCGGGTCGCCGCGCGGCTGGACCAGCTGAGTGACCGGCGGCTCGCGGAGCTCGTCCGGTCGGTGCCGGTGGCCTCCGGGATGGGCGGCCGTACGGGTGCGGCCGAGGTGGACGGCACGCCGGTCTTCGTCAAGCGCATCCCGCTGACGGACCTCGAACTGCGGCCCGAGCACCTGCGCTCGACGGCCAACCACTTCGGCCTGCCGCTGTACTACCAGTACGGCTTCGGCTCCAGCGGCTTCGGCGCCTGGCGGGAACTGGCCGTGCACCTGATGACCACCCACTGGGCGCTCGGCGGCGAGTACGACGGCTTCCCGCTCACCCACCACTGGCGCGTCCTGCCGGACACCCCGTTCGAGGGCTTCGCCGACGAGTTCGGCGGCATCGACGGCGCCGTCGCCCACTGGGGCGGCTCACCGGCCGTCCGCACCCGGCTGGAGGCGATCGGGCGGGCCACCCACAGCGTGGTGCTGTTCCTCGAGTACGTGCCGGGCACCCTCGGCTCCTGGCTCCACGAGCACGGCGCGGCCGCCCTGCCCTGGGTGGAGGAGGAACTGGCGCGCGGTACGGCCTTCCTGCGCTCGCGCGGGCTCGTCCACTTCGACGCGCACTTCCACAACCTGCTGACGGACGGGCGGCGCGTCCACTTCGCGGACTACGGGCTCGCGCTGAGCTCCACCTTCGAACTCGACGCGTCCGAACGGGAGTTCTTCGCCCTCCACCGCGACTACGACCGCCACTACGTGCTGAGCCACCTGCTGCGCGACAACCTCCTCGCGGGGACCGACGCCGACGCCTTCCTGAGCGACTGGACCACCGGCCACCGCCCCGAGGGCCTCGCCCCCGAGGCGGCGGCCGCGATCGACCGCCACGCCCGGACCGCCCTGCTGATGGGCGGGTTCCACCGCCGCCTGCTGCGCGGGAGCAGGAGCACGCCGTACCCCGCGGCAGAGCTCGAACTCGTCCTCCGGTAGCGGTAGCGGTATCGGTATCGGGGCTACACCGCCGGCCGTGCGAGCCCGGCCTCGTCGAGGAGGCGGTGCAGGCGCTCGGCGGGCAGGCGGGGGTGGGCGGCGGCGCCCTGGGCGTGGGTGGGGTCGTCGAGGAGGCGGTCGAGGAGGTCGAGCGGCAGCAGGGGGTTGGCGGCGGCCGCGCGGCGGACGTGGTCGTCCGGGTCGGTGAGGAGGGGCAGGGGCGGCTCGGGGAGGGTCGGGTCGGCGGCGGCCAGGGCGCGGACCTCGGGGGCCTCGTGGGTGAGCAGGTGGCTCAGGCCCGTGCGGGGCAGGCGGGGGAGGGTGAGCAGGTGGGCGCGCTGGCGGGGCAGGGCGAGGAAGGCGTCGAGGAGCAGCGCGGGCGGCGCCAGGGGGTGGTTGCAGGCCAGCAGGTGGCGCACGTCCGCGTCCTGGTCCCCGGCGAGGCGGTGCACCCACGGCTCGGGCAGCCGCGCGCAGGTCGCGGCGACGCGGCGCAGCACGGGGTGCGGGGAGGCGGCGCACTCCTCGTACCAGGCCGTCTCCGGCTCGTGGTGCATCTCGCCCGCCGGGCCGAGGCAGTCCGCGTCGTGCCCGAGGACCCGGTCGATGGCGGCGCGCTGCGGCCAGGTGCGCGGCAGCGGCTGGAGCCGCGCCCGGGTGCGGACGGCGTCGTCCGGGTCGTCCGCCAGCTCGGCCAGCAGCGCGGGCGTGAGGTCCGCGCGGGCGGCGACGCGCTCGCGCACCCTCGGGTCGGCCTCCCGGGCGAGGCGGGGGAGCGTCTCGGCGGGGGTGTGGGGGTTGGAGGCCAGGGACCACAGGTCGCGGCCCTCGGTGAGGCAGCGGGCGGCGACGGCGGGGGAGATGGCGTAGTTGACGAGGATCAGGTGGCGGGCGTGGCAGTCCTGCTCCGGGAGTTCGGCCTCCATGGCGGCCGGGTCGAGGGTGCGGCTGTTCTCGCGCGCCGCCTCGGCGACGGCCGGGTCGGGGTCGGCGAGCAGCGCGGCGCGTTGCTCGGGTGTCAGCCGGAACCAGGGCCAGGCGGCCTGGCGCCGCAGTACCGGGTTCGGGTGGGTGGCGAGCCCGCGACGGAAGGCCGGGGGGACCTGCCCGGAGCTCACCAGCTCCGAGGCGACCTCGGCCGCCGACAGCATCTGCCCGTCGGGGAAGTCCTCGTCCCGGGCCGTCAGCAGCGCCTCCAGCACGGCGTCGGGCAGCGGCGTCGCCGCCCCGAACCACCGGGGCCTCGGCCCGCTCGCGAGGGCGGCGCGCACCATCGACTCCGGATCGCTCGCCAGCCGCCCGCGCTCCTCGGGCGCCGCCCACCGGTTACGGGCGAAGCGCCCCCGCACCGGCGGCTCCGGGTGCGCGAGCACAGCCTCCACCACCTCCGCCGGCAGCGCCCGTTCCCCGCACAGCACCGCCCACGCCGCGCGCCCCTCGGGCGCCAGCAGCCGCAGCAGCACCTCGGCGGGCGCACCCGGGTTGGCGGCCACGCCGCGCAGCCGGGCCTCGGTGAGGGCCTCAGTGAGGGAGTCGGAGATCATCGGACCAGTCTGACAGTCGGCCGTCCCCGCCCGAACCTGTGGTCGCCCGTTGCCGAGGCTGCCCACACCCCTGGCGCGCGATCACTCGTCGGGATCGTAGAAGGCAGGGCCGCTGTCATCCTCGCCGGCGCTCTGTGGGCCCGGGTCCCGGAGCCCGGGCCGCCGGAAGGCGTCACGCAGCGCGGGTCGAGGGGACGGGGGGCAGTTCGCACAGCGGATCGACGTACAGCAGCGTCCACCCGCCGTCCGCCCGGTCCACCAGCGCCTCCGGCGCGGACACGGCCGCAGCGAAGCCGGGTATCGAGGCGCCGCCCGCACCGAGGGTCGCGCCGTGCTCGTCCCCCCAGTAGCAGGGCACCGTCTCGGCCTCCGGGAACCGGGCCAGCAACTCGCGCGCGACCAGCTCGAACAGCGGGTCGTAGCCGTCCCGCCGCACTCCGGTGCCGTGCACGAAGAGGAACCGCACCCCGCCCCGCCCCCTCCCGTGTGCCCGGCCAGGGACAGCACGATAGCGCTGCCGGGGGCGGCGGGCGGCGGCTCCGGCGAATTCAGGCGTAAGTGACCTGCACGGTGGTGCCCTTGGGAGCGGTGGTGCCCGGCGCGGGATCCTGTTTGGCGACGGTGCGCCCGGGCGCGGGCACGGCGTAGGACGGGTCGGCGGACACCAGTTTCAGCGTGGTGGTGCTCAGGACCCGCATCGCGTCCTCGGAGGTGCGCCCGAGGAGGTCGGGGATGGTCTCCGTGCCCATGGAACTGGTCAGCAGATCGTGCGCCTGGTCGGTCGACTTCGACGAGAAGAAGAACGCCGTCGCCGCACCGACCGCCGCTCCGAGCGCCCCGACCAGTCCGCTACGGATCGTCGAGTCGTTGACGGCGAACGCGAGCACCCCCGAGAACAGCAGCCCGGAGATGAGCGACAGCGCGATCCAGCTGCGCGCCACCCCGCTGCCCGGCGCGTTCTTCACAGGAGTGGTCAGCCAGAGGATCAGGCCGATCACCAGGATCACCGCGGCGATGATCACCAGCGCGGTGAGCGTCTCCCCCCAACTCAGCACACTCGGCCCCGCCGGCGTACCACCGGTACCGGGCGACGGGGACGGTTCAGGCGTGGCCAGAAGCACGGCAGCCTCCGGAAAACGATGACAGTGGCCCCTTGGCGCTGCTGCCTTTACTCCATTCGAGCACACCCCTGCGCCCCCGACCACCGGGAGCCGCGGCCGGGCGACACGCGGGCAGGAACGTGCCTGCGTGGGGCGGGAGGCCGGGCCGGGTGGGATGGGGCGCGATCGTGCGGCGTTCTCGGAGGAGGCAGGGATGGAACCGACGATGATGGACGACCGGCCGGTGCGGGTGCTCGACGTGTCGGGCCCGGAGTACCGGCGGGCCTTCGAGCTGTTCCTCGCCGGGACGGACGAGAAGCCGCTCACCCACGCCCGGCTGGGCGAGGTCGTGGCCGCGCTGCCGCACCGGCGGGTGCTGCTGGACGTCGGGGCGGGGGAGGGACGCACCACGGCGTACCTGGGGCGGTCCTTCGAGCGCACCGTCGCCGTCGAGCCCAGCGCCGCCATGCGGGAGAAGCTGCGCGCCGTCTGCCCGGAGGCGCTGGTCCTGCCGGAGCCGATCGAGCGCGCCGAGCCGCCGGAGCCGGCCGACCTGGTGCACCTCTCCCACGTGCTCTACTACGTCCCCGAGGCGCAGTGGCTGCCCGTCGTCACCCGCATCCGCTCCTGGACGGCGCCAGGCGGCACGCTGCTGGTCGTCCTGCAGAACCCCGACAGCCCCTGCATGCGGATGGCCGCCCACTTCACCGGCGCCCGCTACGACCTGCGCCCCCTCGCCGCAGCCCTGCGCGACCGCCACCCCGGGGACGGCCTCGCCCTGGAGACCCTCGGCCTGCGCTACCGCGCGCGGAACCTGGACGAGGCGGTGGACGTGGCCGAGTTCATGGTCAACGTCGCCGACCTCGCCACCATGGACCCCCGCCCCACCCGCGCCGCCCTGACCGCCTACGTCCAGCGCAACTTCGCCCAGCCCGACGGCACTTACGCCATCGGCCACACCCAGGACATGCTCACCCTGCGCCGCGGTCCCTCGGACTGACGCGGCTCCCGGGCTCCCCACCACCCGGCCTGAGCCGTTCGGGTGAGGTGTGCGCGCGGCGTCGGTGTCCGGGCGCCGGGGCTGCGTAGTGTTCTCCGTGTTGCCACGGTGGAGTGGCCGAGCGGTGAGGCAGCGGCTTGCAGGGCCGTTTACATGGGTTCGAATCCTATCTCCACCTCTTCTTCCTCACCCGGGCGGGTGAGTGCCGCGCGGGGGCGCGGGCGGGGGGTTCCGGCGGGGGAACGGCGGGTTGTGGGGGGTCTCGGGGCTTCATGAGGCGGGGTTCTCGGGCGGCGCGCGGGGGCGGGGGCTCGTAGCGTCCGGGCAGAGGGCTGTCGTGCTCTCTCCGGCCCGGGTTGCGCGGCCGGGAACCCCGACCGAGGAGGCACCATGGATGCCGCCCGAACTCCGACACCGTCAGAAGGGGCCGCGGCCGTGCCCGTGGCCGCTGCGGCGGGTGCCAGGCCCGTCTGGTCCGCGCCCGCGGTGGAGTGCCACCGCACGGGTGCCGAGGTCACCGCGTACGCCGGACGGGCCTCGACGTGGCGCGACCGCTGAGCCGTGAGCGGTTCGCGGCCAGGCTGCACGAGCTGCGCGGACGGTACTGGGACACCCACCCGTTCCACCTGCGCCTGCACTCCGGTGGCTGCACGCCACCGGAGTTGCGGCGCTGGGTCGCCAACCGGTGGTACTACCAGCTCTGCCTGACCCGCAAGAACGCCGCGATCATCGCCAACTGCCCGCTGCCACAGGTCCGTCGGGCCTGGGCGGGCCGGCTCGCCTACCAGGACGGGACCGGCGCGGAAGGCGGGCTGGCGGACTGGCTGGTGCTCGCCGAGGCCGTGGGCCTGGAGCGCGAGGAGGTGCTGGACGAGCGGCACGTCGCCCGCGGGGTGCGCTTCGCCGTGGACGGGTACCTGCACTTCTGTCAGACCAGGCCCTGGACCGAGGGCGTGGCCGCGGCGCTCACCGAGATGTTCTCGCCCGACCACATGGCCGACCGGGTCACCGCCTGGCGCGCGCACTACGACTGGATCGCCCCGGCCGGGTACGCCTACTTCGAGCACCGCATCCCCGTCGCCCGCGAGGACAGCGCCCGCACGCTGGAACTCGTCCTGGACCACTGCGTGACCGAGGCCCAGCAGCAGGCCGCCGTGGAGGCGCTGGCCTTCAAGTGCGAGGTGCTGCGGGCCATGCTGGACGCCGTCGACTACGGGCCGCAGCGGTGACCGGCGCCCCCGGGCTGCGCCCCGGCGTCCGGCTGGTGCACGACCCGGCGCGCGGGCGCCGCGCCCTGCTCCACCCCGAGGGCGTGCTGCTGCTCAACGACACCGCCGCCGCCGTGCTGCGCCACTGCGACGGGCGCCGCGACGTACGGTCCGTCACCGCCGCGCTCTCCGAGGAGTACGAGGGCGTGGACGGCGCCCAGGTGGCCGCCCTGCTCGCCGACCTGGCGGAGCGGCGGTTGCTCGCCCTCGACGGCGCCGGGGCGCCCGCGCTGGAGACGACGGCCGCCGCCCCGCCCGGCGGGCCCGTGCGCGCGCCCGCCCCGCTCGGGCTGATCGCCGAACTCACCTACCGCTGCCCGCTCCAGTGCACCTACTGCGCCAACCCCGTCGACCTGTCCCGCTACCGGGCGGAACTGGACACCGGCCAGTGGCTGCGCGTCCTCGAGCAGGCCCGCGGGCTCGGCGTGCTCCAGCTCCACCTGACCGGCGGCGAGCCGCTGCTGCGCCCGGATCTGGGGCAACTGATCGGCAGAGCACGGGAGTTGGGGATGTACACCAATCTCGTCACCAGTGGCCTCCCGCTGGCCGCCGGACGCGCCGAGGAGCTCGCCGGGGCGGGCCTCGACCACGTCCAGCTCTCGCTCCAGGACACCGACCCGCGCCGCGCCGACGCCGTCGCCGGGATCGCCGCCCACGACCGCAAGCTCGCCGCCGCCCGGCAGTTCACCGCCGCGGGCCTGCCGCTGACCGTCAACGCCGTGCTGCACCGAGGCAACCTGGCCCGGCTCGGCGCCATCGCCGACCGGGCGGTCGAACTGGGCGCCGACCGCGTCGAGTTGGCCCACGTCCAGTACTACGGCTGGGCCTGGCGCAACCGCGCCCACCTCGCCCCCGGCGAGGAGCAGGTCCGCCAGGCCGTACGGGACGTCGCCGCCGCCCGGGAGCGCCACGGCGGGCGGATCGAGATCGTGCACGTCGCCGCCGACCTGCACGACGGCACCGTCAAGCCCTGCATGAACGGCTGGGGCCGCGAGCAGCTCGCGGTCGCCCCCAACGGGGACGTGCTGCCCTGCCTCGCCGCCGCCCAGCTGCCCGGACCGGCCGTGCCCAACGCCGTCACCGACGGGCTGACGGAGATCTGGCACGACTCGCCCGCGTTCAACCGCTTCCGGGGCACCGACTGGATGCCGGAGCCCTGCCGCAGCTGCCCGCTGCGCGAGGTGGACCACGGCGGCTGCCGCTGCCAGGCCTACCAGTTCACCGGCGACCCGGCCGCGACGGACCCCGCCTGCCGCCTCTCTCCGGACCACCACCTGGTCACCGCGCCCGTCCTCGCCGAGACGGCCGCGCCGGCGCCCCGGCGGCTGAAGTCCCCGACGGAGGAGGTGGGGTGAGGATCAGGGTGCTCGGCACGGCCGCGGGCGGCGGCCTGCCGCAGTGGAACTGCGGCTGCGCCGAGTGCACCGCCGCCCGCCGCGGCGGTGAGGCCCGCAGCCAGGACTGCCTGGCCGTCAGCGGCGACGGCCGCGCCTGGTACCTGGTCAACGCCTCGCCCGACCTGCGGACCCAGCTGCTCGCCGCCCCCGAACTCGCCCCCGCCCCGGGCACCCGGGACACCCCGCTGCGCGGCGTCCTGCTGACCAGCGGCGAACTCGACCACACCCTGGGCCTGTTGACCCTGCGCGAGGCCTCCGGTTTCACCGTGCACGCCACCGCGCCGGTGCGCCACGCGCTGCACCACGCCTTCCCGGTGGGCCCGCTGCTGGCCGCCTACACCGGGGCCGACTGGCACACCGTCACCCCGGGCAAGCCCGTGGACCTCGAGGGCGGGCTGCGCGCGGAGGCCTTCGCGCTCGGCGGCAAGCGCCCCCGGTACGCGGCCCACCTGCCGGACCGCCTGCCGGAGCACCTGCCGGACCACCTGCCGGACCACGGAGACTGGGTGACGGGCTACCGCTTCACCGAGGACGGCACCGGCGCCTGCGCCGTGTACGCCCCGGGGCTGGCCGACTGGACACCGGCCATGGACGCCGCCGTGGCCGGGGCGGACGTGGTCCTGCTGGACGGCACCTTCGCCACCGCCGGGGAACTCGCCGACCGTACGGGCGGCGCCCGCCGCTCACCGGGCATGGGCCACCTCGCCGTCCACGACTCGCTGCCCCACCTCGCCCTCCGCCCCGGCCCCTGCTACCTCTACACCCACCTCAACAACACCAACCCGCTCGCCCGGCGGACCCCGCCCGAGGTGCTGGCGGCGGGCGCCGAGGTCGCGCGGGAGGGCGAGCTGATCGAACTGCCGTGAAACATCGGTGCCCCCGACCGGCGGGCGGTCGGGGGCACGATCACGGGCCTCAGGTCACTGGCTGCCGAAGCCCACGATGTGGCCGTCCCTGGTGCCGACGAAGACCCGGCCGCCGTCCGTCGCCGGCACCACGAACTTGGCCGCCGTGCCGATCGGGAAGGAGCGGCGCAGGTGCATGACGCCGTTGACGGGCAAGGCGTCGTACACCCGCAGCTCGCCGCCGACGCCGCCCGCGCCGGAGCCGGACCAGACCGCCCAGACCAGCGCGGAGGAGGGGCTCGTCCCGTTGGAGGTGACCACGGGGGAGCCGGAGCCGTAGCCGAAGCCCTCGTTGCTGGTCGCGACGCTGGTCAGGACCGGGACGCCGGAGCCGTTGACGCCGTACTTGAGCGCCCGCATCGGTGAGCGGCCGTTGCCGGTGTCGGTGGCGACGGTGTAGATGTAGCCCCCGCCACCGCCGAAGACGGCCGGGTGGCCCCAGATGCCCTCGAAGGGGCCGGCCATGCTGACCGGGTTGTCGGTGCCGTTCGGGCCCTGGCCCATGCCGCCGAGGTTGTCCCGGTCCAGCAGGAAGACCCGGCCGTCCTTGCCGACCTCGACCAGCAGGTGCGGGTGCGCGGTGGTGCCGAACCCGTTCGGCAGGGCCGTCGGCCCGCCGGAGCCGAGGTCGGTGTCGTTGCTGTCCATGGTCCGGTTGTTGGTGGGGCTGAAGAAGTCCCTGGCGCTGAGGCTGCCGTCGCTGTTGACGCCCAGCCGCACCACCGACTCGCCGAGGTGGGATGGCGGCTTGTTGCCGGGGCCCTGGCTCGGCGAGGCGCCCGTGCCTGCGCCGTTGCCGGTGGCGACGAAGATCCGGCCCGAGCCGTCCGAGACCAGCCCGCCGCCGCTCTGCCAGATGCCGCCCTCCATGGTGTCGGAGCCGGCCTCCGTGGTCCACAGGGTGACCTTGCGGGAGCCGACGTTTACGCCGGCGACCTGGCCGACGTACGGCTCGGTGTCGCAGTAGGAGGCGAAGGCCGCGTACACCGAGCCGTTCATCAGCAGCAGGCCGGGGCGCCCGTTGGCCGTCATGGGGTTGAAGGGGTGGCCGGGGCTGTTGGTCGGCGTGCCCTGGATGGTCACCGGCCAGCCCGTGCGCTCGGCGCCGGTGGAGGCGTTGAGCGCGTGCAGGTACCAGTGGGGGTGCTGGGCGTCCGGGCCGTCGTTGGCCTTGCCGAGGGTGTAGACGGTGTTGGAGGCGGGGTCGTACACCGGTGTGGCGGTGATCCCGGTGTGCGCGGCCGGGTCGTTGCAGTGGACGGTCGAGGTGGGCCAGGCCGGGCCGAGCTGGCGGGTCCAGTTGGTCTTCCCGGTGGCGGGGTCGATGCCGTAGACGTAGTTGTTCTCCGTCGCGGCGATCACGTTCGAGCCGGTGACCAGCGGCTGGGCCAGCACCGCGCCGTTCACCGGGGTGGACCAGCGCTGGCCGAAGGCCGAGGAGGAGACCTTGGAGGGGGAGAGGTTCGGCTCGCTCGCGTCCCATCCGGTGCGCTTGTTGTTGATCGAGACGGTGGGGTCGACGGCCTGCGCCGGTGCCGCGAAGCCGAGCAGCATCAGGCCCGCCGCCAGGGCGGCCCCCGGCTTCAGCCGGCGCATCACCCGGGTCCTCCTCCTCCCCTCTCCGCCTCGCCGGTGCGTGGGTGAACTGAGTCGCGTCATGTGATCCGCCCTGGTCTCCGGTTTGCCGTGGACGCCGAGTCCGGCCGAGGGCCCATTGTGATGACGCTCCGTCGATCGGCCGCGCACCTGCGGCGCGACGCGGCGACAGCTTCATGCGAGGGGAGCAGCGCGCCCGGCCGTCGGCGCCGCCGCGGAGAGCAGCCGGTGGCCGAGCAGGGTGCAGCTGTGCCGCACCGCGCGCCCGGCCCGTACGGTGCTCACCAGCCCGGCCCGGCGCAGCGCCCGGGCGTGCTCGGAGGCGCTGGCCGCCGAGATGCCCAGCTCGCGGGCGAGCTGACCGGTGGTCGGCTCGCGCAGCGTCAGGCGCAGGACGGCCGAGCGGGTCCGGCCGAGCAGGGCCGCCACCGGCTCGTCCGGGTCGGCGCCCGGGGCGGGGGACTCCTCGGCGAGGTAGGGCAGCGGGGTGAGCGCCGGGTAGAGCAGCAGCAGCTCCCCGTTCGGCAGCAGGCCGCACAGCGGCTCCCCGGTCCACTGCGCGGACGGCATCAGCAGCACGCCGCCGCCCTCCAGCCGGTAGTCGGCCTGCCGCGCGACGGCGATCTCCAGGGTGCCCTCGCGCCACCGGCTGCCCGGGTACAGGCCCGCCAGCATTCCGCGCAGCCCCTGCTCGCGCTGCACGCGCCAGCGCCAGGCGAGGTCGGTGTCGAAGCCGAGGCGCAGCCGGGACCAGGCCTCGTCGATCAGCACCGCGTGGGAGGCGCGCAGGCTGCGCTCCAGGTGCTGCCAGGCTTGCCGGTCCTCGTCCGCGAGGGCGCGCATCAGGGCGGTGACGGGCAGTCCGTTGCGGTGGATGCGGGTGAGCTCGCTGCGCACCAGGGTGTTGGCGGAGGAGCGGACGGCCTCCAGGCCGTGCTCCAGGCCGGGGGTGAGCGGGTCGAGGAAGAACGGGCCTCGGCCGCTGGGCGGGACGAGTTCGTTCAGCGGGGCGACGGAGCGGGCGGCCGCGGCGCCGAGCAGCCGGTGGCGGCGGGCGAACTCCGGGCCCACGTCGCGGCGTTGGAGCATGGCGACGGCCAGTTCGAGCTCCATCAGCGGCGCCGGGGCGTCCGCGAACCGGGTGCCGAGCAGGTCCTCGGCCGTGAAGTGGATGCGCAGCACCACGCCCCCTCCCACCCCTCCCCGTGCGCCCGGGCCTTTCGGCTGGGGCCGAAAGCATCGCGCCGGCGCGGCTCCGGCCCGACGATAACCGGTGCACGGCCGCGGGGGCAGTGGGCCCGCACGCGGCCGCCCCGACGTCCTGGAGGCTTCCCATGCGCCTGCGCCCGCACCTCACCCGCCCCGCCGCCCTCGCGGCGGCCCTCGCGACCTCCGTCCTGCTGCTGGCCGCCCCGGCCGCGCAGGCGGCCGGCTCCGGCTCCGACGACGGCTGGGTGCCGTACCACGGTCAGGACACCGACGCGCCCGCCGGGACGGTCTGTTCGTTCCACCTGCACATCACCCACGTGCTGGAGGGGGAGGAGACCAGGACCGTCGCCCGCTACCCCGACGGCTCCCCGGCGGAGGTCCTGTGGCGCGGCCCGCTCTTCCTGCGCTACACCAACCTGGACACCGGCGCCGAGACCGTACGCGACCAGAGCGGCGACGCCACCGAGTACCGCCTGCCCGACGGCAGCACCGTCTGGGAGGTGCCGGGCGACTCCCACATCTCCACCAGGATCCACCCCGGCAACCCGTACCACGCGCCCGGCGCCTTCGTCTTCAGCGGCGGTGCGGCCCTGCTGGTGCACCCGGACAAGAACGTCCAGGTCCTGGCGCAGAACCGGGTGGAGAACCTCTGCGAGACCCTCGCCTGACGCCCCGCGCCGGGGCCGGGCGCCCGCCACGGGGGTGCGGGCGGCCGGCCCCGGCCCGTCAGTCGCGGGCGGCGGCCGCCAGGCGGGTGTGGCGGCGGGTGGTGGCCTCGGTGGGGTCGAGGACGGGGACGGCGGCCAGCAGGGCCTTGGTGTACGGGTGCCGGGGCGCCTCGTAGACGGCGGAGGCCTCGCCCTGTTCGACGATCCGGCCCGCGCGCATCACCGCGACGCGGTGGCTCACCTCTCGGACCACGGCGAGGTCGTGGGAGATGAAGACCAGGGCGAGGCCGAGGTCGCGCTGGAGTTCGCCCAGCAGTTCGATCACCTGGGCCTGGGTGCTGACGTCCAGCGCCGAGACGGGTTCGTCGCAGACGATCAGGCGCGGCCGGGGCGCCAGGGCCCGAGCGATGCCCACGCGCTGGCGCTGGCCGCCGGAGAACTCGTGCGGGTAGCGGTGGTACCGGTCGGGGTCGAGGCCCACGCGTTCGAGGAGGTCGCCGACCCGGGCGCGGATGCGGCGCTCGTCGCGTTCGCCGGCGACGCGCAGCGGGTCGGCCACGGACTCGCCGATGGTGCGGCGCGGGTTGAGGGAGGAGACCGGGTCCTGGAAGACCATCTGCAACTCCCGTCGCAGCGGGCGCAGTTCCCTCTCCCCGAGGGTTCCGATGTCCCGGCCGCGGTAGTGGAGGCGGCCGCCGGTGGGCTCCAGCAGCCGGACGAGCATCCGCCCGAGGGTGGTCTTCCCGGAGCCGGACTCGCCGACCACGCCCAGGGTCTCGCCGGCCCGCACGGTCAGCGAGACGCCGTCCACGGCGGCCAGCGGGGCGGCGCGCCGGGCGAGACCGCCCCGGGTGGCGAACTCCCGGCGCAGGTCGGTGGCTTCGAGCAGGACCTCGCCCTCGGCGGGCCCGCTCGGGCCTTCGTGGGCCGCCGGCGCGTCGACGCGGGGGACGGCGGAGAGCAGGGCGCGGGTGTACGGCTCGCGCGGGGCGCCCAGCACCTCGGTGACGGGGCCGTGCTCCACCGCGCGGCCGTCCTTCATCACCAGGACGCGGTCGACGCTCCCGGCGACCACGCCCAGGTCGTGGGTGACCAGGACCAGTCCGGCCCCGGTCTCGGCGCGCAACTCGTGCAGCAGGTCGAGGATCTGGGCCTGGACGGTGACGTCCAACGCGGTCGTCGGCTCGTCGGCGACCAGCAGCCGCGGTTCGCAGGCCAGAGCCATCGCGATGAGCACCCGCTGGCGCATCCCGCCGCTGAACTCGTGCGGGCGCGAGCGCGAGCGCCGCGCCGCGTCGGCGATGCCGACCCGCTCCAGCACCTCGACGGCCCGGGCCCCGGCGGCCCGGCGGGAGACGGGCCGGTGCGTCCGGACGACCTCGGCGATCTGGTCGCCGACGGCGTAGTACGGGTCGAGGGCGGAGAGCGGGTCCTGGAAGACCATGGCGGCCAACCCGCCGCGCAGGCGCCGCAGTTCCTCGCCCTCGGCGGTGACGGCGTCGACGCCGGCGATCCGGACCGAGCCGCCGACGCGGGCGCCGGTGCCCCGGTGGAGGCCGAGCAGGGCGTGGGCGACGGTGCTCTTGCCGGAGCCGGACTCGCCGACGATGCCGAGGGCCTGGCCGTCCGTCAGGGTGAAGCCCAGGCCGTCGACGGCGCGCAGGTGGCCGTCGCCGACGGGGAAGTCGACGACCAGGTCGCGGACCTCGGCCAGGACGGGGCCCACCAGGACGGGGCCCAGGGGCTCGGGGCTCATGCGAGGACCACCCTTCGGTCGGTCACCGCGTAGAGCACGTCCGCGATGACGTTGGCGAGGACGACGGAGAACCCGGTGACGAGGGTGAGCCCGACGACGGTCGGCAGGTCGATCAGGCCGACGGAGGTGACGAGCAGCTTGCCGAGGCCCGGGAGGCCGAACAGCGACTCGGTCAGCACGGCGGACCCGAACAGCGATCCGAGGTCGAGGGCGGAGAGCGCGATCACCGGGGTGAGCGCGCCGCGCAGCGCGTGCCGCGTCACCAGCCGCCGTTCGCTGACGCCGTAGGCCCGGAAGGTCCGGATGTGGTCCTCGGCCAGGGTCTCCAGCATCGAGGAGCGGGTCAGCCGGGCGTACTTGGCGGACTCGAGGAGCGCGAGCGAGATCCAGGGGAGCAGCAGGCCCCAGAACCACTGCTGGGGGTCCTCGGTGAGCGGCACGTACGCCGGGAACGGCAGCCACTGGAGCTGGGCGCACAGGACGATCAGCAGCACCAGGCCCGTGACGAACACGGGGACGGAGATGCCCACCAGCGTCACCGCGGTCAGCAGGCGCTCGCTGAGCCGGCCCCGGCGCAGCGCGGCGACCAGACCGGCGCCGACCCCGAGGACCAGCCAGAGCACCATCGCGCCGAACGCGAGCGAGGCCGTCACCGGCAGCCGGGCGGTGATCATGTCGGTGACCTGTTCGCCGCTGCGGTAGGAGATGCCCAGGCAGGGGGCGGGGCAGTGCATCATGCCCGTCCCGGCGCTGAAGTCGCGGCCGGCGAGGACGCCCTGGAGGAAGTGGGCGTACTGCAGGTACACGGGTGCGTCGAGGCCGAGGCGCTCGCGCACCTGGTGGACCTGGGCGGGGCTGCACTTCTCGCCGCAGGCCAGCTGGGCCGGGTCGCCGGGGGCGATGTAGAAGACCGCGTAGACGATCACGGAGATGGCGAGCAGCACGCCGAGGGTGCCGAGGGCCTTGCGGAGCAGGAAGCGGGTCACGGGGTGGGCTCCTCGACGGGCGCCCGGTCGGCGGGGGTGGCGCCGCGCGCCGTGCCGACCCGCAGCCGGGAGGCCGCGCGGGGGTCGAGCTCGGTGCGGACGGCGTCGCCGAGCACGGTGAAGGCGAGCACGGTGGTGAACAGCAGCGCGGAGGGGAGCAGCACGTACGTCGGGTCCGCGCGGAACCAGGTGGTCGCGTTGGAGAGCATCTGACCCCAGGAGGAGGTCGGGGGTTTGACGCCCACGCCGAGGAAGGAGAGCCCCGCCTCGGAGATCACGTTGGTCGGCAGCAGCACCACCGCGTAGGTGATGACGGGCGCGGCCAGGGCGGGCAGCAGTTCCCGCCGGGCGATGCGCCAGGGACCGGCGCCGGCGAGGCGGGCGGCGGCGACGTGGTCGAGCTGCTTCAGGCTGAGCGTCTGCGCCCGGACCACCCTGGCGGTGCCGGACCAGCCCAGCAGTCCGATGACCAGGGTCAGCAGCAGCGGGCGGGGGAAGTCGACGGGGACGACGGCCATCAGCGCGATGGCGAGGACGAGCGAGGGCAGGGCGAGGAACACCTCGGTGGTGTTGCCGATGACCTGGTCGAGCAGCCGCCCGCCGAGGCCGGAGGCGAGGCCGAGCAGGACGCCGATGGTGACCTGGACGAGGGTGGCGCCGACGGCCACGAGCAGGGATATTCGGGCGCCGTGGACGAGGCGGGCGAACACGTCCCGGCCGGTGCCCGGTTCGACGCCGAGCCAGTGGTCGGCGCTGATGCCGCCCAGGGTGCCGGTGGGCACTCCGCCGGCCGCGGAGTCGAGCAGCTCGTTGTGGTAGCTGGTGGGATCCTGGCCCTCGATCGCGGTGAGCAGCGGTGCGGCCGCCGCGACGAGGACGAGCAGGACGAGGACGAGGCCGGCCGCGACGGCGGCGCGCCGCGCGAGCAGCCGCCGCCGGATCCGCGGCCTCCCGGCGGCCGGGGGCGCCGGGGAGGCCGCGGGGGCCTCCCCGGTGAGGGGTTGCGGTGGTGCCATGGTCGTCGGACCGATCCGATCCTTCCTTCGCCCTCGGCTACTTGACCGCGACCTGGGAGATGTCGAGCACCCCGGTCCAGTCGCTGATGACGATGCCGTGCACGTCCTTGCCGTACAGCCGCTTGTAGACGGGGTGGAACAGCGGGACGGTCAGGGCCTGGTCGCCGATGCGCTTGTCCAGGGCGCCCCAGAGCTTGGCGGCCTCGGCGTGGTCGGTGACCTTGTTGATCCGGTCGATCTCGTCGTTGACCGAAGGGTCGTTCAGCTGGGCGGAGTTGAAGTTGTAGCCGTCGGTGACGATCTGCCGGCCGTCGAAGATCGGGGCGAGGAACGGGCCGCCGGAGGGCCAGTCGGCGCCCCAGCCGGAGAGGAACAGGCCGGGCTCGGTGGTGACGGTGTGGATCGTCTTGGAGTACTTGGTGGAGTCCAGGGCCTCGAGCCGGACGGTGATCCCGGACGCCTTCAGGCCGTCCTGGACGGCGGTGGCGAGGTTCGGCCCGTAGCCCTTGCCGGACTCGGTGGAGTGGGTGAGCGTGATGGTCAGGCCGTCGGGGTAACCGGCCTCCTTCAGCGCCTCCTTGGCCTTCTCGGGGTTGCCGGTGGCGCCGGCCGGGAACGGGTCGTAGGGCGTGTACCCGAAGCTCTCCTGCTGGGGCAGATAGGTGGTCGCGGCCTCGGCGAGGGAGGAGCCGCCGGCGGCGTTGACCACCGAGGTGCGGTTGAGCGCGTAGGCGATCGCCTGGCGCACCTTGGGGTTGTCGAAGGGCTTCACCTTGGGGTTGAAGGCCAGGTAGTTGACGTAACCGAAGTGGCCGGTGCCGACGCGGGCGGCGAGGGCCTTGTCGTCCTTCACCTGGGCGAGTTCGGAGGGGCCGAGGTTGGTGTCGGTGGTCACGGCGGCCGCGTCGGCGCCGGTGCCGGCGGAGAGCCGCTGGTTGATCACCGCCGGGTCGAGGCCGGACTGGACGTCGACGGTGTCCGGGTACGCCTTGCGCTGGTCGTCGGTGGCCGCGGACCAGTTCGGGTTGCGCTCGAGGACGAGGTGGGCGCCGTCGTTCTCGTTCTTGACCACCTTGTAGGGGCCGGAGGAGACCGGGTGGTCCTGGTACTTGGTGCCGGTGTCCTTGGCCTTGGGGACGGGGGCGAACTGGGTCTGGGTGGCCAGGTACGGGAAGTCGCCCTCGGGCTTGTTCAGGTGGAAGACGATGGTCTTCTCGTCCGGGGTCTGGATGGCGTCCAGGCCGCGGCCGTCCTTGTACGGGCCCTGGTAGTCCGCGGCGCCGGTCAGCCAGTCCCTCAGGTAGGGGGCGCCGCCGGATAGTTCGGGGGCGAAGGAGCGCTCGATGCCGTACTTGACGTCGGCGGTGGTGATCGGCGAGCCGTCCTCGAACTTCAGGCCGTCCTTGAGGTGGTACGTCCACACCGACGCGCCCTCGGAGGGGGTGCCGGTGTCGGTGGCGAGGTCCGGGACGACCTTGGTGCCGGCCGCGCCGTCCACCCGGTTGCGGGTGGTGAGGGTGCGGAAGACCAACGAGGGCACGTTGCCACCGCCGGAGGTGTAGAGCCGCGCGGGGTCGAACTGGTCCTGCGGGTTCTGGTTGAGGACGGTGAGGGTGCCGCCCGGCTTCGGTGCCGCGTCCTTGGCGGGGCTCGCGCCGCCGTCGGCCTTCGGGCCGCACGCCGCGAGTCCGACGACCAGGGCGACGGTGACGGTCGCCGCGGCGAGGCGGCGCGGGGTGAAGGTCGTTCGAGACATGGCAGGGGAGCCTTTCGGTACCGGGACGGGCGTGCGTGCCAGGGCGTGCCGGGGCGTGCCGGAGCACGCGCGGCATCGCTCTTACGGCAGGAGGGGGCGGACGTCCCGGGGCAGCGCTCGGCGCAACGCGGCGGGGCGGGCCTGCGTCAGCGACAGAGGTTGTCGGCGACGCAGTGCGAGGCCACGCCGATCAGCGCCAGCTCGATGGCGGCGCACTCGATCGGGTTCGGCTCGGACATGGCGAGAACACTGGAGGACTGTCGGCGGAAAGTCAAAGGTTCGGTCGGGAGGATGGCCCACTGTTGCGAGGCGTTGCGTGCTCATGAACAGCGGGCTTCGAAACCCAGGTCATTGACGTATCCGACCTACGATCGTCGCCATGTCGGGCACCGGGAACCGTCGGTGCGCGGCCACCGCCGTAGCCGTTTCCGGCTTCCGGCGTTCGGCTTCCGGCGTTCGGCTTTCAGCCGACGGGGGTCCGCAGGGCGTCCGCGAAGCCGGTGACCACGGCGTCGAGGGCGGTGGCGGCGGCGGGAGCGAGCTCGGTGCCGCCGTCCTGGGCCGTGAGGATGTCGCGGTCCAGGACGAACCAGCCCTGGGTGACGTGCGCGGCCCCCATGCCGGTGAGCACCGGCCGCAGGGCGTAGTCCACCGCCAGGACGTGCGCCGGAGAGCCGCCGGTGGCCAGCGGCAGCACCGTCCGGCCCGCCAGGGCGTACTGCGGGAGCAGGTCCAGCAGGCACTTCAGCAGGCCCGAGTAGGCCGCCTTGTACACGGGCGTGCCCACCACGACCCCGTCCGAGCGTTGCAGCAGGTCGGCGACCTCGAGGATCGCGGGGTGGTTCACGTCCGCGCCGGTGAGCACCTCCGGGGGCAGCAGGCGCACCTCCAGGGCGGTGATCTGGTGGCCGCGGGCTTCGAGCTGCCGGGCGGCCACCCCGAGCAGGCGGGCGGTGCGGGAGACGGGGGACGGGCTGCCGGAGAGGGTGAGGATGCGTGCCATGGGAACCTCGTTCGGGTGGTGCGGTGGGTGGGTCGGGTGTGCGGTTCGGGTATGCGGTTCGGGTGTGCGGTTCGGCTCAGCCGGTGGCGATCCGGTGGATCTCCGCGAGGGTGCGGGCACCGAGCAGGTCGGGGAGCGAGAGCCGGCGGCCGCTGAGGCCCTCCAGGGCGGTGAGCAGGCTCAGCAGGTGGAGCGAGTCCCAGCCGGGGAGGTCGTCGAAGTCCGCGTCGGCGTCCTCGGGGCCCAGCGGCAGGCCCAGTTCGGTGGCGGCCACGGCGATCAGTTCGGTGAGGCCGACGGGGGCGCTCATGCGGGGGTTCCTTCCAGGAGGCCGGCCAGGTCGGCGTCGAGGCGCAGGTGGCCGGGCGGGGGCAGTTCGGTGCCGAGGTCGTGGCGGAAGGCGAGGCTTCCGTCCGCAGGCGCCGACCCCTCGGCGGGGGCGAAGCCGTACCGGGGGAGGAGGTCCTTGACCGTCCCGTTGCGCGGGTTGGGCCGGTAGTGGCCGGTGACCTCGCGCAGGCCTGCGCCGGCGGCCAGGCCGAGGACGGCGGAGAGCACCGCCTGTTCGATGCCCCGGGAGAACACCCGGCAGCTCAGCAGGAAGTTGTCGATCCGCAGGGCGCCGCCCTCGCGGGCCAGGAAGACCGCGCCGACCAGGCCGTTGTCGCCGAAGCGGTCGGCGGAGCGCACGGTGAGCACCCCGCTGCCCTCGGCGGCCGCGAAGGCGGCCACCTCGGCGGGCTGGAGGCGTCGGGTGGTCAGGTTGAACTGGTTGGTGCGCAGCGTGAGTTGGGAGACCCGGGGGAGTTCCTCGGCGGCCAGCGGGCGCAGCCGGACGGTGACGTCCAGCTCCTCCAGGTAGTCGGCCAGGGAGTCGAAGCCCTGGAGGAAGTCGCTGCGGGCGACCTCGCCCCGGTAGAGCTCGGTGCGCCTGCGGTCCTCGCCGGTCAGCCTGCGGACGTCGAACCAGCCGTCGGAGAGCAGTCGTTGGACGTGCAGGGCCGGTTCCTCGTCCACCGCCACCACCGCGATCTCGGGCAACTCCCGCCGGACCAGCCCGCGTTCGAAGGGCGAGTCGTCGACGAAGACGAAGCCGGAGGTGCCCAGGTTGAGGGCCTCGGCGAGGTCGGTGAGCCCGGCCGTCTTGGGGCGCCAGTCGGCCGTCACCCGGACGAAGTCCGCCTCGCGCAGCGTCATTTCGGGGTGGTCGCGCAGCACGGCCAGGACCGGTTCGCGGTCGTTCTTGCTGGCGGCGGCGAGCAGGACCCCCTGGGAGCCCAGCTGCTTGACCACCTGCTGGAAGCCCCGGAACGCCTCGCCGCGCGGGGTGCCGCCCGCCTCGACGCCCTCGGGGCCGTCGTCGCCGAGGATGCCGCCCCACACCGTCTGGTCCAGGTCCAGGACGAGCACCTTGCGGGTCAGCCCGGCCAGGTGCCGGGCCAGGTGCCCGGCCTCGCGGGCGTAGGCGGCGAGCAGCGGCTCGGACAGGTGGGCCTTGGCGTAGGCGTCGAGCCGGGGGTCGGTGACGGGGACGCCCTCGGCGAGCAGCGGGTCGAGGTCGACGACCACCACCGAGGGGTTCTCCTCCCCCAGCCGCAGCAGCCGGGCGTTGGCCTCCCGCCAGAGCGCGCCGAGCCGGGCCCGGGACTGGTGGTCGACCAGCTGGTGGGTCCAACGGCGTGGCAGAGGCAGGGTGTTGAGGACCAGGACGCCGCGGGCGGTGGCCGCGTAGCGGGCCGCGAGGCCCGCGATCAGCTCGACCTTCCCGTCCAGCACCCGGGCCACGTCCTCCGGTCGCCAGGGCAGCGGGACCTCGTCGAAGACCACGGCCGGGTCGAGCAGGCAGAGCGTCAGGTCCGGATCGGCGGCGTAGAGGGCGCTGCCGGGGTCGGACAGCTCGAAGACCCAGCTGTCGAAAGCGCCCACGTACGGGCGCAACAGCAGCCCGTGACGGGCGAGTTCGCCGGTCAGCGGGGCGACCAGCGGGCCGACGGTGCCGTGCCCGAGGACGGCGACGGTGAGCGCGGGGGTGCCCGGGTGGGCGGCCAGCACCTCCGCCGGGTCCAGCCCGGCCAGGATCCGGCCCGCGTGGGCCGTCCGGGCGGTGTCGGCCTCGGCCAGCAGGGTTCGGACGGCGGGGTACTCGGCTGCGAGGCGGCCCCGGCGGCGCAGGTCGAGCAGGGCCGGGGCCGGGTCGGCGGCGGTCGTTTCCAACGGGGGCTCTCCGATCGGTTCTTCGCGGTCGGTCGTGCTCGTTCGCGGTTCCTCCCGGCGGGGGCGCGGGGCCGGGGAGCCGGGCTGCCCGGCCATCCTGGCCGTACGGGCTGAACCGGGCCTGAATCCCTGTGCGGGCCCGGCGGGTTCAGGGGCGGTTCAGGGCTGCTTTCGAGGGACCCCGGAGAGTGGGTGGCTCTCTGCGACCCCTGATCCCGCACCCCGGGAGGTACCGGCATGGACGTTCCGCAATTCCGACCGGCGCTCCGCCACCGGGCCGGTGCCTGGGCGCTGCGCCACCTCCTGCTGCCGATGCGCTGGCTCACCCTCGTCTGGGCGCCGATGCCCGGCTGCGACGGTACGGAGTGGACCCCGCCGCTCCGGTCGCCGTGTACCGGCCCGCCGGCCGGGCATCCCGAGCGGCTCGTGGCCGGGGTTCCGCCCACGCCCGTCGAGCGGGAGCTGTGGGCGCGTCTGGGCCGGCCGACCTGACCGCCCCGACTGACCTGACTGCCCCGACCGACCTGACCGTTCCGCCCTGGCGCTGCCGTTCAGCCGCCGGGGTGACCTCCCGGCACCGCTGACACGGCACCCCGCCGCCGCCACAACACCCCGCCACCGCCTCGACGAGGAGCAGGTTCCCCGCGATGACCGCCAAGCCCGAGAGCCCCGCCGTCCGCCCCGCCGTCCCCGCCGCCGAGGTGCCGCCCGGCGCCGTCGCCGTGGTCGGCCTGGCCTGCCGCCTGCCCGGCGCGCCCGACCCGGGGGCGTTCTGGGAGCTGCTGCGCGAGGGCCGGGACGCCGTCGGCGAGCCGCCCGCGGACCGCTGGCCGCCGGACACCCCCGGCGTGCCTCGCGCGGGGGCCTTCCTGGAGCGGATCGACACCTTCGACGCGGGCTTCTTCGGGATCTCCCCGCGCGAGGCCACCGCGATGGACCCGCAGCAGCGGCTGGCGCTGGAACTCGGCTGGGAGGTGCTGGAGGACGCCGGGCGCCTGCCCGCCGGGCTGCGCGACAGCCGTACCGGCGTGTTCGTCGGCGCCTTCCTGGACGACTACGCGGCGCTGGTGCACCGGCGCGGCCCGGACGCGGTGGACCGGCACACCCTGACCGGCCTCAACCGGGGCATGATCGCCAACCGGCTCTCGTACCACCTGGGCCTGCGCGGCCCGAGCCTGACCGTGGACACCGCCCAGTCCTCCGCCCTGGCCGCCGTCCACCTGGCCTGCGAGAGCCTGCGCCGCGGCGAGTCCGAGCTCGCCCTCGCCCTCGGCGTCAACCTGATCGCCGCTCCGGACAGCACCCTCGGCGCGGCCCGCTTCGGGGGCCTGTCCCCGCAAGGGCGCAGCCGCCCCCTCGACGCCGACGCCGACGGGTACGCCCGCGGCGAGGGCGGCGTCGCCGTCCTGCTCAAGCCGCTGGACCGGGCCCTGGCCGACGGCGACCGGGTGTACGGGGTGCTGCTCGGCAGCGCCATCGGCAACGACGGCGCCACCGACGGCCTGACCGTCCCCGGCGCCGACGGACAGGCCGCCGTGCTGGCGGCCGCCTACCGCCGGGCCGGGGTGGACCCGGCCGCCGTCCGGTACGTCGAGCTGCACGGCACCGGGACGGCCGTCGGGGACCCGGTCGAGGCGGCCTCCCTCGGGCGGGTGCTGGGCGCCGGGCGGGCCGAGGACGCCCCGCTGCTGGTCGGTTCGGCCAAGAGCAACGTGGGCCACCTGGAGGGTGCGGCGGGCCTGGTCGGCCTGCTGAAGACGGTGCTCGCGGTGCACCACGGTGAGCTCCCGCCGACCCTGCACCACCGCACTCCCAACCCGGCCGTCGACCTGACGGCGCTGCGGCTGAGGGTCACCACCGAGCGGACCCCGTGGCCCGGCCCCGCGACGGCGGCCCGGCTGGCGGGGGTGAGCTCCTTCGGCATGGGCGGCACGGACGTCCACGTGGTGCTGACCGGAGCCCCCGCGGCGACCGGGGCGGCCCCGGTCGCCGCGGCCCTGCCCGCGCCCGTGCTGCTCTCCGGGCGCGGACGCCCGGCCCTGTCCGGCCAGGCCGCCGCCCTGCGCGCCCACCTGGAGGCGCACCCCGCGCTCGGCCCCGCCGAGCTCGCCGGTCCGCTCGCCCTGGCCCGGACGGCCTTCGAGGACCGGGCCGTCCTGGTCGCCGAGGACCGGGCCGCGCTGATCACCGCCCTGGACGCGCTGGCCGCCGGCGAGGAGGGGCCCGGGACGGTCACCGGCACGGCGGGAACCGCGGGCGCCGTCGCCTTCCTGTTCCCCGGCCAGGGCAGTCAGCGCCCCGGCGCCGGACGCGAACTGTACGGACGCTTCCCGGTGTTCGCGGCCGCCCTGGACGAGACCCTGGCCGCCCTCGACCCGCACCTGGACCAGCCGCTCGGCGCCCTCCTGTTCGCCGAACCGGGCAGCCCCGAAGGCGAGTCGCTGGACCGCACCGAGTACACCCAGCCGGCCCTGTTCGCCCTCGGCACCGCGCTGCACGCCCTGCTGCGCTCCTGGGGCGTGACCCCCGACGCCGTGGCCGGGCACTCCATCGGCGAGATCGCCGCCGCCCACGCCGCCGGGGTGCTCACCCTCGCCGACGCCGCCGCCCTGATCACCGCCCGGGGCCGGCTGATGGCCGAACTCCCGCCCGGCGGCGCGATGGTGGCGGTCGAGGCCACCGAGGCGGAGGTGCTGGAGCACCTGGCCGGCCGGGAGGCGGAGGTGGGCATCGCCGCCGTCAACGGCCCGCGCGCCCTCGTCCTCTCCGGCGCCGAAGCGGCCGTGCTCGCGGTCGCCGCCGAACTCGCCGCCCTCGGCCGGCGCACCCGCCGGCTGCGGGTCGGCCGCGCCTTCCACTCCCCGCTGATGGAACCGGCCCTCGCCCGCTTCCGTACCGTCGCCGAGGGCCTGTCGTACGCGCCGCCCAGGCTGCCGCTGGTCTCCACCCTCACCGGGCGGCCGGTCGGGGCCGACACCCTGGCCGACCCGGCGCACTGGGTGCGCCACGCCCGTGAGGCCGTCCGCTTCGCCGATGGGGTGCGCGCCCTGCACGGCCTCGGCGTGCGCACCCACCTCGAGCTCGGCCCCGACGCGGTGCTCACCGCGCTCGCCCGGGACACGGCGGCGGCCGACGGGCTGGGCGCGGAGGTCGCCGGGGCGGCGCTGCTGCGCCGGGGGCGCCCGGAGGCGGCGAGCCTGCTCGGCGCGGTCGGGCTGCTGCACGCCCGGGGCGGGGCGGTCGACTGGGCCGCGTACGTCGGGTCGGGCGCCTTCGGGCCGGGCGCGGGCGGCCCGGCGGCACGGGCGGTCGCGCTGCCGACGTACGCGTTCCAGCGGGAGCGGTACTGGCCCTCGGGCACGGACACCGCCGCCGCCGTTGAGGTCGAACCGGTCGCGCTGCCCGAGACGGCCGTGCGGTTGCCCGAGGCGCCCGTGCGGCGGCGGCCCGAGCGTGACCTGCTGGAACTCGTCCGGGCCCAGGCCGCCGTGGTGCTCGGCCACCCGACCCCGGGGAGCCTCGACGGCCGGCGGACCTTCAAGGACCTCGGCCTCGACTCGCTGGGCGCCGTCGAACTGCGGGACCGCCTGGCCGCCGCCACGGGCCTCGACCTGCCCGCCTCCGTCGTCTACGACCACCCGACCCCCGAAGCCCTGGCCGAGCACCTGCGCGGCGACGAGCGGGTGGCGCCCGCAGCGCGGGTGGCGGCGGACGAGCCGGTGGCGATCGTGGGGATGGCGTGCCGGTACCCGGGCGGGGTGGGGTCGCCGGAGGAGCTGTGGCGGCTGGTGGTGGAGGGGCGGGACGCGATCTCCACGTTCCCGTCCGACCGTGGCTGGGACCTGGAGGCGCTGTACCACCCGGACCCCGACCACCCGGGGACCAGCTACGCCCGGCACGGCGGATTCCTCGACGGCGCGGGCGGGTTCGACGCGGAGTTCTTCGGGATCTCGCCGCGTGAGGCGGCCGCGATGGACCCGCAGCAGCGGCTGTTGCTGGAGTCCTCCTGGGAGGCGCTGGAGTCGGCGGGCATCGACCCGGCCGGGCTGCGCGGCAGCCGCACCGGCGTCTACGTCGGCGCGACCGCGATGGAGTACGGCCCCCGGCTCTCCGAGGGCGCGGACGGTGCGGACGGCTTCGTCCTCACCGGCAGCACCACCAGCGTCATCTCGGGCCGGGTCGCGTACTCCCTGGGCCTGGAGGGCCCGGCGGTGACGGTGGACACCGCCTGCTCCTCCTCGCTGGTCGCGCTGCACCAGGCGGCCGCCGCGCTGCGCACCGGGGACTGCGACCTGGCCCTGACCGGCGGGGTGACGGTCATGGCGAGCCCCGGCATGTTCGTGGAGTTCAGTCGGCAGCGGGGGTTGTCGGCGGACGGTCGGTGCCGGTCGTTCTCGGCGGGTGCGGACGGGACGGGGTGGTCGGAGGGGGTGGGGGTGCTGGTGCTGGAGCGTCTGTCGGATGCGTTGCGGCACGGGCATCGGGTGCTGGCGGTGGTGCGGGGTTCGGCGGTGAACCAGGACGGTGCGTCGAACGGGTTGACGGCGCCGAACGGGCCTTCGCAGGAGCGGGTGATCCGGGCGGCGTTGTCGGCTGCGGGGTTGGGTGCCTCGGAGGTCGATGCGGTGGAGGCGCACGGGACGGGGACGCGGCTCGGTGACCCGATCGAGGCACGGGCGCTGCTGGCGACGTACGGGCGGGAGCGTTCCGCTGAACAGCCGTTGTGGCTGGGGTCGTTGAAGTCGAACATCGGCCACAGCCAGGCGGCTGCGGGTGTCGGTGGCGTGATCAAGATGGTGCGGGCGCTGGCGGAGGGGGTGCTGCCCGCTTCGCTGCACGCGGGGGAGCCGTCCTCGCTGGTGGACTGGTCCTCGGGCGGGGTGGAGTTGCTGGCCGAGGCGCGTCAGTGGCCGGAGGCGGGCCGTCCGCGTCGGGCGGGGGTGTCCTCCTTCGGGATCAGTGGGACGAACGCGCACGTCATCCTGGAGCAGGCGCCGGAGGTCGTGGCTCAGCCGGAGGTGGCTCGGGCGGGCGTCGTGGCCTGGCCGGTCTCGGCACGTGGTGAGGCCGCGCTGCGCGAGCAGGCCGCGCGGCTGCTGGCCTTCGCGGAGGAGCACCCGGAGGTGGACGCGAGTGTGCTGGGCCGGGCCCTGGCCACCACCCGGTCCACCCTGGAGCGGCGGGCGGTGGTGCTCGGCGACGACCGTGGCGAACTCCTGGACGGTTTGCGGGCTTTGGCCGTCGGTGCGGACGCCCCCGGGCTGGTGACCGGCTCCGCCGGGGCCGGCGGCCGTACGGCGTTCGTGTTCACCGGGCAGGGCAGCCAGCGGGTGGGCATGGGACGGGAGTTGTACGAGGCGTTTCCGGTGTTCGCGGCGGCGTTCGACGAGGTGTGCGCGGCCTTCGACCCGCTGTGGGGGCGGTCGTTGCGTGAGGTCGTCTTCGAGGGTGGGGAGTTGCTGGACCGCACCGCCTTCACGCAGCCGGCGTTGTTCGCGGTGGAGGTGGCGCTGTACCGGCTGGTGGTGTCGGCGGGGGTGACGGCGGACGTGGTGGCCGGGCACTCGATCGGTGGGGTGGTCGCGGCCCATGTGGCGGGGGTGTTCTCGCTGGAGGACGCGGCCGTGCTGGTGGCGGCTCGGGGCCGGTTGATGGAGTCGGCGCGTTCGGGTGGGGCGATGGTGGCGGTGGAGGCCACGGAGGAGGAGGTGCTGCCCGAACTGGCGGGCCGGGAGGGGTCGGTGTCGCTGGCGGCGGTGAACGGTCCGCGTTCGGTGGTGCTCTCCGGCGACGAGGACGCCGTCCTGGAACTGGCCGAGCTGTGGCGTGAACGCGGTCGTCGGGTGAGGCGGTTGACCGTCAGCCATGCCTTCCACTCGCCGCACATGGACGCCGTGCTGGAGGAGTTCGCGCAGGTGGTGGCCGGGGTGGAGTTCGCCGAGCCGCTGCTGCCGGTGGTTTCCGACCTGACGGGCCGCCTCGCCACGGCCGGGGAGCTGGCCGAACCGGCGTACTGGGCACGGCACATCCGCTCCGCCGTCCGCTTCCACGACGTCGTCCGGACCCTCCACGACCAGGGCGTGACCACGGTCGTCGAACTCGGGCCCGACGCCGTCCTCACCCCGCTCGTCCGGGAGGCCCTGGACGAGGAGGCCGGTCGCACCGTCGTCCCGCTCGCGCGGCGGGACCGGCCGGAGGTCCGTACCCTGGCCGCCGCGCTCGCCCGGCTGCACACCGCCGGGGCCCCGGTCGAGATACTGCGGCCGCTGCTGCCCGGCCCCGCCGTCCGGCTTGACCTGCCCACCTACCCGTTCCAGCACACCCACTACTGGTCGGCGCCCCGCCCGGCCGTCGACGCCGCCGCCCTCGGACTGGCCGAGGCCGGACACCCCCTGCTGGCGGCCGCCGTCGGCACCGCCGAGGACGGCGGACTGCTGCTGACCGGCCGGCTCTCCACGGCCGCCCTGCCCTGGCTCGCCGACCACGACATCCTCGGCACCCCGCTGCTGCCCGGCACCGCCTTCCTGGAACTCGCCCTGGCCGCCGCCGCCCGGACCGGCGCCGCCGGCGTCGAGGACCTCACCCTGCACGCGCCGCTGCCGCTGCCCGCCTCGGGCGCCGTCCAACTCCAGCTCGCCGTCGGCCCGTCGGACGCCGACGGCCGTCGACCCCTGGCCATCCACGCCCGCCCCCAGCGCCCCGGCCAGGAGGACACCGAAGGCTGGACCAGGCACGCGGAGGGGATGCTCGCCGAGGTCCTGCCGGTGGCATCGGCGTCGGCGGGCGCCTGGCCCCCGGCCGACGCCGAGTCGCTGGACACGGACGCGCTGTACGCCCGGCTGCTCGCCCGGGGGTACGCGTACGGCCCCGCCTTCCAGGGCGTTCGTGCGGCCTGGCGGCGCGGACCGGAGCTGTTCGCGGAACTCACCCTGAGTGAGGAACAGGCGGACTCCGCCACTCAGTTCGGCATCCACCCGGCACTGCTGGACGCCGCGCTGCACCCGCTGGTGGACGCCGAGACCGCCGACCGGGAGGGCACCGGGGGTGGCCTGCCGCTGCCGTTCTCCTTCGGCGCCGTCCGGCTGCACGCCGAGGGCGCGGCCCACCTGCGGGTCCGCTGGACGACGGGCGCCGGGGGAACGGCACTGGAGGCGTTCGACGTCGAGGGCCGACCTGTCCTGTCCCTCGGCTCGCTCGCTCTGCGCACGGCGAGCCCGGCCGCCGCCCCCGACCCGGCCGCCGAACTCGGCGCCCTGCACCGCCTCGACTGGCGCCCGGTCCCGCTCGGAGCCCAACCCGCTGCTGCGCGAGCGCTGTTGCTCGGGCCCGCACCGCAGGGCCTGTCCGCGCTGCCCGCCCTGCCCGCGTTCGCCGGCCTGGACGGCCTGGACGGCCTGCGGGCCGCGCTCGACGCGGGGGAACCCGCGCCCGACACCGTCCTCGCCGTGCTCCCGCCCTCCGGAGGCGATCAGCCCGAGGCGGCCCGAGCGCTGACCGGCGAGGCGCTGCGACTGGCCCAACACTGGCTCGCCGACGAGCGGTTGGCGGACACCCGGCTCGCCGTCCTCACCCGCCGCGCCCTTGCCGTCGCCACGGAGGACACCGCGCCCGACCCGGCCGCGGCCGCCGTCTGGGGCCTGCTGCGCAGCGCCCAGAGCGAGCAGCCCGACCGCTTCCAGCTCGTCGACCTGGACGATGACCCGGCCTCGGCCGCCGCGCTCCCGGCCGCCCTGGCCACGGGCCTGCCCCAACTCGCCCTGCGCGCGGGCACGGTGCTGCGGCCCGTGCTCCAGCCGGTGCCGGCCCGCGCCGCCGCCGCCGATGCCGCCACCGCCGCCGCCGCCGCCGATGCCGAGGCCGGCACCGTGCTGGACCTGACCGGGGGCACCGTCCTGATCACCGGCGGAACCGGGGGCCTGGGCGCCCTGCTCGCCCGCCACCTGGTCGAGCGGTACGGCGTCCGACGGCTGCTGCTGGTCAGCCGCCGAGGCGCGGACGCCCCCGGGGCGGAGGAGCTGGCCGCCGAACTGGCCGCGCACGGCGCCGAGGCGGCCTTCGCCGCCGCCGACACCGGCGACCGGGCCGCACTGGCGAGGGTGCTCGCCGAACCGCCCGCCGACCGGCCGCTGCGCGCCGTCTTCCACCTCGCCGGGATCGTCGACGACGCCACCCTCGGCGGACTCGACGCCGACCGGATCGCCCGAGTGCTGCGCCCCAAGGCGGACGCCGCCTGGCACCTGCACGAGCTCACCGCGGGCCTCGACCTCGCCGCCTTCGTCCTCTTCTCCTCGGTCTCCGGCATCACCGGCACCGCGGGGCAGGGCGGTTATGCGGCGGCCAACACCTTCCTGGACGCGCTCGCCCAGCACCGACGGGCCCACGGCCTGCCCGCGCTCTCCCTGGCCTGGTCGCTCTGGGCCGAGCAGGACGGCATGGCCGGCGCCCTGGGCGCCGAGGCCCTGCGCCGCTGGAGCGGCAGCGGACTGCCGCCGCTGGAGACCCCGGCCGCGCTGGACCTGCTCGACGCGGCGCTCTCCGGGCCCGCCCCGCTGTCCGTGCCCGACGCGGTACTGGTGCCCGCCCGGATCGACCGGGCCGCGCTGCGCGCCCGCGCCGCCGAGGGCCCGCTGCCGGGCCCGCTGCGCGGCCTGGTCGGCGTGCCCGCACGCCGCAGCGCCGCCGCCCGGACCGGAGGCGCGGCGGGCGGCACCGGCTGGGCCGAGCGCACCGCCGCCCTGCCCGAGGCCGAACGCGCTCGGACCGTAGAGGAGTTGGTGCGTGCAGCCGTGGCCGCCGTGCTCGGGCACGGCGGCGCGGACACCGTCGCCGCCGACCGGGCCTTCAAGGACCTCGGCCTGGACTCGCTGACGGCCGTCGAGCTGCGCAACCGCCTCAACACCGCGACGGGCCTGCGCCTGCCCACCACCGTCGTCTTCGACCAGCCCTCCCCGGCCGCGCTCGCCCGGCGCCTGCTCGCCGAACTGGACGTCACCCGGACCGCGACCCCGGCGGCGCCCGCCGCGCGAGGAGCGGCGGACGAGCCGGTGGCGATCGTCGGGATGGCCTGCCGGTATCCGGGCGACGTGGGGTCGCCGGAGGACCTGTGGCGGCTGGTGGTGGAGGGGCGGGACGCGATCTCCACGTTCCCGTCCGACCGTGGCTGGGACCTGGAGGCGCTCTACCACCCGGACCCCGACCACTTCGGCACCTCCTACACCCGCGAGGGCGGATTCCTGCACCACGCCGCCGACTTCGACGCCGAGTTCTTCGGGATCTCGCCGCGTGAGGCGGCCGCGATGGACCCGCAGCAGCGGCTGCTGCTCGAAACCTCCTGGGAGGCACTGGAGTCGGCGGGCATCGACCCGGCCGGGCTGCGCGGCAGCCGCACCGGCGTCTTCGCCGGGGTGATGTACAGCGACTACGGCTCCCGGCTCCAGCGCGCCCCCGAGGGCTACGAGGGGTACCTGCTGACCGGCAACACCTCCAGTGTGATCTCCGGCCGGATCGCCTACACCTTCGGGCTGGAGGGCCCGGCGGTGACGGTGGACACGGCCTGCTCCTCCTCCCTGGTCGCCCTGCACCTGGCCGCGCAGGCGCTGCGCAGCGGCGAGGCCACCCTCGCCCTGGCCGGCGGTGTCACCGTGATGGCCCGGCCCGACACCTTCGTGGAGTTCAGTCGGCAGCGGGGGTTGTCGGCGGACGGTCGGTGCCGGTCGTTCTCGGCGGGTGCGGACGGGACGGGGTGGTCGGAGGGAGTGGGGGTGCTGGTGCTGGAGCGTCTGTCGGATGCGTTGCGGCACGGGCATCGGGTGTTGGCGGTGGTGCGGGGTTCGGCGGTGAACCAGGATGGTGCGTCGAACGGGTTGACGGCGCCGAACGGGCCTTCGCAGGAGCGGGTGATCCGGGCGGCGCTGTCGGCGGCCGGTCTGGGCACGGCGGACGTGGACGTGGTGGAGGCGCACGGGACGGGGACGCGGCTCGGTGACCCGATCGAGGCGCAGGCGCTGCTGGCGACGTACGGTCAGGACCGATCGCCCGAACAGCCGCTGTGGCTGGGGTCGTTGAAGTCGAACATCGGCCACAGCCAGGCGGCTGCGGGTGTCGGCGGTGTGATCAAGATGGTGCGGGCGCTGGCGGAGGGGGTGCTGCCGGGGTCCTTGTACGCCGGGGAGCCGTCGGAGCTGGTGGACTGGGCTTCCGGTGGGGTGGAGTTGCTGGACGGGGCGCGTCAGTGGCCGGAGGTGGGCCGGGCGCGCCGGGCCGGGGTGTCCTCCTTCGGGATCAGCGGCACGAACGCGCACGTCATCCTGGAGCAGGCGCCTGAGGCGGTGGCCCGCCCGGTGGCCGTGGAGCCGGAGGTGGTGGCCTGGCCGCTGTCGGCGCGCAGCGGGACGGCGCTGCGCGAGCAGGCCGCGCGGCTGCTGGCCTTCGCCCAGGACGGTACGGAACCGGACGCGGCCCGCCTCGGGTTCGCGCTCGCCCGGACGCGTGGCGCACTGGACCACCGTGCCGTCGTGGTCGGCGCCGACCGCACCGAACTGCTCGACGGTCTGCGGGCCCTGGCCTCGGAGGAGGAGAGCGTCGCGACCGTTCTGGGCCGGGTGGCCTCCGGCGGCCGTACGGCGTTCGTGTTCACCGGGCAGGGGAGCCAGCGGGTGGGCATGGGGCGGGAGTTGTACGAGGCGTTCCCGGTGTTCGCGGCGGCGTTCGACGAGGTGTGCGCGGCCTTCGATCCTCATCTGGACCGTCCGCTGCGTGACGTGGTCTTCGAGGGTGGGGAGTTGCTGGACCGCACCGCCTTCACGCAGCCGGCGTTGTTCGCGGTGGAGGTGGCGCTGTACCGGCTGGTGGTGTCGGCGGGGGTGTCGGCGGAGGTGGTGGCCGGGCACTCGATCGGTGGGGTGGTCGCGGCCCATGTGGCGGGGGTGTTCTCGCTGGAGGACGCGGCGGTGCTGGTGGCGGCCCGGGGGCGGTTGATGGAGTCGGCGCGTTCGGGTGGGGCGATGGTGGCGGTGGAGGCCACGGAGGAGGAGGTGCTGCCCGAACTGGCGGGCCGGGAGGGGTCGGTGTCGCTGGCGGCGGTGAACGGGCCGCGTTCGGTGGTGCTCTCGGGCGATGAGGACGCCGTCCTGGAACTGGCCGAGCTGTGGCGTGAACGCGGGCGTCGGGTGAGGCGGTTGACCGTCAGCCATGCCTTCCACTCGCCGCACATGGACGCCGTGCTGGAGGAGTTCGCCCAGGTCGTGGCCGGGGTGGAGTTCGCCGAGCCGCTGCTGCCGGTGGTCTCCGACCTGACGGGCCGCCTCGCCACGGCCGGGGAGCTGGCCGAACCGGCGTACTGGGCGCGGCACATCCGCTCGGCCGTCCGCTTCCACGACGTCGTCCGGACCCTTCACGACCAGGGCGTCACCCGCTACCTGGAACTCGGACCGGACGCCGTCCTCTCCCCGCTCGTCGAAGCCTCCCTCGGCACGGAGGCACTCGCCGTCACTGCCTCCGCCCTGCGCCGGGAGCACCCCGAGGCGCGGACGCTGGCGACTGCCCTCGCCCGGTTGGCCGTCACCGGAACCCCGGTCGACTGGCCGGCCCTGACCGGGGTGACCGGCCGCATCGCCGACGCACCCGAACTGCCCACCTACCCGTTCGAGCACCGCCGCTTCTGGCTCGACGCCGAGGCCACCCCCGCCGACCCGCGCGAGGTGGGCCTCGACCGGGCCGACCATCCGTTGCTCGGCGCGGAGCTCCAACTCCCCGACAGCGGTGGCCTGCTGCTCACCGGCCGGCTGTCCCCGGCCGCGCAGCCCTGGCTCGCCGACCACGAGATCCTCGGCACCCCGCTGCTGCCCGGCGCCGCCCTGGTCGAGCTCGCGCTGCGGGCGGGGGAGCGCGCCGGTGCCCCGCACCTGGCCGAGCTGACCCTGGAGGCACCGCTGCCGCTGCCCGCCGAGGGCGCCGTACAACTCCAGCTCGCCGTGGGCCCCTCGGGGCCGGACGGCCGGAGGCCCCTGGCCGTGCACGCCCGACCGGCGGGGAAGGAGGACGCGCCCTGGACCCGGCACGCCACCGGCTCGCTGGCGCCCGACACCCCCGTAGCCGCCGAGTCCGTCGAGTCCGTCGAGTCCGCCGAGTCCGCCGACCTGCGGGCCTGGCCCCCGGCCGGCGCCGAAGCGCTGGACACGGAGGCGCTGTACCCCCGACTCGCCGCCGACGGCTACGGCTACGGCCCCGCCTTCCAGGGCCTGCGCTCCGCCTGGCGATCCGCCGACGGCACGCTCTACGCCGACGTCGAGCTGCCCGAGGGCCCGGCGGCCGACGCCGGGGCGTACGGGCTCCACCCGGCGCTGCTGGACGCCGCGCTGCACCTGCTCGCCGGGGCCGGACAGCCCGGGCTGCTGCTGCCCTTCGCCTGGAACGGCGTCACCGTGCACGCGGTGGGCGCCGTCGCCGCCCGGGTGGCGCTGCGGCCCGTGGACGGCGGCTACCGGCTCGCCCTCGCCGACGGCCGGGGCGAGTCGCTGGCCGAGGTCGCCCGGCTCGACCTGCGACCGGTCGCCCCGGAGGCGCTGGCCCGCAGCCTGCGGGTGACCGCCGACCGCTCGCTGTACGCGCTCACCTGGGAACCCGCACCGGCCACGGCTCCCGAGGGCACCGCAAGCGCCGCAGCCGCCGAGGACACCACCGCCGCAACCGCCGTCGTCCTCCTCCCGGCCGGGCAGCGGCCGGACCTCGACCCGCTGCCCGCCGCCGCCCCGGTGACGGCCCTGGCCGAGCTCCCGGACCCGGCGCCGCCGACCGTCCTGCTCCCGTACACCACCCCGGCGGAGAGCGAGGACCCGGCGGAGGCTTCCCGCGCCGCCGCCGCAGTCCTGCTGCCGGTGCTCCAGGAGTGGCTGGCCGAGCCGCGCTTCGCCGCCTCCCGGCTGGTCCTGCTCACCCGGGGAGCCGTCACCACCGGAGCGGACGACCCGGTGCGGGACCTCGCCGCCGCCTCCGTCCGCGGACTGTTCCGCTCGGCCGCCGCCGAACACCCGGGCCGGGTGGGCCTGGTGGACATCGGAGAGGGTGAACGGCTGACGCCGGAGACCCTCCCGTCGGACCGGGAACCAGAACTGACGATCCGTCGGAAGACGGCGCTTCGCCCGAGGCTGACCCGGACCGAACGCCCGGACGGTCAGCCGGACTTCGGCGAAGGGACGGTCCTCCTCACCGGCGCCTCCGGCGCTCTCGGCGCGCTGGTCGCCCGCCACCTGGTGCACACCCACGGCGTCCGGGGCCTGCTCCTGATCAGCCGCCGGGGCACCGTCGAACCGGGCCTGGTGGAGGAGTTGACGCAGGCCGGAGCCGCCGTGGCGACCGTCGCCGCCGACGTCGCCGACCCGCGGGCCGTGCGGGCCGCCCTGGCCCAGGCGCCCGCCGGGCTGCCGGTCACCGCCGTCCTGCATGCGGCCGGGGTGGTCGACGACGGCGTGACCGAGGGGCTCACCGCCGACCGGGTGGCCGCCGTGCTGCGGCCCAAGGCCGACGGCGCGTGGGCGCTGCACGAGGCGACGGCGGGGCTGCCCCTGCGCGCCTTCGTGCTCTTCTCCTCCGTCGCCGGGCTGCTCGGCACCGCCGGACAGGGCCCGTACGCGGCCGCCAACTCCTTCCTCGACGCGCTCGCCGCCCACCGGCGCCAACTCGGCCTGCCCGGCCAGTCCCTGGCCTGGGGGCTCTGGGACGGCGAGGGCATGGGCAGCCGGCTCTCCGCCGCCGACCTGGCGCGGCTGGCCCGCACCGGCATCGCCCCGCTGCCCCCGGCCGAGGCGCTCGCCCTGCTCGACGAGGCGCTCGCCTCGCCGCACGCGCTGCTCGCCCCCGTACGACTGGACCTCGCCACACCCGCCGCCACCGGCACCCCCCTGGCCGCGCCGCTGCGCGCGCTGGCCCGCCCGGCCCCGCGCCGCCCGGCCCCGCGCCGCGCGGCCGACGCCGCCCGGGCGGCCTCGCCCGGTGCCACCCCGCTCGCCGAGCGGCTGGCGGCGCTGCCGGAAGCCGAACGCGGGCTGCTGCTGCGGGAGTTGGTCCGCACCGCCACCGCCGCGGTGCTCGGCCACAGCGGATCGCAGGCCGTGGAGGAGGAGCGCCCCTTCACCGAGCAGGGCTTCGACTCCCTGGCCGCCGTCGACCTGCGCAACCGGCTCAACGCGGCCACGGGCCTGGCGCTCTCCGCCACCCTGGTCTTCGACCACCCCAGTCCGGCGGCCCTCGCCGCCCACCTGGGCGAGACCCTGCTGCCGGCGCTGCGCAGCGCCGGTGAGGACCAGCCGCCGCAGCCGAAGGCGGCCACCGACGAGGACCCGATCGCGATCGTCGGCATCGGCTGCCGCTACCCCGGCGGGGTGCGCTCCGCCGCCGACCTGTGGCAGCTCGTCGCCGACCGGGTCGACGCCGTCGGCCCGTTCCCCGAGGACCGCGGCTGGCGCCTGGAGCGCCTCTTCCACCCCGACCCGGAGCGGCCCGGCACCTCCGCCGCCCGCGAGGGCGGATTCCTCTACGACGCCGCCGACTTCGACCCCGCCTTCTTCGGCATGAGCCCGCGCGAGGCGCTGGCCACCGACCCGCAGCAGCGGATCCTGCTGGAGACGGCCTGGGAGGCCGTCGAACGGGCCGGCATCGACCCGGGGACGCTGCGCGGCAGCCGGACCGGCGTCTTCGTCGGCGTGATGTACGACGACTACGGCTCCCGGCTCAGCCAGGCCCCCGAGGCGCCCGACGGCTACGAGGGCTACCTGGTCAGCGGCAGTGCCGGCAGCGTCGCCTCCGGGCGGATCTCCTACGCGCTCGGCCTGGAGGGCCCGGCGGTGACGGTGGACACCGCCTGCTCCTCCTCGCTGGTCGCGCTCCACCTGGCCGCGCAGGCGCTGCGCAGCGGCGAGGCCACCCTCGCCCTGGCCGGCGGCGTCACCGTGATGGCCACCCCCGCCACCTTCGTCGAGTTCAGCCGCCAGCGCGGGCTGGCCCCCGACGGCCGCTGCAAGCCCTTCGCGGCCGGCGCCGACGGAACCGGCTGGGCCGAGGGCGCGGGCGTGCTCGTCCTCGAACGGCTCTCCGAAGCCCGGCGCCACGGGCACCCGGTGCTGGCCCTGGTGCGCGGTACGGCCGTCAACCAGGACGGCGCGTCCAACGGGCTGACCGCGCCGAACGGCCCCGCCCAGCAGCGGGTCATCCGGGCCGCGCTGGCCTCCGCCCGGCTGACGGCGGACGGCGTGGACGCCGTCGAGGCGCACGGCACCGGCACCCGGCTCGGCGACCCGATCGAGGCCCAGGCGCTGCTCGCGACGTACGGGCAGGAGCGCCCGGCCGGGCGGCCGCTGTGGCTGGGCTCGATCAAGTCGAACATCGGCCACAGCCAGGCGGCGGCGGGCGTGGCGGGCGTGATCAAGATGGTCGAGGCCATCCGGCGCGGCCGCCTGCCCGCGACCCTGCACCTGGACGCGCCCTCGCCGCACGTGGACTGGACGGCCGGGGCGGTGGAACTGCTCGCCGAGGCGCGGGACTGGCCTTCGCTGGGCCGTCCGCGTCGGGCGGGGGTGTCCTCCTTCGGGATCAGCGGCACCAACGCGCACGTCATCCTGGAGCAGGCCCCGGCGGCCGACGCGCCCGAAACGCCGTCGCCGTCCGGGCCGGTGCTCTGGCCCGTCGCGGCGCGCACCGAACCCGCCCTGCGGGACCAGGCACAGCGGCTGCTCGCCCTCGCCGCCGACCTGCCCGAGGAGCGACTCGCGGGGGCCGGGGCCGCGTTGGCCACCACCCGGACGGCCTTCGAACAGCGCGCGGCGGTGCTCGGCGGCTCGCGCGCCGAACTCCTCGACGGGCTGCGGGCGCTGGCCGCCGGAACGGACTCCCCGGGCCTGCTGCGCGGCAGTGCCCTCGGCGGCCGTACGGCCTTCGTCTTCACCGGCCAGGGCAGCCAGCGCGTCGGAATGGCACGGGAGTTGTACGAGACCCACGCGGAGTTCGCGGCCGCCCTCGACGAGGTGTGCGCCGCCTTCGCCCCGCACCTCGAACGGCCGCTGCGGGAAGTCCTGTTCGAGGAGACGGGCCTGCTGGACCGCACCGCCTACACCCAACCCGCCCTGTTCGCCGTACAGTTCGCCCTCCTGCGCCTGCTCGCCCACTGGGGGGTCCGGCCCGACGCCGTCCTCGGGCACTCCATCGGCGCCGTCGCCGCCGCCCACGCCGCCGGGATCCTCACCCTCGCGGACGCCGTCACCCTGGTCGCCGCGCGCAGCCGGCTGATGGACGCACTGCCCGCCGGAGGCGCCATGCTCTCCCTCCGGGCCACCGAGGCGGAGGTCCTCGCCGCCCTCGAAGGGCACACCGACCTGGCCTCCGTGGCAGCCGTCAACGGCTCTCGGGCCACCGTCGTCTCCGGCGAGGAGAACGCCGTCCTCGCCGTCGCCGCCCGGCTCGCCGCCACGGGCACCAAGGCCCGGCGGCTGACCACCAGCCACGCCTTCCACTCCCCGCTGATGGACCCGGTGCTCGAGGAGTTCCGCGCCGCCCTCGACGGTCTCACCTTCGGCCGCCCCGCCATCCCGTTCGTCTCCGACCTCACCGGCCGCCCGGCCGACCCGGAGGAGACCGCCTCACCCGACTACTGGGCCCGCCACGTCCGCGGGACCGTCCGCTTCGCCGACGGCGTCCGGGCCCTGCGCGAACTCGGCACCGTGCGCTACCTGGAGATCGGACCCGACACCCTGCTCACCACCCTCGTCCAGGACGTCCTCGCCGAGGAACCGCAGCCCGTCACCGCGGTGGCGGCCCTGCGGCGCGGCCACGGCGAGGCCGCGACCCTGCTACGGGCCGCCGCCACCCTGCACACCACCGGAGGCACCGTCCACTGGCCCGCCGTCCTCGGCGCCCCCGCGGCCCCGGGCCCCGACCTGCCGACCTACCCCTTCCAGCGCACCCGCCACTGGCTCGACGCCCCGCCCACCACCGCGCCCACCACCGCCGACCACCCCTTCCTCGGCGCCGCCGTCGACCTCGCCGACGGCACCGGAACGGTCCTCACAGGCCGCCTCGACCCGCGCGACCACCCCTGGCTCACCGGCCACACCGTCGCCGGCGCCCCCGTCCTCCCCGCCACGGCGCTGCTCGACCTCGCCCTCCACGCGGGCCGCACCGCGGGCCTGCCCGTGGTCGCCTCCCTCGACCTGGAAGCCCCGCTCCTGCTCCCGGCCGACGGGGCGCTGCTGCTCCAGGTCGCGCTGCAGCAGGCGGACGGCGACGGCGAACGGGCCGTCCGCATCCACGCCCGGTCCGAGAACGGCGCGGACGGGGAGCCCTGGACCCGGCACGCCGCCGGCGTGCTCGCTCCCGGGGCGGCGGCGCAGGCCCCGGCCGCCGGAAGCTGGCCGCCGCCCGGCGCCCGGCCCGTCGACGCCGAGGAGCTGTACACGGCCCTCGCCGCCCACGGCCTCGGCTACGGCGGCGCCTTCCGCACCGTCACCGCCGCCTGGGGCCAGTCCGACGGAAGCCTGTGGGCCGAACTCGCCGGCCCCGTCGAAGGCGCCCGCGACGCCGACCGGCGCTTCGTCGTGCCACCCGCAGCCCTCGACGCCGCCCTCCACCCCTGGGCGCACGCGGGCCTGCCCACCGACGACCGAACCACCCTGCGGCTGCCCGTCGCCTGGCGCGACGTCCGGGCCCACGGGCCCGTGCCCGCCGGGCCGCTGCGGGCCCGGATCACCCCGGACGGGGAGCACCGCGCCGCCGTCACCCTCTACGGCCCCGACGGCGCCCCACTGCTGCACGCCGGCGCCCTCGAACTCGCCGACGTACCCGCCGAGCGCTTCAGCGCCGCCCGCCCCGCCGACCCGCTGCTCCTCCCCGACACCCGCCCGCTCACCCTGCCCGTGGCGCCCGAACGGCCCACCCCGGTCAGCGACCTCTCCGAACTCCCCGACCCCGTACCGCCGGTGGTCCTGCTACCCCTGCCGCCCCTTCCGGCCGACCGCCCCGTGCCCGAACAGGTCGCCCACGCCACCACCTGGGCCCTCACGACCCTGCGCACCTGGCTGACCGCTCCCCGGTACGAGGCGTCCCGCCTCGCCGTCCTCCTCCCGGCCGCACCGGAGGGCGGCCCCCAGACCCTCGCCGCCGCAGCGGCCGGCGGCCTGATCCGCTCCGCCGCCGCCGAACACCCCGGCCGCGTCCTCCTGGTGGACACCGACCTCCCGCCCGACCGCCTCACGGACCTGCCCCCCGTCACCTGGCCCGACGACGAACCCCACCTGCTGGTCCGCGCCGGCCGCATCCTGGCCCCGCGCCTGACAGCGGCCCCGCCGGGGGCTGTGGCGGCGGCCGGCGCATCAGGTGCCGGTGGCGTCGAGGCCGCGCGTCCGACTGCGGTCCCGACGGGCGGCGAGGCAGAGGCCGGGCCGGTCGGTGCCGGGGGTGCCGTGTCCTCGGCCGGCGCTGTGGCGGAGGCCGAGGCGGTTGGCATCGGGAGTGTGGCGGCCCCGGCGGCCCCGGCGGAGGCGGCGGAGACGCCCGGGGCGTTCGGCACCGGGAGTGTCCTGGTGACCGGTGCCTCCGGGGCGCTGGCGGCGGTGTTGGTGCGGCACCTGGTGGAGGCTCACGGGGTGCGCGGACTGGTGCTGCTGAGCCGTAGTGGGCGGGTGGCGCCCGGGCTGGTGGAGGAGCTGGCGGCCCTGGGGGCCGAGGCGGTGCCGGCCGCGGGGGACGTGGCCGATCCGCGGGCCGTGCGGGCCGCGCTGGCGCAGGCGCCGGGGGGCCTTCCGGTCACCGGGGTGGTGCACGCCGCCGGTGTGCTGGACGACGGGCTGGTGGAGGGCCTGACGCAGGAGCGGGTGGCCGCCGTGCTGCGGCCGAAGGTCGACGGCGCCTGGGCTCTGCACGAGGCGACGGCGGGGCTGCCCCTGCGGGCCTTCGTGCTGTTCTCCTCGGTCGCCGGGGTGCTCGGCACTCCGGGGCAGGGCTCGTACGCGGCCGCGAACTCCTTCCTCGACGCGCTCGCCGAGCACCGGCACGCACTCGGTCTGCCCGCGCTGTCCCTGCCATGGGGGCTCTGGGAGGGCGAGGGCATGGGGGAGGCGCTGAGCGCCGCCGACCGGGCCCGGATCGCCAGGATCGGGATCGCACCGCTGCCCGCCGGGAGCGCCCTCGCCCTGCTGGACGAAGCCCTGGCAGCCGGTCGTCCGGTGGCCGTCGCGGCCCGGCTGGCGACACCCGGCGCCGGCGGACCCGGCGGTGGCCCGGCGCCCGCACTGCGCGCGCTGCTCGGCCACCGGGCGACGCCCGCCGCCCCGGCCCTCACCCCCGCCCTGCCGGACCAGCGCGACACGCTGGCCGGGCTCGCCCCGCAGGAGCGCGACCGGGCCGTCCTGGACCTGGTGCGCCGCTCGGTCGGCGAGGTCCTGGGCCACGCCGATCCGGCCGCCCTGCCGGTGGACCGGGGGCTGCTGGACCTGGGCCTGGACTCGCTGACGGCCGTGGAACTGCGCGGACGCCTGGGCACCCTGCTCGGCCTGCGGCTGCCCAGCACCCTCCTGTTCGACCACCCCACCGCCGCCGCCCTCGCCCGGCACCTCACCGGCCTGGTGGCCCCGCCCGCACTCGGAAAGCTCACCGCAGTGGAGACGGCCCTGGCGGACCTGGTCGCACAGGACCACGACCCGGGCGAGCTCGACCAGCTGGCGGCCCGCCTCCAGTCCGCCCTGGACCAGGTGCGCGCCGCCCGGGGCGCAGAGCAGGGCGGCGGCTTCGCCGACCGCCTGGAGGACGCCGACGGCGACGAGTTGTTCGACCTCCTCGATGAGCAGCTCGGTTTGTAGCGGGGCGAGGACGCAAGGGGGCTGGAGCAGGAAGTCGGCGGGTCCGACTTCCTGCTCCAGCCGTCAGCGGGGGTGGTGGTCGCGTGGGGTGGTCAGCTTCGGCTGTCGCTCTCGCCCGGTGTCTCAGCGCTCTGGAACGTGTAGGGAAAGGCCGTTGGGGGCGCATGGATCCGCTCCTCGCGAGCGGTGGCGTCGGCTTCTGTATCATCGGCGGCCGTCGCGGGGATGGGAGGATCGGGCGATGACGAACGGAGCCGGCGATTTCGGGCTGACCATGGATGAGCTGCGCGTCGTGGCACGCTACGTGGTGGAGAGCGCCCAGGAAGTCCTCCCGATGTACGAGGAGGCTGTTCCCGGTGATCCTCGGCCTCGCGCGGCCGTTGATGCGGCCTGGGAGTTCGTGAACGGCGCGAGGAGGACCCAGCTGCAGCGCGTTGCCGCGCTGGACGCACACCGCGCCGCGCGGGAAGCGGGGACCGAGACCGCACGACTTGCTGCGCGCGCCGCGGGAGACGCCGCGGCTGCCGCATATCTGCACCCCATCGCGAAGGCCACCCAGGTGGGTCACATCTTGCGTGGGGCCGCATGCGCGGTGCGTGTGGCCGAGTTGCTGGCGGAGGAGGATCCCGATGTCGCGGACCGGCTCATCGAGCGGGCGAGGCGACGCGCCACGCCGGTTCTGATCGATGTTCTCGGCCGGTATCCGCTCGCGCCGACGGGCAAGGGCCGCGTCGCCCAGCTCATGAGCACCTTGGATGCCTCCCTGCGCGCTTCGCGCTGAGGAGCTCGCTCCGAGGACGGTCGAGCAGGGCCGGCCCAGGAAGTCGGCGGGGCCGACTTCCTGGGCCGGTGGTCAGTGGCGGGCAGGGGTGAGGCGGTCGTCGAGGAGGGCGAGCAGCTCCCGTTGGCGGCCGTCGAGGTAGAAGTGGCCGCCGGGGTAGGTGCGGAGCTCGAAGGTGGCGGTGGTGTGGTGCTGCCAGGCGGCGGCCTCGGCGGGGGTGACCCAGGGGTCGGCGTCGCCGGTGAGGGCGAGGATCGGTGCGGCGACCAGGGCGTCCGGGCCGGGGCGGTAGGTGTCGACGGCGGTGAGGTCGGCGCGGACGGCGGGGAGGATCATCCCCAGGGCCTCCTCGTCGGCCAGCAGCCGCGGGTCGGTGCCGCTGAGGCTGCCGAGGTGGGCGGCGAGGGCGCGGTCGTCGGTGAGGTGGGCGAACTCGCCGTCGCGGCGGGTGGAGGGTGCGCGGCGGCCGGAGACGGTGAGCAACTCCGGGGGGCGGTCCTCGCGTTCGAGGCGGCGGGTGAGTTCGAAGGCGAGCAGGGCGCCCATGCTGTGGCCGAAGAGGGCGTAGCGGCCCTCGCCGACGGCGGCGCGGACGGCGGGCAGGGCGAGGCCGGCCAGCCGGGCCAGGTCGGCGACGGCGGGTTCCCGGTAGCGGTCCTGGCGGCCCGGGTACTGCAGGGCCAGCACCTCGACGTCCGGCCCGGCCGCGGCGGCCCAGGACCGGAAGGCCGAGGCGGAGCCGCCGGCGTGCGGCAGGCAGAGCAGGCGCAGCGGGGAGCCGGAGGCGGCGGTGGCGGCGGGTTCGGGGAACCGGCGGACCCAGAGGGAGCTTTCGGCGGCGCTCATGCGGCGGCCTGCTGTCCTGCGCGGTCCGCGGGTTCCGCGGGGTCCCCCCACTGCGGGCGGAGCAGGTCGAGCCGCCGGTCGGAGAGCAGGATCGCCCGCTGCACCTCGCGCAGGGCCCGTCCGGGTTCGATGCCGAGTTCGGCGGTGATGGTGCGGTGCGCCGCGCGGTAGACCCGCAGGGCGTCGGCCTGCCGTTCGGAGCGGTAGAGGGCGATCATCAGCTGTCGGTGGAACGCCTCGTGCAAGGGGTGTTCGGCGACCAACGAGTAGAGCTTGCCGATGAGTTCGCGGTGGCGTCCGGTGGCCAGCCCGGTCTCGACGTGCATGCCGACGCATTCCAGCCGGGCCTCCTCGGCCCAGGTGGTGAAGCCCTCCAGGACTGGCCCGGAGCGCAGGTCGCCGAGGGCGGGGCCGCGCCACAGGGCGAGGGCCTCCTCGAAGGCGGCGGCGGCCTGTTCGGTGCGGCCGTCCCGGGCGGCGGCCCGGCCGGTCTGCATCAGCTGCTGGAACTCGTCGGAGTCCAGCCGGTCCTGGGGGCCCAGGCGCAGGACGTACCCGGGGGACTGGGTGGCGATCACGCTTTCCGGCCGGTCGTCGGCGAGGAGCTTGCGCAGCCGGGAGATGTACACGTGGATCGCCGCGAGGTGGCGCCGTGGCGGCGCGTCTCCCCAGATCTCGAAGCCGAGTTGGGGGATGGGCACCACCTCGTTGGCGCGGATCAGCAGGGTGGCCAGCAGCACCTCCATGTTCCGGGCCTTGACGGCGGAGGTGCCGTGCTCCGTGGTGACGTGCAGGCTTCCGAGCAGCTGGTACCTCACAGTGGGCCTCCTGAGAGCTTGTCGTCCGGCTCAGGTTGTCCCACCGGGGCCGTCCGCACATCAGCGGAACTACGTACGGACGGCCCAAGAGCGGCTAAAGCCGGTCCAGCGCGCGCAGTTGGGCGCCGAGCGCGAGGCGCCGGTCGAGCGGGCCGCCGCTCATCCGCAGCACGGTGAGCAGCGTCCAGAGCCGGGTCTGGGGGAAGAACCGGGGCGAGCCGTGGACGTCGTCGTGGACCCGCAGGCGCAGGCTGCGCAGCGAGCGCCGCAGCCGGTCGGTGTCGGAGGGCGGGATGATCTCGTCCCGGGCGCTGGCGACGAGGGCGACGGGGACGTCGACGGCGCCGAGCCGGTCCGGGCCGAGGGCGAGCGGGGCGAGGGCGTCGAAGACCGATCCGGCGTCGGTGCGGGCCAGGTGGGCGAGGGTGTCCACGGTGACCCGGGGGACGGTGGCGTGCCAGGCCCGGTCGGTGAAGAAGTCGTGCACCGGCAGGCCCGCGCCGACCACGCCGCGGATGCGCGGGTCGGCGAGGGCGGCGTGCAGGGCCAGGTTGCCGCTGAAGCTGAGCGCCAGCGCGAACGTCCGCGTGGTGTCGGCGCGGTCGGCGACGGCGTCGAGGACGGCGGGCAGCAGCGCGGGCGCGGTCAGGTCGTACGGCAGCGGGTTCTCGCCGACGCCGGGCATCTCGGTGACCACCCCGGCCAGGCCGAACTCGGCCAGCTGGAGCAGGACGGGCGCCCACTGCTCCTTGAGGCTGATGATCCCGCCGGACATCAGCAGCAGGGGCTTGGGGGCGTCCGCCGACAGCCCGCCCGCCGACGGTCCGCCCGCCGACAGCCCGCCCGCCCAGGCGGCGACCGGGCCGGCCGCGGTGGGCACCTCGATCCGCTCGATGCCGGGGAAGTCGGCGGCCCAGCGGGCGAAGACCTCGCGGGCGCGCGCCTCGGCCTCGCGGCGGGCGGAGCCGGACGGGTACGGGAAGCGGGCCATGGTGTAGTAGCGCCCGGCCTCCAGCAGTCTGCCCTCGCGCTCCAGCCGCTCGCCGGCCTCGCTCCAGCGGCGCACCCAGGAGCCGGGGCCGCCGTCTCCGTCGTCCACGACGCCGTCCAGGACGGCTCCGTACTCGGCGGGGGTGATGCCCTGGGAGGTGGCCTGCGCGACCACGAAGCGCTTGAGTTCGGCGAGGTCGTTCGCCGGGGCCAGGGACGTCATGCCGTCACCTCCGAGGCGACGGGCTCGTCGGACTCGCCGGACTCGTCGGACTCGCCGGGCTCGAGCGCTTCGGGATCGGGCCACTCCTCCAGCGCGGTGCGGATCTCGGCCAGGACGTCCGCGGCCTCCGCGCCGTCGACGACCCGGTGGTCGAAGGCGAGGCTGAGCCGGAACACCGGGGCGACGACGATCTCGCCGTCCCGCACCGCCGGGCGGTCGGCGATCCGGCCGAGGCCCAGGGTGATCGTGGTGCCGCCCACGGAGTGGAAGCCGTCGACGGGCCGGTGGCCGAGCGAGGTGACGGCGAAGGTGCCGGTGATCAGCGGGCGGAGCCGCAGGTCGCGGGCCGCGCGGGCGAAGCGCAGCCGGCCGCGCAGCCAGGACAGCCGGTGGAGGGCCCGGACTCCGGCGAACTCGGGCAGCTCGGCCGGGTCGCCGTCCAGCACCCGGTCCAGCCGGCGCTGCACCTCGGCCAGGCCCGCGGTGTGCGGCTCGGGGACGACGGTGGACAGGACGACCCGGGTGCCGCCGAGGGTGCGGTCGAGGGTGACCTTCCCGGACACCGTCGGGTAGGTGGCCACCCGGGGGCGCAGGCCGCCCCGGTAGGCGGAGTTGGCCTCGGGGTGCCGGGCCAGGACCTCGCCCGCGGCGACCAGCAGGTAGCCGACCACCGAGCGGCGCTGCCCAGCTTCGCGGGCCGCGGCCCGGTGGGCGAGCAGCCGGGTGGCGTCCACCTCGGTGTCCAGGAAGACCGGCGAGAAGTCCCGGATCGCCTCCAGGAAGTACAGGGTGTGCCGCCGCTCGCGCGCCGGCGGTGCGAGCCGCGGCTCGGCTCCGGTCGGACTGGTCATCACGCGCCCCTCGGGTCGGGTCGGTCGAGGGGCCGAGCCTGGCGTACGGCGCCAAACGCGGCCTGAAACGTGAGCTCGGAGGCGGTCGCGGGATTCGTGAATTCCTTGTTTCGTCAACCGGGTTGATCGCCGTTCGAAGATACGATCGATCGTGGTTGGGGGGATTCGCCAGTTTCGCCCGTCACGGGGGAGGGGCAGCAACCGTGTTCACGTTCCAGGAGACCCGAGAAGGCCGAGAAGACCGAGAAGCCCGCGTCGCGATCCGTGGCCGTGCCCGCACGGACACCGTGAGACGCGCGGAACTGCACCAACTCCACGCAGTGCTCGACGAGGTGATGCATGGTCACCAGCGGATGGTCGACCTCGCGGGAGACCCGGGCAGCGGCAAGTCCCGGCTGCTCACCGCGCTCGCCGAGGAGGCGTCCGTGCGCGGCTTCACCGTCCTGCGCGCGCTGGCCGACCCGGCCGAACAGCACGTGCCCGGAAGCCTGTTCGTCCAGATCCTGCGCGGCTGGATCGGCCTCGCCGACCGGGCCGGGCTGCGCGACGAACTCATCGCGATGCTCCGGCGGATCGCCGAGTCGGTGGACGTCCAGGCGGACGGCTGCCCGACCTCGGACCGGCTGCGCGCTCTGCTCGAACAGCACACCTGCCGGGGCCTGTTGATCGTGCTGGACGACGTCCACGCGGCCGACCCCGGCTCGCTCGCGCTGCTCGACGGGCTGATCCGCTGGCCCGCCCGCGCCCCGCTCGCGATGGTCGTCGCCCACCGGCCGCGCCAGTCCCCGCAGCGGCTGCGCACCGCCCTGGCCCGCGGCAGCCAGCTCGGCACCACCCGGCGGATCGAACTGGGCCGGCTCGACCTCGCCCGGACCGCCGAACTGCTCGACCTGCCCGCCACCGACCCCCGGACGCGCGCCCTGCACCGGGACGGCCACGGGAACCCGCTCTACCTGCTGGCCCTGGCCCGGATCTGCCCCGGCCGGCTCTCCGGCCGCCCCGAGGGCTCGCTCGCCGACCTGCGCGGCCTGCCGCCGGACGCCGCCCTGCCCGACCGTCTGGCCCGCCACCTGGTGACCGAACTCGCCGCCCTGGGCCCGCGCCAGCGGCTCGTCCTGGCCGCGGCCTCGGTCCTGGGCACCGAGCTGGACTCGCCCGGCGTCGCCGCCGTCGCCGGGACCACCGAGGACGAGGCGTGCCACACCCTCGACGAACTGCGCCGCCTGGACCTGCTGCGACCGCTCGCCGGCAGCCCCCACAGCGGCTTCCGCCACCCGCTGGTGCGGTGGCTGGTCTACGACGGCACCGACAACTGCTGGCGCGTCGACGCCCACCGCCGGGCCATCGGGGTCCTGACCGCCCGGGGCGCGCCCGCCGACCGGATCGCCCCGCACATCGAACGCTCCACCCCCGGGCTGGACCCGAGGGACGCGGCCGTGCTCACCGAGGCGGCCGGGACGGCCCTGCGCGCCGGGGACACGGACCTGGCCGTGCACTGGCTCGGCGCCGCCCTCAGCGCGTTCGGGCGCCAGGGCCCGGCCGACGGCGGGGTGGCCCGCCGGCTGCTGGCCGCGGCGGACGAGGTGGCGGCCCGCACCGGATCGCGGCGCCTGCTCACCGAGGCGACGGCGCGCCTCGGTGGCGGCGAACTCGGGAGCGGGGACCGCTCGGACGGGGCCGCGGCCGAGCGGACGCCCCAGCAGGCGCACGCCCCGGCCCGGACGACCCGCGCCCCGGCGGCCGCCGCGCCGCCCGCGCCGGGCGAGCCGACCGCGGCCGGTTCGCCCGGCGGCCCGACCCTCGACCTGCTCACCGGCCGGGAACGGGAGATCGCCGAACTCGTCGGCACGGGCCTGCGCAGCCGCGAGATCGCCGACCGCCTCGGGGTGAGCGCCCGGACGGTCGAGGTGCACATCGCCCGCACCTACCGGAAGTTGGGAATCGGCTCGCGTGCGGCGCTGGTCCGCTTGGTGGTCGAGGAGCACAGCCGGGTGGCGTGACCGGGGCCGGGGCCCGCGCCCGGGCCGGGTCTCGTGACACGTGGCACCGCCGCCGCCGACCCATCGCCGACCCATCGCCGACCCGCCGCTGACCCGGGCCTGAACCGGTCCTGAACCCGGGCCGGGCGGCGATTGCCGCCCCCGCCGGGCCGCGGCTAGCGTCCCGTGCCTGGCCCGTCCCCGCCGGGGGCGGGCGGTGGAGGCGGGCCCGCCCGAGCGGGGGCGGGGGAGAGTGCGGTGGTGTGACATGACGGCGGGAGCGGCGCTGCGGCTGGCGGTGGCCCTGGACGGCGTCCCGGGCGGTGGGCCCGTCCGGGAGGGACCGCTGCCGCCGCAGGCGTGGAGCGCGCTGGCGGCCGAGGCCGAACGCGGGCTGCTGGACCTGCTGACGCTGGACGACGCCCACGGTCCCGCGCCGGACGGAGGGCCCCGGCCGGAGGCGCTGCAACTCGCCGCCGCCCTGGGCGCGTCCACCCGGTGGATCGGGATCGCCCCGACCGTCACGCCGACCCACGCCGAGCCCTTCCACCTGTCGACCGGGCTCGCCACGCTGGACTTCGTCACCACCGGCCGCGCCGCCGCCCTGGTGCGGCCCGGGCTCGACCGGGCCGAGGACCGCAACGCCGGACGCCTCCCCACGGGCAGGGCGGAGCGCTTCGCGGAGACGGAGGAGGCCGTCGAGGTGATCCGCGCCCTGTGGGACAGCTGGGAGGAAGGCGCGGAGATCCGCGACGCCGCCACCGGCCGCTTCCTGGACCGCTCCCGGGTCCGCCCGATCCACCACCGGGGCCGCCGGTTCGCCGTCCGGGGCCCGTCCATCACCCCGCGCCCGCCGCAGGGGCGCCCGCCCGTCCTGGTCGCGGTGCGCGACGAGGACAGCCGCCGCCTCGCCGCCCGGTGCGCCGATCTCGCGCTGCTGACGGCGGCCGACCGGGACGACGCCCGGGCCCAGGTCGAGGCCCTGCGCGCCGCCGAGGCCGAGGTACGGCGCCCGGGGCCGCCGCTGCTGCTGTTCGCCGACCGCCCGGTGGCGCTGGACACCGACCCGCGCCGCGCCCTCGCCCGTACCCCGGCCGGCCCCGGCTCCTTCGCCGGCACCCCGGAGGCGTTCGCCGACTCGCTGCTCGCCTGGCGCTCCGCCGGGCTGGACGGCGTACGGCTGCTGCCCGCCGCGCCCGAGCGGGACCTGCCGGGGATCGTCCGGGGCCTGGTGCCCGAGCTCCAGGCGCGCGGCGTCTTCCGCCGCCGCTACGAGGGGGCCACCCTGCGCGCCCGCCTCGGCCTGCCGGACCCCGGCAAGCTCCCCGGCAGCCTGCCCGGCGAGCCCCCCGGCGACCTGCCCGGCGACCTCCCCGTCGGACACCTGAACTGATGGCCCCCCAGGAGAACGGCGCGATGCCCCCACGCCGACAGGTGCTGCTCGCGGCCACCTTCCCGCACAGCGTCTGGGTGGTCTGGGACGACCCCCGCTCGGGCAGCCAGATCGACTTCGCCTCCTTCCGGCACGCCGTCCGGACCGCCGAGCGCGGCCGGTTCGACTTCTTCCTCATCGCCGAGACCCTGCGGCTGCGCGAGCACGCCGGGAAGCTGGACGACCTGGAGGTGGCCGGCCGCCCGCACAGCCCGACCCTGATGTCCGCCCTGGCCGCCGTCACCCGGCACATCGGGCTCGTCCCGACGATGAGCAGCACCTACAACGAGCCGTACGAACTCGCCCGGCAGCTGGCCTCCCTGGACCACCTCTCGGGCGGCCGCGCGGGCTGGAACATCGTCACCACCGCCGATCCGGAGGCCGGGGTCAACTTCCGCCGGGGCGCCTTCCTCGCCCCCGCCGACCGGTACGCCCGCGCCGAGGAGTTCGTCCGGGCCGCCGACACGCTCTGGCGCGGGGGACTCGCGCCCTACCGGCACCGGGGCGCCCACTTCGACCTGGAGGGCCGCTTCACCCTGCCGCCGGGCCCGCAGGGCCGCCCCGTCCTGGTGCAGGCCGGGGACTCGGCGGAGGGGCGCGAGTTCGCGGCCCGGCACGCCGACGTCGTCTTCGGCCTGCACGATCAGCCGGAGGCCGGGCGCCGCTTCCGGGACGACCTGCGGGCCCGCGCCCGCGCGCTGGGGCGGGACCCGGACGCGCTCAAGGTGATGCCGGGCGCCGGGTTCATCCTCGGCGACACCGCGCAGGAGGCGGCCGAACGCTCCCGCGAGGTGGCGCTGCGCCAGATCACCCCGGCGATCGCGCTCACCCGGATCGGCCAGCTGTGGGGCGCCGACCTGTCCGGCCGCGACCCCGACGACCCGCCGCCCGCACCCGCCGCCCCGCCCGGCTCGCCCGCCGCGGCGCTGCACGCCCGGGCGCTCGCCGAGGGCCTGTCCCTGCGCGAACTGGCGATCCGCACCCTGCTGCGGCACACCTTCGTCGGCACGCCCGCCGAGGTGGCCGCCCGGATCGACGCGAACGTGCAGAGCGGCGCCGCCGACGGCTACATCCTGGCCGGCCACCTCAACCCGGTCGGCTTCGACGAGTTCACCGACCGGGTGGTCCCGCACCTGCAGGAACGCGGAGTGCTGCGCACCGGGTACCGCGACGGCGCTACGCTGCGGGCGAACCTCGGCCTGCCCGACGGTCCGTCGGATCCGCCGCCACGGCGGGAATAGCCCTCCGCCGTGCGCCGTTGACGCCCTGACAGGCCGTCGAACGACGGCTGCGCCGACGGGTGCGGCAGACGCGCGCGGAGGAGGAGCACCGGTGAGGTACGAGGTACTCGGCCCGCTCAGGGTCAGCGACGCGGACGGCCCGGTCGCGATCGGCTCCCGCAAGACCGAGGCGGTGCTGGCCGTCCTGCTCGCCCGGATGGGCCAGGTCGTCTCGGTGGACGACCTGGTGCGCGAGCTGTGGCCCGCCGATCCGCCGCAGCGCGCCCGGGACGCCGTCTACGTGTACGTCTCGCAGCTGCGCAAGCTGCTGAGCCGCCTCGGCGAGCCCGATCCGGTCATCACCCGGGCGCCCGGCTACGTCCTGTGGACGCCGCCGCAGGCCGTCGACTTCCAGACCCTCCAGGAACAGCTGCCGACCGCCCGGGCGATGATGCGCGAGCGGCGCTACGAGGAGGCGTGCGAGCTGCTGGAGCGGATCGTCGCCCTGTGGCGCGGCCCGGTGCTCGGGGGCCTTCAGGCCGGGCCGGTGGTCAACACCTTCGCGGCCTGGCTGCAGGAGCTCCAACTGGAGTGCAGCGAGCTGCTGGTGGAGTCGAAGCTGATGCTCTCGAGGGACCGCGAGGTGGTCCCCCAGCTGCGCTGCCTGATCCGTGAGCACCCGCTCCAGGAGACCTTCTACGCCCAGCTGATGCTGGCCCTGTGGCGCTCCGGCCGGCAGGCCGAGGCCCTGGGCGTCTACCACTCCGCTCGGGACACCCTCAACCGGGAGCTGGGCCTGGAGCCGGGCTGCTGGCTGCGCAACCTGCAGCGCACCATCCTGGAGGTACGCGGCGAGGCGCGGGGTGAGGGCCGGGGTGAGGGCCGGGGAGAGGGCGGTGCCCGGCGCGCGCCCGTGCCCACGGCCGTGGCCGCCCGCGCCTGATCCGCCGTCACGGGGCCGTTTGGGTGCGGTTTAGCCCCCTTCGGCAGGCTGGGGGAGGCCGAACCGGAACCCCGAGCGATGACGGAGCGATTCGCGTGAACGATGTCCCCACCCGCCGCCTGGGCGGCCTCGAAGTCGGCGCCCAGGGGCTCGGCGCCCTGGGCCTGAGCGAGTTCTACGGCCCTACCGACCCCGAGCAGGCCGTCGCCACCATCCGGCGGGCGCTCGACCTGGGGGTCACCCTGATCGACACCGCCGACGTCTACGGGCACGGGCTGAGCGAGGAGCTGGTCGGCCGGGCGGTGGCCGGCCGGCGCGACGAGGCCGTCGTGGCCACCAAGTTCGGCGTGGTGCGCACCGGTGACGGGATCGGGCAGGCGGTGCGCGGCGACGCCGCCTACGTGAAGCAGTCCGCCGACGCCTCGCTCCAGCGCCTCGGCCTGGACCACATCGACCTCTTCTACCCGGCCCGGATCGACCCCTCGGTGCCGATCGAGGAGACGGTCGGCGCGCTGGCCGAGCTGGTCGAGGCCGGGAAGGTCCGGTACATCGGGCTCTCCGAGGCCGCCCCGGCGACCATCCGCCGGGCCCACGCCGTGCACCCGCTGGCCGCCGTACAGACCGAGTGGTCCCTGTTCTCCCGCGAGCTGGAGAGCGAAGTCGTGCCGCTCGCCCGGGAGCTGGGCATCGGCATCGTGCCCAACGCGCCGCTCGCCCGGGGCCTGCTGACCGGGCGCTACCGGGCCGCGGAGGTGTTCGGGCCGGAGGACTTCCGGACCGTCGCCCAGCCGCGATTCACCCCGGAGAACTTCCCCGGCAACCTCTCCCTGGTCGACCGGCTGGAGCCGCTGTCCATCGAACTCGGCGTATCCGTCGGCCAGTTGGCACTCGCCTGGGTGCACCACCGGGGCGAGGACGTGGTCCCGATCCCCGGCACCCGGCGGATCGACCACCTGGAGGAGAACCTCGCCGCCGCGACGCTGCCCCTCGGCCCCGAGGAACTGGCCGCGATCGAGGCGGCGGTGCCCGCCGGGCAGGTCGCCGGCGACCGGCTCACCGCATTCAGCCGGCAGTTCGTCGACCTCTGACGGCCTGCGGGTGCGCACCGGACGGGGCCCCCGTCCGGTGCGCACGGCTGTCCGTCCGCAGGGGTACGGCAGGGGCACGGCGAGGGCACGGCAAGGCGGCGGCGGCAGCAGGTTTAGCTCCTGGGGCAGGAGGGGTTTAGGCGCCCCATGGAGGCTGACGGGACCAGGGCGGGGCCGCACCGGCGGTCACCGCCCGTTCCGTCCGTCCTCCCGCAAGGATTCGCGATGACCGAACCCCTCGACAGACGCACCGCGTTCCCGCGCCTGCCGTCCCTCACCGGGCTGCGCTTCGGCGCCGCCCTGCTCGTCTACTTCACCCACATCTCGGTCGAGGGCTACCTCGCCCCCGGCCCGACCGGGGCGGTGTTCCGCTACGCCTTCGGCCTGGGCTGGCTGGGAGTGGAGTTCTTCTTCATCCTCAGCGGATTCGTCATGACCTGGTCGGCCCGGCCCGGCGACAGCGCTACGCGGTTCTGGCGCCGCCGGCTGGTGAAGGTCTTCCCGACCCACCTGGCGACCTGGCTGGCGGCGCTGCTGCTGGCCCTCGCCGCCGGCGAACTGCTCACCACCGCACGGCTGTTGCCCAGCTTCTTCCTGCTGAACGCCTGGGTCCCGGACCTGGACGTGATGCGGGCGGTCAACCTGCCCAGCTGGTCGCTCAGCGTGGAGCTGGCCTTCTACCTGGCCTTCCCCTGGCTGCACGCCCTGATCCGGCGGATCCGGCCGGAGCGGCTCTGGGCCTGGGTCGGGGGCGTGGCGGGAGCGATCGCGCTGCTCCCGTTCGCCGCCGACCACCTGTTCCCCTCCGAGCCCCGGCTGCCCGGGCTGGAGATGACGCTGACGCAGAACTGGTTCCTGGTGGCGCTGCCCGCCGTGCGTGCCCTGGACTTCGTCCTCGGCATCCTGCTGGCCCGGATCGTGCTGGCCGGCCGCTGGATCGGGCTCGGCATGCCGGGCGCGGGGCTGCTGGTCGCGGCCGGGGCGGCGGCCCAACTGGCCCTGGTGCCCACGGTGTACGGGCTCTCCGCCACGCTCGCGCTGCCGCTGGCCCTGTTCGTCGCGGCCGCGGCCCGGGCGGACACGACCGGCGGCCGCTCGCCGTTCCGGGGTGCGACGGCGGTGTGGCTGGGCGAGATCTCCTTCGCCTTCTACATGACGCACCACCTGGTGCTGCACTACGTCCGGCTGGCCCTCGGGGAGAGCAGGGTCTGGTCGGTGCCGGAACTCGCGGGCCTGGGGGTGGTGCTGCTGGCCGTGACCATCGGGGTGTCCTGGCTGGTCCACCGCCTCGTGGAGGCCCCGGCGATGCGCCGGTGGAGCCGCCCGGCCGCTCGCGGGGAGCGGCCGGAGCGGGTGCCCACCGGCGGGCGTACGGGCTGACCTTCGGGTCGAGCTGTCGAGCTGTCGAGCTGTCGAGCGGTTCGAGCTGTCGGGCTGTCGAGCGGTCAGGAGGTCACCGGCTCGCCGGTGACCTCCTCCACCACCGGGCCGGCCTCGAACGCCTTCGGCCGGCCGGGCAGGAGCAGACCCACGACCACGATGACCGCGGTCATCGCCAGCTCCCACCAGAAGGTGGTGGAGAACGCGTTCCGGACGGATTCGCCGTTCGCGACGCCCCGCTGGACGAGCAGTGCCACCAGCGCCACGCCGAAGGAGCCGCCGACCTGGTTGAGCGAGAGCATCGTGCTCGTCGCCCCCGAGGTCTTCTCCAGCGGAACGGTCCGGTACAGCGAGGCCAGCGTCGGCGCGCCGACGCAGCCGAGCCCGATGCCCGAGACCAGGGCGTACAGACCCAGCACCAGTTGGCTGGTGCTCCCCGAGGACAGCGCGTTGCCCAGGGTGCCGAGCACCACCAGCGCGGCGCCGACCGGCACCAGCAGGTTGGCGCCGAGCCTGTCGCTGAGCCGCCCGGCCAGCGGCATCCCGAGGAAGGTGCCGACGCCGAACGGCGCGAGCAGCAGCCCACTGGCCATCAGGCTCTGCCCGTGCACCTGCTGCTGGTAGAGCGGCAGCAGCACGTACAGCGAGAACACCGCCGCGCCGGTGAGCGCCATCGCGACCACCGCGGCCGTGAAGCCCTTGTTGGCGAGCAGCCGTACGTCGATCAGCGGGGTGCGGCGGGTGGTGAGCGCGTGCACCACGAACCCGGCGACCAGCGCGGCGCCGATGAGCAGCGAGACGATCACCGTGGCCGAGCCGAAGCCCTCGTGGGCGGTCTGCGACAGCCCGTACACCAGGATCGCGAAGCCGGGGCTCAGCAGCACCGTGCCGAGCACGTCGAAGGTCGCGCGCTCGCCCTCGGCGGGCACGTCGGCGGGCACCACCTTGAACGAGAACACCAGTGCCGCCAGCACGATCGGCACGTTCACCAGGAACAGCCAACTCCAGTGCAGGTTGTCCGCGATGACGCCGCCGAGGATCGGGCCGATCACCGGGCCGAGCGTCATCGGCAGGGCCAGCAGGCCCATCACCCGGCCCAGCCGGGCCGGGCCGGCCGCGCGGGCGGTGAGCGTCATCATGACCGGCTCGATGATGCCGGCGGCCACGCCCTGGAGGATGCGGAAGGTGATCAGCGAGGCGATGTTCCAGGACAGCGCCGAGGCGACGGCCGTCAGGGTGTAGAGCACCAGCCCGAAGACCCAGACCTTCTTGCCGCCGAAGTGGTCCACGGCCCAGCCGGTCACCGGGATGGTCGCGGCCACCGCCAGCAGGTAGCCGGTGATGACCCACTCGGCCGTGGTGAGCGTCGTGTCGAAGTTGTCGGCGAGCGGGCTCAGCCCGACCCCGACGATGGTCGCGTTCAGCGTCGCGGTGACCGACGCGAGCGCCATGACGACGATCAGCTTGACCAGCGGACCGTCCAGCCGATTCTCGGCCGATTGCGTCATTTCATTCCTTAGCGATAGCAGGGGAGAAGAGGCGGGCGAGGGGGCGCGAATTCGCGTTCGTCCGTGGCCGCGGAAATGCGGAGGGCCGTCCGGGAGGAGCGGCGAATGATCACCGACGTCCGAGCGCCCGCCGTGCGGGAAGGCCGGCGTCCAGAACACCGGCGTGCTGAAAGAGCGTATAAACAAGTGAGGGTCGTCGGCCATCGTTCCTTAGACGGCGTTAAGGCCGCCGGCCCGGAATGCGGGCCGACGGCCTTCGGCGGGGCGTCCGGCCGCCGGCCGGGCATCGGTGACCTGCGGTTCTTCCCCGCCGGCCGGGAACCGGGAGGGTTCCCGGCGGCTTTAGGTGGCGGCGGGTCAGGCGGGCTCGGGCCCGGCCGGATCCACGGTCAGCGCCCGCGCCGGGCAGAGCTGGTGGGCGAGCCGGACGTCCTGCTCCCGCTCGGCCGGGGGCTCGGGCTCCAGCAGGGTCACCAGCCCGTCGTCGTCGTGCTCGAACACGTCCGGCGCGGTCAGCACGCACAGGCCCGCGCCGATGCAGCGGTCCCGGTCGGTGGAGACCCGCACCCCGGCGCTCACCAGGCCACCGGCAGGCGCTCGACGCTCTGCATGGTGCCGGTGCGGCGCATCACCAGCTCCTCGGCCGGCACCGCCAGCCGCAGCCCGGGCAGCCGGCGCACCAGCGTCTCGAAGGCGATCTCCAGCTGGAGCCGGGCCAGGTTCTGCCCCAGGCACTGGTGGATGCCGTAACCGAAGGTCAGGTGCTGGCGGCTGGCCCGGGCCAGGTCCACCTCGTACGGCTCGGCGTGCACCCGCTCGTCCCGGTTGGTCATCGTGGAGGAGACCACCAGACCGTCCCCGGCCTTCAGCACCAGGCCGTCGATCTCGATGTCGTCGGTGATCCAGCGCACCCCGCCGAAGTCCGTCACCGCCGTGATCCGCAGCAGCTCCTCGATCGCGACGGAGGCCGGCACCTCGCCGTCGCGCAGCGCCGCCAGCTGCTCCGGGTGCTCCAGCAGGGCCAGCACGCTGATCGGGATCATCGAGGAGGTGGTCTCCAGGCCCGCGATCAGCAGCACCATGGCCAGCTGCACCACCTCGTCGTGGCTCAGCTCGCCGCTCTCCACGTGGGCCACCAGCCGGCCCACCAGGTTCTCGTCCGGCTCGCGCTCCTGGGCCGTCACCAGCCGGTCCAGGTACTGGACCAGCTCGGCGGCGGACGCCTCGGTGTGCGCCGGGTCCCGGCCCTGCATGACCCCGGCGGTGGCGGACTGGAAGAAGGCGTGGTCCTCGTACGGGATGCCCAGCAGCGCCGACATCACCAGGGAGGGGATCGGCGCCGCGAAGTGCTCCACCAGGTCGGCGGGGGCACCGAGCTCCTCGATCCCGTCGATCAGTCCGTTGACGATCCGCTCGATGTCGGGGCGCAGCGCCCGGGCGTGCTTGAGGCTGAACTCGGGGTTGAGCAGCCGCCGGTGGTGGCGGTGGATCGGCGGGTCCTCGCCGACCAGGACGAGCTTGCGGGCGGCGGGCGCGCCCAGGTGGGGGGCCATGGTGGGGTATTCGTCGTAGCTGCGGTCGGAGGACAGCCGGTCGTCGGCGAGCAGCCGGCGGGCCTCCTCGTAGCCGGTGACCAGCCACACCCGGCGGTCGTTCCACAGGGTGACCTGGTTGATCGGGCCCCGGTCGCTGATCTCCCGGTACACGTCCGGCGGCTGGTAGGGGCAGGTGCGGCGCACCGGGAACGACGGTGCTTCGGCGGAACTGGCGGACAACGCGGCCTCCCGGTCGGATGACCCGGAATCATTTCCGGGGGGGAATTCCACTTGCTCCGGCGCATGCTAGTTCCGTTCCCCGGGCGCGGGCCACGGCGGTTCCGGCGGAAATCCGTGGGAATTCAACGGTCGTTTGTCGCGGATTCAGCGGCGCATTCGCGCGGCGGCGGGGGCGGTTCAGCGGACGCGCCGAGCCGGTTTAGCTCCGTTGCCTAGCGTGATCGGAACGCCGTTCCCCGGCGTCCTCCCGTTCCCGTTCCGAAACGGAGTCGCAGCATGGCATCGATCACCCTCCCCGGCCCGCTGGCCCCCGCCGCGGACGCCCTGCGGGGCTGGCTGCTCGCCAGACTGGCGGTGCCGCCGCTCGCCCCGAAGGGCCCCAACCCGCGGGTCGGCGAGCCCGCCAACCTGCTCTACCTGACCGACCTCGCCGAGACCCTCGTCAGCTACGACTCCTCCAACTCCGACTTCAGCGGGGCCACCCCGACGCTGGAGGACATCGCCCACGTCCGGTACGAACTGCGCGACCAGGAGGGCGCGCTGGTCGGGACGACCAACGGGTACGGGCGGATGCTGCGCAAGGGCCCGGACGGCCAGTTCCTGGGCTACTTCTCGGAGGAGATCCGGCTGCTCGACGGCAACGTCATCCGCACCGGCGGCGTCGTCGACGACGCCCGGCTGACCCTCGGCGAGCAGCAGACCATCAAGGCCGTCGCGGTGGCCGGCCCGCTGCGCGGGGCGGTCGGGTTCCGCCAGTTCCGTCCGGTCGAGACCCACAAGTCCTACGCCTCGGCGATCGTCCTCTACCGCAGCTGAACACCCCCGCGCCGAACCGCCGTTCGGCCGACACGCCCTAGACGCGCCTGGGAGCAGACCGCAGATGGACCCCGCAGAGATCCGCCTCCTGGCGGCCGGCACCGCGTTGCCGGGCCCGCCCATCGACAACGCCGCCCTGGGCCGCCGCTTCGGCATGGACGCGCTCTGGGAGCAGTGGGTGGACGCCTTCATCGGCACCCGCACCCGCCACCTCGCCCTCGACCTGGAGAGCGGCGAGCAGCGCGACACCCTGGCCGACCTCGGCACCACCGCCGGAGCGCGCGCGCTCGCCGCGGCCGGCACCGACCCCGCCGACATCGACCTCGTGGTGCTCGGCACCGCCACCCCCGACACCCTGATGCCGGCCACCGTCAACGTCGTCGCCGACCGGCTCGGCATCGACGACGTGGCCACCTACCAGCTCCAGTCCGGCTGCTCCGGCGCCGTCCAGGCCATCGACGTCGCCCGGCAGCTGCTCTCCACCGGCCGCCACCGCACCGCCCTGGTGCTCGGCGGCGACGTCATCGCCAAGCACTACGACCTGGAGGCCGACCTGCGCGCCGTCCCCCCGGCCGAACTGGTCAACTACGTGCTCTTCGGCGACGCCGCCGGGGCCGCCGTGCTCAGCGCCGACCCGGCGGCAGGCCCGACCGCCGTCCGCGCCTCCTTCGTCCAACTCTCCGGCCGGGGAAGGGCCCCGGGCCAGGTGCTGGAGTGGTTCGGCCCCGTCGACCGGCACAGCGACCGGTCCTCGGCGCGGGAGGACTACAAGGCGATCGAGGAGACCGTCCCGCTGTTCGCGGAGCAGATCCTGCACCGGCTGCTCGCCGAAACCGGCTGGCGGGAGGACGAGGTGACGCACCTGCTGCCGCCGCAGCTGTCCACCCGGATGACCGCCCGGATCGTCGAGCGGCTCGGGCTGGAGCACGCCGAGGAGATCAGCTGCGTCGGCGAGACCGCCAACACCGGCAACGCCCTGGTCTTCTTCCAACTCGAACAGGTCCTGCCCGAGCTCGCCCCGGGCGACCGCGCCGCCGCCATCGCCGTCGAGTCCAGCAAGTGGATCAAGTCCGGGTTCGCCCTGGAACGGGTCTGACCCCACCGGCCCCCCGGCCCTCCAGCCCCCGGCCCCCGCCGGCCCCGCCGCCCCGCCACCCTCCCCGAGCCATCGAAGGGCAGAGCACGCCATGTCGAACGACGAGAAGCTCCGCGACTACCTCAAGCGGGTCAGCGCCAGCCTCCAGGACACCCGCCTGCGACTGGAAGAGGCCGAGGCCAGGTACACGGAGCCGATCGCCGTCGTCGGGATGGCCTGCCGCTACCCGGGCGGGGTGCGGTCCCCGGAGGAGCTGTGGCGGCTGGTCGCCGAAGGCCGGGACGCCATCGCGGAGTTCCCCGCCGACCGGGGCTGGGACCTGGACGCCCTGTACGACCCGGACCCGGAGCACACCGGCACCTCCTACACCCGGCACGGCGGCTTCCTCGCCGAAGCGGCCGGATTCGACGGGGAGTTCTTCGGCGTCAGCCCCCGCGAGAGCGGCACCATCGACCCGCAGCAGCGACTGCTGCTGGAGACCACCTGGGAGGCACTGGAGAGCGCGGGCCTGGACCCGGCCGCGCTGCGCTCCACCCCGGTCGGCGTCTTCACCGGGATCATGTACAACGACTACGGCTCGCGGCTCAACCCGCTGCCCGCCGCCGTCGAGGGCCAGGTCGGCATCGGCAGCGCGCCCAGCGTGGCCTCCGGCCGGATCGCCTACACCTACGGCTTCGAGGGCCCGGCGGTGACGGTGGACACCGCCTGCTCCTCCTCCCTGGTCGCCCTGCACCTCGCCGCCCAGGCCCTGCGCTCCGGCGAGTGCACGCTCGCCCTCGCGGGCGGGGCCACGGTGATGGCCACCCCCAACACCTTCGTCGAGTTCAGCCGCCAGCGCGGACTCTCCCCCGACGGCCGCTGCAAGGCGTTCTCCGCCGGTGCCGACGGCACCGGCTGGGGCGAGGGCGTCGCCCTGCTGCTCCTCGAACGCCTCTCCGACGCCCGGGCCAACGGCCACCCCGTCCTCGCCGTGGTGCGCGGCTCCGCCGTCAACCAGGACGGCACCAGCAGCCAGCTCTCCGCCCCCCACGGCCCCTCGCAGGAGCGGGTGATCCGGGCGGCGCTGGCGGCGGCCGGGCTGGGCGCGGCGGACGTGGACGCGGTGGAGGCCCACGGCACCGGCACCCGCCTCGGCGACCCGATCGAGGCGCAGGCGCTGCTGGCGACGTACGGGCGGGAGCGGTCGGCGGGGCGGCCGTTGTGGCTGGGGTCGGTGAAGTCCAACATCGGGCACGCCCAGGCGGCGGCCGGGGTGGCGGGCGTCATCAAGATGGTGCAGGCGCTGCGGCACGGCGTCCTGCCCGCGACCCTGCACGTGGACGAGCCGACGGGGGAGGTGGACTGGACCTCCGGCGGAGTGGAGTTGCTGCGCGCGCCCGTCGCGTGGGCCCCGGGCGAGCGTCCGCGCCGTGCGGGCGTGTCGGCCTTCGGGATCAGCGGGACGAACGCCCACGTGATCCTGGAGGAGGCCCCGGCGGGTGTGACGGCGGAGCCGGTTCCGCCCGGGGCGCGGACTGTTGTGGCGACGGCTTCCCACGAGGCTCCGGCCGAGCCCTCGGCGGCGGTCCCCGTGCTGCTGTCGGCGCGTTCCGAGGCGGCTCTCGCCGCGGCCGGCGAGCGGCTCGCGGACTGGCTGGAGGGGCCGGGCGCGGAGACGGCCCTGTCGGAGGTGGCGGCCTGGACGCTCACCCGGGGCGCCCGGCACCGGCTCGGGGCCGCCCTCGTCGCCTCGGATCGGGACGAACTGCTCGCCGGGCTCCGGGCGTTGGCCGCGCAGACGGCTCACCCGGCGGTGGTGTCGGGCCGCGCGGCGGGTTCGCCGGGCCGGGTGGTGCTGGTGTTCCCTGGTCAGGGTTCGCAATGGGTGGGGATGGGGGTGGCTCTGGCGCAGTCGTCGCCGGTGTTCGCCTCGCTCCTGGCGGAGGCCGGTCGGGCGCTGGAGCCCTATGTGGAGTGGGAGTTGGCGGATGCTCTGCGTGATCCCGTTCTGTTGGAGCGGGTGGATGTGGTGCAGCCGGTGCTGTGGGCGGTGATGGTGTCCCTGGCCGGTCTCTGGCGTTCCTACGGTCTGCACGTGGATGCGGTGGTCGGCCATTCCCAGGGGGAGATCGCCGCGGCGGCGGTGTCGGGCGCGTTGAGTCTGGACGACGCGGCAGCGGTGGTGGCTTTGCGCAGCAGGGCGATCCGGCTGATCGCGGGTGAGGGTGGCATGGCTTCCGTGCCGCTGCCGGTGGCGGAGGTGGAGGAGCTGATCGTCCGTTGGGAGGGCGAGTTGGAGGTCGCGGCCGTCAACGGCCCCTCCTCGACGGTGGTTTCCGGCACCGCCGGAGCGATCACCGAACTCGTCGCCTGGGGCGAGACCCACGAGGTCCGGGTACGGCAGGTTCCGGTGGACTACGCCTCGCACTCCGCCCACGTCGAGGCCCTCCGCACCACGATCCGGGACGTGCTGGCCCACATTCGCCCCAAGTCCTCCGACATCCCGTTCTACTCGACCGTCACCGCCACCCCGCTCGACACCTCGACCCTGGACGGCGAGTACTGGTTCCGCAACCTGCGCGGCCGCGTCCGTTTCGAGGACACCGTCCGCGCGCTTGCCGCCGACGGCTTCACCACCTTCGTCGAGGCCAGCGCCCACCCCGTCCTCACCCTCGCCCTCCAGGACACCCTGACCACCACCGAAACCCCCGACACCCTCGTCACCGGCACCCTGCGCCGCAACCGCGAGGACGACCAACCCCTCCTCCAGGCCCTCGCCGCCGTCGAACTCCACGGCCACCGCCTCACCTGGCCCGTCACCACCCCCACCACCCCACCCGGACTCCCCACCTACCCCTTCCAGCACCGCCGCCACTGGCTCGACGCCCCCACCCCCACCGGCGGCCCGGACGCCTCCGCCCACCCCCTGCTCGGCGCGACCGTCGAACGCGCCGACGACGGCGGGCTCGTGCTGACCGGCCGCCTGTCCCTGCGCAGCCACCCCTGGTCGGCCGAGCACAGTGTCGCGGGGACCGTCCTGTTCCCGGGCACCGGCTTCGCCGAACTCGCCCTGGCCACCGCCGAGTCCGCCGGGGCGTCCGGCGTGGAGGAACTCGTCCTGCTGGCGCCGCTGACCCTCGGCGAGGCGGTGCTGGATCTCCAGGTCCTCGTCCCGGCCGCCGAGCAGGACGGTCGCCGCACCTTCGACGTCTACTCCCGCCCCGAGCACGGCGGCGCCGGGGACTGGACCCATCACGCGACCGGCACCCTGGCCGCCGAGCCGTCCGAACCCGACGACGAGTTCCCCGCCGACTGGCCCCCCGCCGGGGCCGTCCCGCTCGAACTCGCCACCGCTGCCCGGCGGTTCGCCGCCGCCGAGGTCGGCTACGGCCCCACCTACCAGGGCCTGCGCGCCGCCTGGCAGCACGGCGACACCGTCTACGCGACCGTCGAACTCCCCGAACCCGCACACCCGGACGCCGCCCGCTACGGCCTCCACCCCGCCCTGCTCGACGCCGCCCTCCAGGCCGACGTCGCGGCCGAGGCCGCCGCAGACGAGCCGGAGCGCCCCGCCGTCCTGCGGCTGCCGTTCGCCTGGAACGGCCTCACGCTGCACGCCGTCGGCGCCACCGCGCTCCGCGTGCGGCTGGACCGCCTGGAGCAGGACACCCTCCGAGTCCGGGCCGTCGACCCCGAGGGCGCGCCCGTCCTCACCGTCGACACCCTGGTGCTGCGCCCGGTGGACGCCGACCGGCTGACCGCCCCCGCCTCCCGGGGCCCGGCCCGCCCCACCCGCACCCCGGCCCGGCGGGCCGCCGGACGCACGGCGGGGGAGAGCGGCTCGGCCGAGCGCCTCCGGGGCCTGCCCGCCGGGGATCTGGCGCGGCGGGTGCAGGAGCTGGTGCGCGCGGAGGCCGCCGCCGTGCTCGGCTACGCCACCCCCGCCGAGCTCGACCCCGACCGGGCCTTCCGCGACCTCGGCTTCGAGTCCCTCACCGCTGTCCAGCTGCGCGATCGGATCGCCGCCGCCACCGGTCTCACACTGCCGCCGACCCTGGTCTTCAACCACCCCAGCCCGCGCGCCCTCGCCGAGCACCTCGGCGACCTGCTGCGCCGGGGTGGCACCGCGCCCGCCACCGCGCCCGCCCGCTCCCGTGCCGCCGCCGACGAACCCCTGGCGATCATCGGGATGGCCTGCCGCTACCCGGGCGGGGTGGGCTCCCCCGAGGAGCTGTGGCGGCTGGTCGCCGAGGGCCGGGAGGCGATCTCCGGATTCCCCGCCGACCGGGGCTGGGACGTGGACGCGCTGTACGACCCGGACCCGGAGCACACCGGCACCTCCTACACCCGGCACGGCGGCTTCCTCGCCGGCGCCGCCGACTTCGACCCAACATTCTTCGGCATCAACCCGCGCGAGGCCCTCGCCATGGACCCGCAGCAGCGGCTGCTGCTGGAGGCGTCCTGGGAGGCGCTGGAGAGCGCGGGCCTGGACCCGGCCGCGCTGCGCGGCACCCCGGTCGGCGTCTTCACCGGCCTGATCTACACCGAGTACGGCGGCCGGGTGCGCGGCTCCGCCCCCGAGGCCGAGGGCTACCTCGGCACCGGCAGCGCGGGCAGCGTGGCCTCCGGCCGGATCGCCTACACGTACGGCTTCGAGGGCCCGGCGGTGACGGTGGACACCGCCTGCTCCTCCTCCCTGGTCGCCCTGCACCTGGCGGGGCAGGCGCTGCGCTCCGGCGAGTGCAGCCTCGCCCTGGTCGGCGGCGCCACCGTGATGTCCACCCCGGACACCCTGATCGAGTTCAGCCGCCAACGAGGGCTGTCCCCGGACGGCCGCTGCCGCGCCTTCTCGGCCGACGCGGACGGCACCGGCTTCTCCGAGGGCGTCGGGCTGCTCCTGGTCGAACGACTGTCGGACGCCCGGGCGAACGGCCACCCGGTGCTCGCGGTGGTGCGCGGCACGGCGGTCAATCAGGACGGCGCCTCGAACGGCCTGACCGCGCCGAACGGCCCCTCGCAGGAGCGGGTGATCCGGGCGGCCCTGGCGGCGGCCGGGCTGGGCGCGGCGGACGTGGACGCGGTGGAGGCCCACGGCACCGGCACCCGCCTCGGCGACCCGATCGAGGCGGAAGCCCTGCTGGCGACGTACGGGCGGGAGCGGTCGGCGGAGCGGCCGTTGTGGCTGGGGTCGGTGAAGTCCAACATCGGGCACGCCCAGGCGGCGGCCGGGGTGGCGGGCATCATCAAGATGGTGCAGGCGCTGCGGCACGGCGTCCTGCCGGCGACCCTGCACGCCGGCGAGCCGACCGGCGCCGTCGACTGGGGGAGCGGCGCGGTGGAGCTGCTGCGCGCGCCCGTCGCATGGGCGCCGGGCGAGCGTCCGCGCCGCGCGGGCGTGTCGGCCTTCGGGATGAGCGGCACCAACGCGCACGTGATCCTGGAGGAGGCCCCGGCCGTCCCGAGTCCTGTGCCCCTCCCGGCACGCTCGCAGGCGGGCCCGGCGGCCGAACCCGCCCCCGTCGCGGCCTCCGTGGCTTTCCCGGTGGACCCGGCGGCGGCCACCGGTGGCGAGCTCTCGGCGGCGGTCCCCGTGCTGCTGTCGGCGCGCTCCGAGGCGGCCCTCGCCGCCGCAGGCGAGCGGCTCGCGGACTGGCTGGAGGGCCCGGGCGCGCAGACCGCCCTGTCGGAGGTGGCGGCCTGGACGCTCACCCGGGGCGCCCGGCACGGCTACGGCGCCGCCGTCACCTCGGGCGATCGCGCCGAGGCGGTGGCCGCACTTCGCGCCCTGGCCGACCACCCTGCGGTGGTGTCGGGCCGGTTGGCGGGTTCGCCGGGCGGGGTGGTGCTGGTGTTCCCGGGTCAGGGGTCGCAGTGGGTGGGGATGGGGGTGGCTCTGGCGGAGTCGTCGCCGGTGTTCGCCTCGCTTCTGGCGGAGGCGGGTCGGGCGCTGGAGCCCTATGTGGACTGGGAGTTGGAGCAGGCTCTGCGTGATCCCGCTCTGTTGGAGCGGGTGGATGTGGTGCAGCCGGTGCTGTGGGCGGTGATGGTGTCCCTCGCAGGGTTGTGGCGCTCCTACGGCCTCCGGATCGACGCGGTGGTCGGCCACTCGCAGGGCGAGATCGCCGCGGCGGCTGTCTCAGGAGCCTTGAGTCTGGACGACGCGGCAGCGGTGGTGGCTCTGCGCAGCAGGGCGATCCGGCTGATCGCGGGCGAGGGTGGCATGGCTTCCGTGCCGCTCCCGGTGTCCGAGGTGGAGGAGCTGATCGCCCGCTGGAGCGGGGAGTTGGAGGTCGCCGCCGTCAACGGCCCGTCCTCGACGGTGGCTTCGGGCACTGCCACCGCGATCACCGAACTCGTCGCCTGGGGCGAGGCCAACGAGGTCCGGGTACGGCAGGTCCCCGTCGACTACGCCTCCCACTCCGCCCACGTCGAATCCCTCCACGCCACCCTCCTGGACCAGTTGGGCGCCATCGAGCCGAGGACGGCCGAGATCCCCTTCTACTCGACCGTCACCGCCACCCCGCTGGACACCGAAACCCTCGACGCCGAGTACTGGTTCCGCAACCTGCGCAGCCGCGTCCGTTTCGAGGACACCGTCCGCGCGCTCGCCGCCGACGGCTTCACCACCTTCGTCGAGGCCAGCGCCCACCCCGTCCTCACCCTCGCCCTCCAGGACACCCTGACCACCACCGAAACCCCCGACACCCTCGTCACCGGCACCCTGCGCCGCAACCGCGAGGACGACCAACCCCTCCTCCAGGCCCTCGCCGCCGTCGAACTCCACGGCCACCGCCTCACCTGGCCCGTCACCACCCCCACCACCCCACCCGGACTCCCCACCTACCCCTTCCAGCACCGCCACTACTGGCTCGACCCCGCCCCGGACGTCAGCGACCCCGGCCACCTGGGCCTGCACAGCGCCGAGCACCCGCTGCTGGGCGCCACCACCGACCTGCCGGACGGCACCGCGCTCTACACCAGCCGCCTGTCGACCGGTACGCACCCCTGGCTGCTCGACCACGCCGTCACCGGCGTCCCGCTGCTGCCCGCCACCGCCCTGGTCGAACTCGCGCTGCACGCCGGCCACCGGGCCGCCGTCCCGGCCCTGTCCGAACTGACCCTGGAGGCACCGCTGTTGCTCGGCGGCGAAGCCGTCCACCTGCAGACCACCCTCCAACCGCCCGACGCCGACGGTGTCCGTGCTCTGGCCGTCCACTCCCGGCCGGCCGCCGCCGGACCGCAGGAGCCGTGGACCAGGCACGCCACCGCCCTGCTCCTCCCGGCCGGACCGGAGGCCGCCCCGGAGGACTGGCCCCGTGCCTGGCCGCCGCCCGGTGCCGCGCCCGTGGAGCCGGAGGCCCTCTACCCGGACCTCGCCGAGCGCGGCTACGACTACGGCCCGGTCTTCCAGGGGGTCCAGGCCCTGTGGCGCGACGGGGACACGGTCTACGCGACGGTCGAACTCCCCGAGCCCGCACGCCCGGACGCCGCCCGCTACGGTCTCCACCCCGCCCTGCTGGACGCCGCCCTCCACCCGCTTGCGGTCACCGCCGCCACCACCGATCAGCCGACCGCCCTCCCCTTCGCCTGGACGGGCGTCACCCTCGCCGCCACGGCCGCCACCAGCCTGCGCGTACGCCTGACCCGCCACGGCGCCGACTCCGTCGCGCTGACCGCCACCGACCCGCTCGGCGGCCCGGTGCTCGCCGTCGAGCGGATCGCCCTGCGCCCGCTCGCCCCCGGCGCCCTCGCCGCCGCCGCCCGCCCGGCCGGGCGGTCCGAGGGCCTGTACCACCTCGACTGGACCCCCGTTCCCCCGGCGGAGGCACCCTCCGAGCCCTGGGCCGCGCTGCCCGAGCACCGCCTCGGCACCGAAGGCACCGAAGGCACCGAAGGCACCGAAGGCACCGAAGGCACCGAAGGCACCGAAGGCACCGAATACACCGAAGGAACCGAACTGCCCGACCCCGCAGCCCTGTTCACCACCGACCCGCCCGCCACCGCCGTCCTGCCGCTCACCCTCCCCGACCACCCGGACCTCGTCGCCGCCACCACCTCCCTGCTCGGCTTCCTCCAACGCTGGCTCGCCCAGGACCACCTGGCCGACACCCGCCTCGCCGTCCTCACCCGCGACGCCCAGCACGCGGATCCCGCCGACAGCCCGGTCGAGCCCGTCGCCGCCGCCCTGTGGGGCCTGTTGCGCAGCGCCCAGACCGAGCACCCCGGCCGCTTCCGCCTGCTGGACACCGACGGCCACCCCGACTCCCGTACGGCCCTGGCCGCCGCCCTCGCCCTGGATGAGCCCCAACTGGCCCTGCGCCGGGGCACGGTGCTCGCCCCGGCCGTCCTGCCGCTGCCCGCCCGCCCCGAGCTCACCGCGCCGCCCGAGGAGGGCCCCTGGCGGCTCGCCCCCACCGGCGACACCCTGGACGCGCTGGCCCTGCTCCCCGCCCCGGACGCCGCCCGCCCGCTCGCCCCGGGCGAGGTCCGGATCGCCGTACGGGCCGCCGGGCTGAACTTCCGGGATGTGCTGATCACCCTGGGCGTCTACCCCGACCGCGCCCTGCTCGGCACCGAGGCGGCCGGGGTGGTCACCGAGGTCGGCGCCGAGGTGACGGACCTCCGGCCCGGCGACCGGGTCACGGGCCTGGTGTCCGGGGGCATCGGCCCGGTGGCCGTCACCGACCACCGGCTGCTGGCCCGCATCCCGGCCGGCTGGACCTTCGCCCAGGCCGCCGCCGTCCCCGCCGCCTACCTGACGGCCCACTACGCCCTGGTCGACCTGGCCGGGCTGCGCGCGGGCGAGCGGCTGCTGGTGCACTCGGCGGCGGGTGGGGTCGGCATCGCCGCCGTCCAGCTCGCCACCCACCTGGGCGCCGAGGTGTACGGGACGGCCGGGCCCGGCAAGTGGGACACCCTGGCCGCGCTGGGCGTCGACCCGGCCCGCACGGCCTCCTCCCGCACCCTCGACTTCGAGGGGAGCTTCCTGGCCGCCACCGGCGGCGCCGGGGTGGACGTGGTGCTGAACTCCTTCACCGGGGACTTCGTCGACGCCTCCCTGCGGCTGCTGCCGCGCGGCGGACGCTTCGTCGAGATGGGCAAGGCCGACCTCCGCGATCCCGAGCGGATCGCCGAGGAGCACCCGGGCGTGCGCTACCGCTCCTTCGACCTGCTGGAGGCCGGCCCCCGGCGGATCGGCGAACTGCTGGCCGCCCTGCTGGAGCTGTTCGAGCGCGGGGCGCTGACCCTGCCGCCGATCACCGCCTGGCCGGTCGCCCGGGCGGGGGAGGCCCTGCGCCACCTCGGCCAGGCCCGGCACACCGGCAAGGTCGTGGTGACCGTGCCCGCGCCGATCGACCCGGCGGGCACCGTGCTGGTCACCGGGGGCACCGGCACCCTGGGCGCACTGACCGCCCGGCACCTGGTGGCCGAGCACGGCGCCCGTCACCTGCTGCTGGCGGGCCGGCGCGGCCCCGAGGCCGAGGGCGCCGCCGAGCTGGCCGCCGAACTCGCCGCCCTGGGCGCCGAGGTGACGCTCGCCGCGGTGGACGTCGCCGACCGGGCGGCGCTGGCGGCCCTGCTCGACGCCGTCCCCGCCGAGCACCCGCTGACGCTGGTGGTGCACGCCGCGGGGGCCCTGGCCGACGGCGTCCTGGAGGCCCTGGACCGTACGGCCCTGGAGGCCGTGCTCGCCCCCAAGGCCCTGGCCGCCCGCCACCTGGACGAGCTGACCCGGCACGCGGACCTCGCCGACCTGGTGCTCTTCTCCTCCGTCTCCGGCGTGCTCGGCGGCGGCGGGCAGGCCAACTACGCCGCGGCCAACGCCTACCTGGACGCCCTCGCCCAGCGCCGCGCCGCCGAGGGCCTGCCCGCGACCTCCCTCGCCTGGGGCCTGTGGCAGCGGGCCAGCGGCCTCACCGGCGGGCTCACCGACGGGGACCGGGCCCGGCTGGCCCGCGGGGGCCTGGTGCCGCTGACCGACCGGGAGGGCCTGGCCCTGCTGGACACCGCCCGCGCGAGCGGCCGGGCAGCCCTGGTCACCACCCGTTTCGACCTGAGGGCCGGTCAGGACGCCGGGACGGTACCCCCGCTGCTGCGCGCCCTGCTGCGGACCTCGGTGGGCTCCCGGCGCAGCGCCGCCGGAGCCCCCACGGCCGGAGGCCCGGTCCCGCTGGCGGAGCGCCTGGCCGCCCTCGACCCGGCCGGACGGGCCGAAGCCCTGCTCCAGCTGGTCCGGGCCCAGGCCGCCGCCGCCCTCGGGCACGGCACGGCCGACACCGTGGCCGCCGACCAGGCGTTCAAGGAGATCGGCTTCGACTCGCTCACCGCCGTCGAGCTGCGCAACCGCCTCGGCGCGGCCACGGGCCTGCGGCTGCCCCCGACCACCGTCTTCGACCACCCGACCCCGTCGGCGCTGGCCGCCCATCTGCACCGGGAACTGGCCCCCGGGGACGAGGCCGCGCCGGACCCGCTGCTGCGCGAACTCGACCGGCTGGAGGCCCTGCTGCCCGCGCTCGGCGCCGCCGAGGGCCTGCGGGGCACGGTCGGACGGCGGCTGCGCGAACTGCTCTGGCGCCTGGACGACGGCCCGGCCGAACCCGTCGGCACCGCCGGGACCGTCGGGACCGCCAGGACCGTCGGGACCATCGGCACCGGGGACCTCACGGCGGCCGGCGACGAGGACCTGTTCGCCGCACTCGACGACGAACTCAACCACCCCGGAACGGAGGTCTGAGATGCCCGGGACGACCGACCCGACCGCCGCCACCGGCGGCACCGCCACCGCCACCACCACCACCGCCGCCACCACCACCACCGCCACCACCGAGGAGCGGCTGCGCGCCTACCTGCACCGCGCCACCGCCGACCTGCGCCAGGCCAGGCGCCGCATCGAGACCCTGGAGGAGAGGGCGCACGAGCCCATCGCGATCGTCGGCATGGCCTGCCGCCTGCCCGGCGGCGTGCGCGCCCCCGAGGACCTGTGGAGGCTGCTCGCCGAGGGCCGCGACGCCGTCGGCGACTTCCCCGCCGACCGCGGCTGGGACCTCGGGGCCCTGTTCGACGAGGACCCGTCCACCCCCGGCACCTCCTACGCCCGCCAGGGCGGATTCCTGGACGGCGCGGGCGAGTTCGACGCCGCCTTCTTCGGCCTGGGCCCGCGCGAGGCCCTCGCCATGGACCCGCAGCAGCGGCTGCTGCTGGAGGCCGCCTGGCGCACCTTCGAGTCCGCCGCCCTCGACCCGGCCGCCCTGCGCGGCACCCGTACCGGCGTGTACGTCGGCATGATCGGCCAGGACTACGCCCCGCGCCCCCACGAGGTGGCCGGCGAGCTCGACGGCCACTTCATGACCGGCAACGCCGGATCGATCGCCTCCGGCCGGCTCGCCTACCACTTCGGCCTGCTCGGCCCGGCCCTGACCGTCGACACCGCCTGCTCCTCCTCGCTGGTCGCGATGCACCTGGCCGCCCGCTCCCTGCGCTCGCGCGAGAGCGACCTGGCCCTCGCCGGCGGCGCCTGCGTGCTCGCCCACCCGAGGGTGTTCCTGGAGTTCAGCCGCCAGCGCGGACTGGCCCCGGACGGGCGCTGCAAGGCGTTCGCGGCCGGCGCCGACGGTACGGGCCTCGCCGAGGGCGTCGGACTGCTGCTGCTGGAGCGCCTCTCCGACGCCCGCGCCAACGGCCACCGGGTGCTCGCCGTGCTGCGCGGCTCGGCCGTCAACCAGGACGGCCCCAGCAACGGGCTCACCGCCCCCAGCGGCCCGGCCCAGGAGGCGGTGATCCGGGAGGCCCTGGACGACGCCCGGCTCACCCCCGACCAGGTCGACGCCGTCGAGGCGCACGGCACCGGCACCACCCTCGGCGACCCGATCGAGGCCCGCGCCCTGCTCGCCGTCTACGGCCGCGGCGAGCGCGAACGCCCGCTGCGGCTGGGCTCGTTGAAGTCCAACCTCGGCCACACCCAGGCCGCCGCCGGGGTGGCCGGAGTGATCAAGCTGATCCTCTCCCTGCGGCACGACACCCTGCCCGCCAGCCTGCACCTGGACGCGCCCACCCCGCACGTGGACTGGTCCTCGGGCGCGGTGGAGCTGCTCACCGAGGCCGCGCCCTGGCCGCGCGGGGAGCGCCCGCGCCGGGCCGCCGTCTCCTCCTTCGGGATCAGCGGCACCAACGCCCACCTCGTGCTGGAGGAGGCCCCGAAGGAGGCTCCGGAACAGTTCCCGGAGACGCCGGAGGCACCGGCTGCGCCACCCGCCGACCGGCCCTGGCTGCTCACCGCCCGCACCCCGGAGGCGCTGCGCGAGCACGCGCTGGCGCTCGCCGCGCACGCCGAGGCCGGGGCCGCCGGCCGCGCGCAGGAGACCGCCCACTGGCTCGGCCAGGGCCGCGCCCGCTTCCCCCACCGGGCCGCCGTGCTGACCGACCGCCCGCGGGAGATCGCCGCCGCCCTGCGCGCCCTGGCGGCCGACCGCGCCCACCCCGCCCTGGTGCGCGGCGCCGCGGAGGCCGCCGCCAGGGCCGCCTGGACCTTCTCCGGCCAGGGAGCCCAGCACCCCGGCATGGGCCGCGAACTCCACGCCGAGAACCAGGAGTTCGCCAAAGCCCTGGACGAGGTGTGCGACGCCCTCGACCCCCACCTCGACCGCCCGCTGCGGGAGGTGATGTTCGCCGAACCCGGCACCGCCGACGCCGCCCTGCTGGACCGCACCCGCTACACCCAGCCCGCCCTGTTCGCCCACCAGAGCGCCCTGGCCCGGCTGCTCGGTACCCGGCTGCCCCCGCCCGTCGCCGTACTCGGCCACTCGGTCGGTGAGGTCTCCGCCGCCCATCTGGCCGGGGTGTTCGACCTGGAGTCGGCGGCCGCGCTGGTCGCCGCCCGGGCCCGGCTGATGGACGAACTGCCCGCCGGCGCGGGCGCGATGCTCTCCGTCCAGGCTCCCGATGAGCGGCTCACCGACCTGCTCGCACCGTACGGGCCCGCGCTGGGCCTGGCCGCCGTCAACGGACCCGCCTCCACCGTGGTCTCCGGCGACGCCGCCGCCGTCGCCGAACTCGACCGCGAGCTCACCGCGATCGGGCTGCGCACCCGCAGGCTGCGCGTCTCGCACGCCTTCCACTCCGCCCATCTGGACCCGGTGCTGGAGCGCTTCCACGCCGAGGCGCGGCGGATCACGTACCGCGCCCCGAGCCTGCCGGTGATCAGCAACCTCACCGGCGAGGCCGCCGACCCGCAGCGGATCGCCGGCCCCGCGTACTGGACCGAGCAGATCCGCGCCACCGTCCGCTTCGCGCAGGGCGTGCACACCCTGCGCGACCGGTACGGCGTCACCGCCTACCTGGAGCTCGGCCCGCACAGCACGCTCAGCGCGCTGACCGCCGCGATCCACCCGGAGGCCGTCCACCTGGCCGCGCAGCTGCGCGAGCGGCCCCAGCCGAGGGCGCTCGCGGCGGCGCTGGCCGGGGCCGAGGTGCACGGGCTCGCCGTCGCCCGGCCCGCCGGTGCGGCGCCCGCCGCCGACCCCGACACCGTGCCCGGCCACCCCTTCGCCGCGACGGCCTACTGGCTGGCCACCCCCGGCCCCTCCGGCGCCGCCCCGGCGCCGGAGCTCCCCGCGGCCGACTCCGCCCGAGGCGCCGAGGACCCGGACCCGGACCCGGCCGAGCTGCTGCGGCGCTGGACGGACGCACCCGCCCCCGAGCGCACCGCCCTGCTGCTGGCCCTGGTCCAGGAGCAGGCCGCCGCCGCCCTCGGCCACAGCGACCCGGCGCAGATCAGCGCCGGGGAGCGCTTCCAGGACCTCGGTTTCTCCTCCTTCAGCGTCCTGGACCTGCGCAACCGGCTCGGCGCCGCGACGGGCCTCACCCTCTCGCCGATGGTCGCCTTCGACCACCCCGCCCCGGCCGAACTCGCCGCCCACCTCGGCGAGTTGCTGGCCGAATCCGTCCTGCCCGCCTCGTGAGCCAGCCCCGCCCGTGAGCCCAGTCCGCCTCGTGAGTCAAGCCCGTCTCGTGAGTCAAGCCCGAAGGAGCGAACCCCGGTCATGCGCGTCGGAATCACCTACCTGAGCATCTCCCCGTCGGTGGACCGCCAGTCCGCCCGCCGCAAGTACCTGGACTTCACCCGGCAGGTCGAATGGGCCAACGACAAGGGCTTCTCCGGCATCTGGATCACCGAGCACCACTTCTCCGGCTACAGCCTCAGCTCCTCGCCGCTGCTGCTGCTCGGCCAGGCCGCCGCGATCGCCCCCGACCTGCGGCTCGGCACCGGCATCCTGGTGCTGCCCCTGTGGGACCCGGTCCGCCTCGTCGCCGACGTCAACACCCTGGACCAGCTCTCCGGCGGGCGGCTGGACCTCGGCATCGGCCGCGGCTACCAGCCGCACGAGTTCCTGGGCTTCGGCCGCGACCTCGGCACCAGCCGGGCCGCCTTCGAGGAGTCCGCCGACCTGGTCCTGCGGCTGCTCACCGAGAGCGCCGTCACCCACAAGGGCGAGTTCCACCGGATCGACGCCCCGGTGACCGTCCTGCCCCCCTCCCACCAGGCCCCGCACCCGCCGGTCTGGGCCGCCGCGATCTCGCCGGAGTCCACCCGCTTCGCCGTCCGCCGGGGCTTCCACCTGCTCGGCCTCGCCCTGTCGACCCCGGCCGAACTCGCCGCCCAGTGGCAGACGGTGAACACCCTGGCCGCCGAGGAGGGGGTCACGGCCGAGGGCCTGGAGTACGCCGTCAACCGGTTCGTCCACGTCGGCACCGACCCGGCCGGGCGCCGGGCCGCCGCCCGCGAGGTCGCCCGGCAGATCCAGACCTCCCGCGCCCTGGCCGAGGGCGCCCACCCCGCCGGGGGCCTGCCGCCCGTCCCCGCCGCCGTCGATCCGGCCGACGAGGAACTCGCCTACGAGCGCCTCCTGGCCGGCTCGCCCGAGCAGATCGTCGGGCAGCTGGCCGAACTCGCCGCCGCCGGGGTCACCCGGGTCAACGCCGCCTTCGAGTACGGGCTGCTGCCCGCCGACACGGCCTTCGCCGCGCTGCGCACCTTCGCCGCCGAGGTGCTCCCGGCCCTGCGGGAGCTGCCCGTCCGGCGCTGAGCCCGCCGCACGGGAAAGGGTGGGGCGCCCCCCTCGGCCGCCCCACCCTTCGCCGCGTACGGGTCCACGCGCCGCTACGCGCCCAGCCCCGCCAGTTCGGCCAGCCGGGTGTAGGACTCCCGCCGGTCCGCCGGGTCGTAGGTGTTCGCGACGACCATCACCTCGTCGGCGCCCGACTCCTCGACGAAGGACTTCAGCTTCGCCGCCACGGTGTCCGGCCCGCCCACCACCTCCGCGCGCAGGTCGTTCAGCGGCGCGGTGCGCTGCACGGCCTGCTCGGCCGGGGTCGGCCGGTGGGCCAGGGCCTCCTCGACGGACAGCAGCGGCGCGGAGTTGCCCGCCGCGTGCTGGGCCAGCGCGAGCCGCCACGGGGTGGCCAGCTCCTCGGCGTGCCGGTCGTCCCGGCCCACGATCACGGTCAGCGTCAGGACCGCCCACGGCCGTGCGCCCTCACGGGCCGGCTGGAACCGCTCCCGGTAGCGGCGCAGCGCCGCGAAGGCGTTGGCCGGGTCCTGGTACGCCGCCAGGTACGCGTAGCCCAGCCCCAGCCGGGCCGCGACGCCCGCCGAGGCGGGGCTGCCGCCGAGCAGGAACACCCCGGGCAGCGCCGCGTCCGTCGGTACGGCCCTGACCCCGGCGAGCTCGTGACCCGGCGGCAGGGCGGCGTGCCCGCCGAAGGCGAGCAACTGCGCCAGCTGGCCGTTGAACACCTCGGGGGCGAGCGAGGAGCGCTGGAGCAGCGCGGCGGTCGGCCCGTGCCCGGTGCCGCTGGAGCGGCCGATGCCGAGGTCGATCCGGCCGGGGTGCAGGGCCTCCAGCGTGCGGAACTGTTCGGCGACGTGCAGCGGAGAGTGGTTGGGCAGCAGCATCCCGCCGGCGCCGATCCGCAGCCGGGTGGTGCGGGCGGCCAGGTGGGCGATGACGATCTCGGGCGCCGAGATGCCCACCGCCGCCTCGGCGTGGTGCTCGGCCACCCAGTAGCGGGCGAAGCCCAACTCCTCGACGTGCCGCGCGAGTTGAACGGCCTCGTCGAGCAGTTCGGAGGTGCCGGTGCCGGCCCGTCGGGGGCCCTGGTCGAGGACGGAGAACGCGGTCATGCCTGTTTCCTCAGGTGTCGGCCCCCGATGGGAAGGGAGCGGGTGGATCGGGCCGGGGCGGTGGTGCTCACACGGCCGCCGGGGCCGGGTAGGGGTGCGGCAGGCCGTAGTGCTCGCGCAGCGTGGAGCCCTGGTACGAGGAGCGGTAGACGCCGCGCTTCTGCAGGATCGGCACCACCAGCTCGACGAAGGCGGGCAGCCCGTCGGCGAAGACGTCGGGCATCAGGGTGAAGCCGTCCGCGGCGCCGGAGACGAACCACTCCTCGGCCACGTCGGCGACGTGCTCGGGCGTGCCGATCGCCTCGATGTGCGCCCCGCGCCAGGGGGCGTGCCCCGCCAGCTCGTCCAGGCGCCGCAGCCGGGCCACGGCCTCGCGGCGGCTGTCGGTGACGGTGGTCATCAGCCCGGGCAGGATCTTGACCGACCGGGGGTCGCGGCCGTGCCGCTCGGCCCTGGCCCGCACGTCGGCGGCGTAGGCGTGGGCGACGTCCGGCGTCTTGGCCCCGGAGAACACCACGTCGGCCGTGCGCCCGGCCAGTTCGCGCCCCTGCTCCGAGGCGCCCGCCTGCACCACCAGCGGGTGGCCCTGGGCGGAGGGCGGCAGCGGCAGCGGCCCGCGGACGCTGAAGTGCTCCCCTTGGTGGGATATCGGCCGCAGCCGCCCGGAGTCGGTGAACCGCCCGGTGTGCACGTCCGCGACCAGCGCCTCCGGCTCCCAGCTGCGCCACAGCGCCTTGACGATGTCGACGAACTCCTCGGCGCGCGCGTACCGGTCGGTGCGCGGGGCCAGCCCGCTGCCGCCGAAGTTGGCGGCCACCTGCGGGATGTAGGTGGTGACGGCGTTCCAGCCGGCCCGGCCGCCACTGAGCACGTCCAGGGACTTGAAGCGGCGGGCGATGTTGTACGGCTCGTTGGAGGTGGTGGAGGCGGTGGCGATCAGGCCGATCCGGGAGGTGGCGGCGGCGATCGCGGTGAGGATCAGGGTCGGCTCGTGGAAGTACGCGCCGTGCGGGCTGGAGTCGATGTCGGTGAAGATCCCCGGGGTGTCGGAGAGGAACACCGCGTCCATCAGCCCGCGTTCGGCGAGCTGCGCGGCGGCCACCCAGGTCTCGACCCGGGCGAAGCCGTACGGGTCGGAGCCGGGCTCGCGCCAGGCGGCGGGGTGCACTCCCATGGCGCCGCCGACCATGTGGAGGTTGAGGTGGAGCTCGCGTTCGGTGCGCCGTTCGGCGGTGGGTTCGGTGGTGCTCGCTTCGGTGGTCACGATGCCTTCCCGGGGTTCGGGCCGTCCAGCCGGGGGACGGCGTCCAGCAGTTGGCGGGTGTAGGGGTGGCGCGGCGCGGTCAGGACCTCGGTGACGTCCCCGGACTCGACGACGGCGCCGTCCTTCATCACCAGCACCTCGTCGGCGAGGTGGCGCACCACGCCGAGGTCGTGCGAGACGAAGACGTAGGCGACGCCGAGTTCGGCCCGCAGCTCGGCCAGCAGGTCGAGGACCTGGGCCTGGACGGAGACGTCCAGCGCCGCCACCGGCTCGTCGAGCACGACGATCCGCGGGCGCGGCGCCAGCGCCCGGGCGATCGCCACCCGCTGGCGCTGCCCGCCGGAGAGTTCGCGCGGACGGCGGTGCAGCAGCTCCGGGCCCAGCCCGACCTGCTCCATCAGCTCGGCGACCCGCCCGGCCCGCGCCTGCCGGGGCGCCCCGGTGGCGGCCAGCGGCTCGGCGATGATCCGGGCGACGGGGTAGCGCGGGTCGAAGCTGCTCAGCGGGTCCTGGTGGACGACCTGGATGCGCCGGTGCAGGGCGCGCCGCTCGGCCCCGCGCAGGCCCCGCCAGGACCGGCCGTCCACCTCGACGCTCCCGGCGTCCGGCTCGGCCAGGCCCAGCAGCAGCCGCCCGGCGGTGCTCTTGCCGGAGCCGGACTCGCCCACGATGCCGAGGGTGCGGCCCTCCCGCAGGGTCAGCGAGACGTCCCGGACGGCGGCCACCGGGGCCTGGCCGGGCACGGCGAAGGACTTGTGGAGCCCCTCCGCCCGCAGCACCACCCGCTCGCCGGTGCGCGGCGGGGGCAGGGCGGCCCCCGCCTTCGGCCCGGAGAGCCGGGTGCCGCGCGCCTGCGGCCGGGGTACGGCGGCGAGCAGCAGCCGGGTGTACGGGTGCTTCGGCTCGGTCAGCACCTCGGCGGTGGGCCCCTGTTCGACCACCTCGCCGTCCTTCATGACCAGCACCCGGTCGGCCACCCGCGCCACCACCGCCAGGTCGTGGCTGATCAGCAGCAGCGCCCGCCCGGCCCTGCGCCGCTCGGCGAGCAGCTCCAGGATCTGCGCCTGCACGGTGACGTCCAGGGCGGTGGTGGGCTCGTCGGCGATCAGCAGCGCGGGGTCGGCGGCGAGCGCGGAGGCGATCAGGGCCCGTTGGCGCAGGCCCCCGGACAGCTGGTGCGGGTACTGGCGGGCGCGCAGCTCCGGCTCCGGCACCCCCGCCTCGGCGAGCAGCCGCAGCACCCGCGCGGGCACCTCGGCGCGCGGCACGGTGCGGTGGGCGCGCAGCGCCTCGGCGATCTCCTCGCCGACCCGGCGCAGCGGGTCGAGGGAGACCAGCGCGTCCTGGAGGACGAAGCCGATCCGGCGCCCGCGCAGCGGCCGCCACCGGCGCTCCGTCAGCGCCCCCGCCTCACGGCCGTCGATCCGGAACTCCTCGGCGGTGGTCCGCGCCCCCGGCCCCGCCAGCCCGACCAGGCTGCGCGCGGTGACGCTCTTGCCCGAGCCGGACTCACCGACCAGGGCGACGCTCTCCCCGGCGCGGACGGTCAGCGACAGTCCGCGCACGGCGGTGACCGGCCCGCGCGGGCCGGGGAAGGCGACGGTGAGGCCCCGCACCTCGACCACCGGCGGTGCGGGCTCGGTGCGCGGGGCGGCGGGCTCGGAACGGGTCTCGGTGCTCATCAGGCCACCCGCCCCTCGGCCCGGTCCTGGAGCCACTGGCCCACGGCGGAGACGGCCAGCACCGTGAGGGTGATCGCCGCGCCCGGGAAGACGGCCGTCCACCAGGCGACCTCCACGTAGTCGCCGCTGCCGGCGAGCATGGCGCCCCACTCGGCGGTGGGCGGCTGCGGGCCGAGCCCGAGGAAGCTGAGCGCGGAGCCGGTGACGATCATGCCGCCCACGCCGACGGTGGCCAGTGCCAGCAGCGGCCCGACGGCGTTCGGCACGACGTGCCGCAGCACCACCTGGAGGCGGGACCAGCCGAGTACGGTGGCCGCCTCCACGTACCCGGTGCCGCGCACCCGCAGCACCTCGGCGCGCACCAGCCGGGCGTACCCGGGCAGGGTGACCAGGGCGAGCCCGGCCACCAGGTTCCCGGTGCCGGTGCCCAGCACCGCGACCACCAGCAGGACCAGCAGCACGCCGGGGATGGACATCAGGACGTCCAGCACCCGGCCGGCGACGCGGTCGACGGTCCGCCCGCCCTGGGCGGCCAGGACACCGACGACGGTGCCGGCGGCCAGCGCCAGGGCGGAGGCGGACAGGCCGATCAGCAGCGAGGGCCGGGCGCCGTGCACCACCCGGGAGTAGACGTCGCGTCCGTTCTCGTCGGTGCCCATCCAGTGCGCGGCCCCGGGCGGCAGCAGGCTGTCGGCGGGGCTGGCCGCGTCCGGCCCCGTCCCGCTGAGCAGGCCCGGGGCGAGCGCGGCCAGCAGGAGGAGCACGCAGACCGCGAGCCCCAGGGCGGCTCCGGGCCGGATGCGGGGGATGACCACGGGCTCCTCCTCAGCTCTCTGCGGTGCGCAGCCGCGGGTCGACCAGCCGGTAGGACAGGTCGACGGCGGTGTTGACGACGGTGTAGACCAGCCCCGCCACCAGCACGATGCCGATGACCAGCGGAAGGTCCTTGTTGCGGACGGCGGTGACGGCCAGCGTGCCGAGCCCCTGCCGGGAGAAGACCGACTCGATCACCACCGCCCCGCCGATCAGCGAGCCGGTCAGCCAGCCGACCAGGGTGGCGACGGGCAGCAGGCCGTGCCGCAGCGCGTGCCGCAGCCGGACGGCCGCCTCGCCGACGCCCCGGGTGCGGGCCGTGGTGACGAAGGGTTCGTCCAGGGTCCGCTCCAGGCCCCGGCGCAGCACCCGGGTGATCACCGCGGCGGGAGCGGCGGCCAGGGCCAGGGCGGGCAGGACGAGCCCGTCCAGCCCCGGCGCGCCGAGCGCCGGGAACCAGCGCAGCCGGAAGGAGAACAGCGCCAGCAGCAGGGTGCCGAGCCAGAACGCGGGCACGGCGACGCCGAGGCCCTCCAGCACGGAGACCGGGGTGCGCACCCAGCGGGAGCGGCCTGCCGTGAGCAGGGCCGCCGGGACGGCCAGGGCGACGGTCACCAGCACGGTGGCGGCGAGGAGTTGGAGCGTCGGGCCGAGCTGCTGGCCGATGGCGGTGCTCACCGGCAGGTGCAGGACGTAGGAGTCGCCGAGGTCGCCGCGCAGCACGTGGCCGAGGAAGGTCAGGTACTGCAGTGGCAGCGGCTGGTCCAGGCCGTACTCGCGGGTGATCTCGGCGCGCAGCTGGTCGCTGGTGCCGCGCAGGCCCGTGAGCAGGTCGACCGGGTCGCCCGAGGTGAGGTGCAGGGCGAGGAAGGCGACCGTCACGGCGCCCCAGAGGACGAGGACGGCGCCGCCGAGCCGGCGCAGGGCTGATCCCAGGGCCGATCTCAGGGCGGAGTTGAGGGCGGAGCGGATCCCGGGGCTCGTCACTGGGCGAGCCAGGCGTCGGCGAAGTTCGGGAAGCTCTGCTGCTCGAAGAGGACGCCGTGCACCTTGACCGAGGTGCCCAGCACGGAGGCGTTGCTGAACACCGGCAGGATCGCCGCGTCGTCGGTGACCTTCTGCTGGACGGAGGCGTACAGGTTCTTCTGCTTCTGCACGTCGGTGGTGGCCAGCGCCTCGGCGAGCTGGGAGTCCACCTGGTCGTCGTGGTAGCGGGCGGCGTTGTTGTCGATCTTGGCGGTGGGGATGTGCGCGCTGCCGAAGACCAGCCGCAGCGCGTCCGGGGAGGCGTTGTTGGCGCTGCTGTTGAGCAGGTCGTAGTCGCCGGAGAGGACGCGCTTGACGTAGGTGCCGGTGTCCAGGTTCTGGTTGCGGATCTCGACGCCGAGGTCCTTGGCGGCGGCCTGGACCTGGGTGGCCAGGGCGGTGTACTGGCTGAAGTACTCGCCGATGTAGAGGAAGTCCAGGCTCAGCCGCTTGCCGCCCTTGGTGCGGTACCCCTCGCCGTCGCGGGCCGTCCAGCCGGCGTCGTCCAGCAGCTTCCCGGCGGCCGCGGCGTCGTACTTGTACTGGTCGGCGACGGCCGCGGCGTACTGCGGGGTGGAGGGGGACAGCGGTCCGGTGGCGGCCGGGTAGACCCCGAAGTAGAGCTTCTGGACGATCAGGTGCCAGTCGATGCCGTTGCGCAGCGCCTTGCGCAGCCGGACGTCGGTGAGCGGGCCCTTCTCGGTGTTCGGGTTGAGGCTCCACGGGACGCCGGGGGAGACGGCGCTCTGCACGGTGAACTTGGCGTCGGCCTTGAGCTTGGCCACGTTGACCGGGGCGATGGCGGCGGCGGCGTCGGCCTGGCCGCTGGTCAGGGCGCCCAGGCGGGAGGAGTTGTCCGGGACGATCCGGACGGCGAGCTTCTCCAGGTGGGCGGCGCCCCGGTTGGCGGAGCCCTCGGGGGCCCAGGCGTAGTCGGCGCGGCGCTGGTAGGTGATGCCCTGCTGCGGGGTGAAGCCCTCGGCGCTGGTGAAGGGGCCGGTGCCGACGATCTTCGAGCAGAGCGCCTTCGGGTCGGCGGTGAGGGTCGCGGGCGACTCGATGCCCAGGCTGGGGGAGGCCAGGCCCGTCAGGAAGGAGGAGGCGGGTGCGGCGAGGGTGACCTCCACGGTCTGCGGGTCGACCACCCGGGCGGAGCGGTAGTTCTCGATCAGCTGGGCGGCGCCGGCGGACTTGGTGGTGGGGGCGACCACGTGGTCGAGGTTGGCCTTGACGGCGGCCGCGTCGAAGGGCGTGCCGTCGCTGAAGGTGATGCCGGTGCGCAGGGTGAAGGTGTAGGTCTTCTGGTCCTCGGAGATCTTCCAGGACTTCGCCAGCCAGGGCTGGATGGCGCCGCCGTCGTCCTGCCAGACCAGCGAGTCCAGCGCGGCCCGGCTGAACAGGGCGTCGGCCTGGCCCTGGTGCGGGTCGAGGCAGGTCGGGCCGTAGGGGACGGCGAGGGTGAGGGTGCCACCGTCCACCGGCTTGCCGCCGGCCGCGGCGTCGGCGCTCTTCGGCGTGGTCGCGGAACCGGCGCAGGCGGCGGTCAGCGGGAGCACGGTGAGGGCGGCGACGAGGGCGAGTCTGGAGCGGAACCCCGTGCTGCGGGCGGGAGTTCGGTGGCGGGTGGCGTGGCCGCTGGTGAGGGTCGTGGGCTGCGGTCGCATGGCGGGGCTTCTCTCCGGGGCGCGGGGCGAGGACGGCGGCAGGGCCGCCCGGGACGGGTCGGGGGTCGCCGCGAGGGCCGCCGCGCCGGGAGGGTCAGAGACCGCCCGGCCGCGCGCTGGCGCAACGCGGCCGGGTACAGAGAGCGCTGTCGGTACGGGAGAGGTCGATGGCCCGGCGCGTGGCGGCGAGCAGCGGGTGCAGACCCGGCAGGCCACGCGTGGCGGACACTCCGTACTCCTAGGGCAGACCGGCTCCGGGACCGGAGCGCCGTTGAACGTCCGTTTCCCGCCGGGGACTGGCGAGAAACGATGCTTAGTGACCTGGGTAGTTAATCAGACTGAACTGGGCTGTTCAACCATTTCCCGGCTGAGCGGATGCAGGGCCCGGCGCAGCGCGTCCACCTGGGTGGCCAGCGAGTGCCGGCTGACCCCGGCGCGAGGGTCCTTGATGTCGAAGCCGTGGTACGCGCCGGGGAACACGTGCAGCTCCAGCGGCACCCCGGCCTGGGACAGCCGCAGGCCGAAGTCGATCACCTCGTCCCGGCCCAGCTCCAGGTCCCCGACGCCCAGGTAGACCGGGGGCAGGCCCCCCAGGTGCTCCGCCCGGGCCGGCGCCGCGTACGGCGGCACGTCCGGGTGGCCGGGCCGCAGCGGGTGCAGGTAGGCGCCCCAGCCGGCCAGCGAGGCCGGGCGGTTCCAGGTGCGGCGGTCGCGGATCAGCAGGCTGGAGGGCGTCGCGTGCCGGTCGTCCAGCACCGGGGCGTGCAGCAGCAGGAGCCGGGGCAGCTCCTCGCCCGCGTCGCGCAGCGCGAGGGTCAGCCCCGCGGCCACCGCGGCGCCCGAACTGCTGCCCACCAGCACGGGGTTGGCGCCGTCCGCGCCCAGCTCGGGGCCGCTGCGGCGCAGCCAGCGCAGCACCGTGCGGCAGTCCTGCTGGGCGGCGGGGTACGGGTGCTGCGGCGCCAGCCGGTAGCCCACCGAGACCACGACGGCGCCCGCGCCCTCGGCGTACAGCTCGCACAGCGGGTCGAACCATTCGAGCTGCTCGCCCGCCGTGAAGCCGCCGCCGTGCACGAACACCACGGCCGGGCGGGTCGGCCGGCCGCAGGGCGTGGCGGGCAGGTAGGCCCGTACCCGCACCGGCGGGGCGGCCGGGTCCTGCGGGTCGCGGGCCACCAGGTCCCGGCGCTCGACGGCCGGATCGGCCCCGTCGGGGCGCAGCGGGGCCATGCCCGGTACGGGCGTGACGTAGCCCGCCAGGAGCTCCCGGTCGAGCCGGGGGGAGATGTCGTCCATGGGCGCGCAGCCTCCTCAAACTGAACTCGGTAGTTCAGGTCAGTTCTATCAGTCGGCTGTGCGCTACTGTGAGGTTGTGAACGAACGTGAACTCCCGATGACGGGCCGTGGCCGCATCGACAAGCGCGCCGCCATCCTGGACGCCGCCGTGAAGGTGTTCACGCGTGAGGGCTACGCGCAGGCGGGCATCGACGCCATCGCGGCCGCCGCCGCCGTGGCCAAGCCGACGCTCTACAACCACTTCGGGGACAAGGAGAACCTCTTCCGGGTGGTGATGCGCGACGGCGCCGAGCGCACCGCCAACCGCATCGTCGCCGCCCTCGTCAGCCTCCCCGACGACGGCGAGGACCTGGCCGGCGAACTCGAGCGCGTCGCCCACCGCGTCGTCGAGTGCCAGCTGAGCGACGAGGGCTGGGCGCTCCAGCGGCTGCTCTACGCGGAGGCGTCCCGGCTGCCCGACCTCTACGACCAGGTCGTCTCGCGCGGCTCCCAGCCGGTGCTCGACGTCCTCGCCGGCCGCCTCTCCAGCCTCGCCAACCGTGGCCACCTGGACCTGGACGACCCGTCCGTCGCCGCGGCCCAGTTCATCGCCCTCGTCTCCGGCAACCTGCCCGGCCTCTCCGCCCTCGGCACCCGCCCCGTCGCCCCCTCCGATCTCGACACCGCCGTCCGCACCGGCGTGGACACCTTCCTCCGCGCCTTCGGCACCACCCGCCGCCGCACCCGCCGTACCTGACCCGCCGTACCTGACCCGCCGGGGCCTCAGATCCGCCGTCGGCCCGTCAGGAGGGCTCTACCGAGCCGACCGGTTCTGCTGAGCCGTCAGTTCCTGGAGGCCGGCACCTCGACGAGGGCGAAGCCCTCCCGGTCGGGGCCCGCGTCGGCGATCCGCTCGCCGGCCGGGTTCCAGGCGCCGCTGCGGCCGATGCACGGGCCCGCCTCGCTGGTGCCGACGAGGTCGGCCAGGACCACGTACAGGCCGAACTCCCGGGCCCGCACCGGGTACACCTCGTCGAAGGAGTCGTTGTCGGCGTCCAGCGCAGAGCTCGCCAGGTAGACGGTGCAGCCGTCCGCCGCGGCCCGTTCGGCGATGTCGGGGAAGCGGTTGTCGTAGCAGGTGGCGAGCGCGAAGCGGACGCCGTCGAGGGTGAACCGGCCGTCGGTGGTGCCGGGTTCGAAGGCCGCGGCCTCGACGCCGTACAGGTGCGTCTTGTCGTAGCGGGCCAGCAGTTCACCGTCTGCCCCGATCACCAGTGAGGTGATGCCCGGCCGGGCTCCGGCTCCGAGCACCGGCCCGTTGACGACGGCCACCGCCCCCGTCTCCCGGCACGCCTCCCGTACGGGCTCCAGCCGGGCGTCCGTCTCGCTCAGCCAGAGCGCCGGGGACGCGCCGACGAGGGTCGGCTCGTAGCCGGTGAGGGCCAGCTCGGGGAAGACGACGACCCGCGCCCCCTCGGCTCCGGCCTGGCGTATCAGTCCGGACGCCGTCCGGACGTTGGTCTTCACGTCCCCGGCCACCGGGGCGAACTGCGCAGCTGCGATGATCACGCCCGCCATCATGCCGTCCGTCCGCCGTGCCCGGCCAGGGCGGTGTCCAGGAAGTGCCGCCAGGCGGCCTGGACGCGGGCTTCCTCGCCGGTGGCGAGGAGGTCCAGCAGGAGGCCCCGGAGGACGGCGAGGACGAGGGTGGGGTCGGCGTCGGCGTCGGTGCCGGTGAGGGCGCGGGTGAGGGGCGGGAGCCACTCGTGCAGGGAGGTGGCGCCGAAGTCCCGCCAGGGTTCGGCGTGGGCGAAGGCGCGGACGTAGCCCTCGAAGAAGAGGCGGAGGGCGCCGCGGTGGTCGGGGGCGGTCACCCAGTGCCAGAGGAGTTCGAGGGTTTCGCGGGGGGTGCCGCCCTCGGCCTCGGAGCGTTCCAGGAGCGCGAGCTGTTCGGCGCGGGCGGCGGCGAGCACCTCGCGGACCAGGTCCTCCTTGGAACCGAAGAGGTAGAGGAGGACGCGCGGGCTGGTGCCGATGGCGGCCGCGAGGGGTCGCAGGGAGAGGTCGGAGACGTTGTGCTCGGCGACGTAGCGGACGGTGGCGGCGAGGAGGTCCTCGCGGCGGGCGGACGGGCGGGACGGTGCGTTGGCTGGGGTGGGCACGTGGTCTATCGTTCCACTGAAACGAGTGTTTCAGTGGAACGAGGGGATCGCTGCCATGGCCACCACCGCACCCGGAGTCGCGACCGTCCGAGAGGCCGACCGGCCCGGCGACCTGGGGGCGGTGGCCGCACTGCACGGTGTCCTCTACACCCGGGAGTACGGCATGGACGCCACCATGGAGGCGTACGTCGCCGCCGGTATGGCCCAGTTGGTCCTGGCCCGGGCCGCCGAGGGCGGCGCCGCGCCCGGGCGGCTGTGGGTCGCCGAGCTCGACGGCCGCGTGGTGGGCGCCACCGGCCTGGTCCGGGCGGAGGAGCGGCCGGGGTGGGGCCAGCTGCGGTGGGTGCTGCTGGATCCGGCGGCCCGGGGGCGGGGGCTGGGGCGGCGGATGCTGGAGGTGGCCCTGGAGGAGGCCCGCGCACGGGCGTACGACGGCGTGCTGCTCTGGACGATCGCGGGCCTCGACGCCGCCCACCACCTGTACGCCCGGGCGGGTTTCGAGCTCACCGTCTCCCGTCCGGCCCGCAAGTTCGGGCTGGACACCGTCGAGCAGCGGATGGACCTGCGGTTCTGAGCCCCTTCCGTTCGGATGCGAGGAGCTGCCGCGCCGCTCGAACTCGCACAACACCGCGCTGCTGCACGCCGCCCGCAAGCTCAACCCGGGCGGCATGGAGATCGAGGTCTACGGGGCGGGGGCGGGCCGTCACCCGCCTCCGCCCCGTCTACCATGGCCGTTTCGTCTTGAAACGGGGGAGTGGATCGCATGGGTCCGGGTGACCAGTCGGAGCGTTCGGAGCGCCCTGAGCGGTCGGAGCGTTCGGAGCGGCTCGGCCGCCTGGTCGGGACGGCCGCGCAGTGGGGCCAGGCCGGGCGCCAGGCGGTGGCCCGGGGCGGCCGGGCCGTCGCGGACGGGCAGTGGGCGCGTACGGCGCTGACCTCCGTGGCGCCGCCGCCGGTGCCGGCCCTGGAGCCGTGGAAGCTGTCGACGGGAACGCTGATCGCCCGCCACCCGCGCACGCCCGCCGTGGTGCACCGGCTCCTCGGGATGCTGGACGGCCTCGGGGCCGTGCACCTGGGGCCGGCGAAGGTCGGCTTCGACGGCGAGGAGATCGAGTGGGCCAAGGTCGTCGAGATCCGCACCCGCAACGCCTTCGAGGTGCTCACCACCACCGCACTGGAGCAGGAGGTGGACCGCATCCGCGAGTTCCTCCCGCCCGTGCCCGGCCGCAAGTGGGCCGTCACCAAGGCGGCCGAAGCCCTGGCCACCGTGGTCCTCGCCGCCCTGGAACGCGGCTCCGTCGACCAGCGCCTCGACACCCTGACCGTCCCCGCCCAGATCGTCCACCGCGGCCTGCTCGGCCGCCAACGCACCCTGGACGCGGGCACGTTCGCCGCCGCGACCCTGGTCGTCGTCGGCCAGGTCGGCGACAGCCTCATCGCCACCGCCGAGCACCACGGCATCCCCGTCCGCCCCGCCGACCCACCGGCCAAGCCCGCCCACGCGGCCCACGTCGAGTCCCTGCGCGACCGCACCGACACCGTCGCCCGCCTCCTCGACCGCCTCCGCCGCGACGCGGGCCCGGAGCCGGGCACGAACGCGGAGCCGGACCAGCTGGAGCCCGGCCCGGCACCGGAGCGGGTCGGCCTGGACAAGGGAGCGGACCGGACAGCTCCGTGAAGCCGGTCGTCGCTGAACCGGCCGACCCCGGGCCCCGTGGTCGGTCCCGCCCTTCCGGGCGCGCGCCGGCACCGGGCCGGTGGCGGCGCCGGTGAGGCGTTGACGTGGAGGGAGGCCGCCTCCGAGGTGTCGCGGAGACGGCCTCCCCCGCGGCCGGTCAGGCGGGAAGGCCGACCGCCCGTTCGCGGCCGCGCCGCTGCTGGATCACCACGGCGGCGACCAGCAGGAGACCCTGGGCGACGTTCTGCCAGAAGGTGTTGATGCCCTCGACGGTGAGGCCGTTCTGCAGCGCGCCGAGCAGGGCGACGGCCAGCAGCGTGCCCGCGATGCCGCCCTTGCCGCCCTTGAGGGCGCAGCCGCCGAGCGCGGCCGCGGTGATGGCCTGCAGCTCCAGGCCCTCGCTGCCGGAGGTGGGCTGGCCGGAGCCGGTGCGGGCGGTGAGCAGGATGCCGGCGACGGCGGCGACCGTGCCGGTGAGCGCGTACACCGAGAGCAGGTACTTGTTGAGGTTGATGCCGGCGAGCCGGGCGGCGGTGTCGTTGCCGCCGAGGGCGTAGATGTTGCGGCCGATGTCGGTGTAGGTGAGCAGGACGTGCACGGCGGCGGCGATCAGGAGCAGGATCCACACCATGGTCGGCAGGCCGGCGATCCTGCCCCGGCTGAGGAAGATGAACAGCGGGTCGCCGAGGACGTAGCCCTGGGCGCTTCCGCCGGAGATCAGCTGGGCGACGCCCTTGTACGCGGCGAGTCCGGCCAGGGTGGCGATGGTCGGGTTGACCCGGCCGTAGATGATGACGGCTCCGTTGAGCAGGCCGACGCAGGCGCCGACCAGGACGGCCGCGCCCAGGCCGAGGAAGGGGTTGGAGCCGGTGGAGGTGAACACCATCGCGCTGACCACGGAGGCGAGGCCGGCCTGGGAACCCACGGAGATGTCCAGGCCGCCGCAGATGATCACGACGGTCTGCACCACGGCGAGCAGGCCGGCGATGGTCACCGCCTCGGCGATGACCTGGATGTTGCCCCAGCTCAGGTAGTTGAGATTGAGCGAGCCGAACAGGGCGAGCACGGCGGCGAGGGCCAGCAGCAGGATGAGGTTCTGGCCACCCACGGCGACGAGCAGCGCGCGCGGACCGCTCGGCCGCTCCGGCCGGGCGGTGGTCTGCGGGCCTGCGGTGGCGGAGGGGGCGGTCATCGGGCAACTCCGGTGGTGGCGTCGGGGTCGGTGGTGCGGTGGCGGCCGGCGGTGTCGGTGGCGGTGTCGGTGGCGGTGTCGGGGGCCAGGTCGTCCGTCATGGCCAGGGCGAGGATCGCCTCCTCGGACGCCTCGGCGCGGCCGAGTTCACCCGTGATCCGGCCGTTCTGCATGACGGCGATCCGGTCGGCCAGGCCGAGCACCTCGGGCAGTTCGGAGGAGATCACCAGGACGGCGACACCGTCGCGGGCGAGGTCGGCGATGATCTGGTAGATCTCGGCCTTGGCGCCGATGTCGACGCCGCGGGTGGGCTCGTCCAGGATGAGGAGCTCGGGGCGGCGGGCCAGCCAGCGGGCGAGCACCACCTTCTGCTGGTTGCCTCCGGAGAGCGTGCGGACCTCGGTCTCGATCGAGGGGGCGCGGACCCGCAGCCGGTCCGCGTACTCCTGGGCGAGTTCCCGTTCGGCGGCCCGTTTGACGAAGCGTCGGCGGCGCAGTCGGTCGAGGCTGACGAGCGAGGTGTTGTCGCGGATGGTGCGGTGGAGGAACAGCGCCTGGGCCTTGCGCTCCTCGGGGGCGAGTCCGAGGCCGGCCCGGATCGCGTCGCGCGGTGAGCGCAGCCGTACGGTCCGGCCGCCGAGCAGGATCTCGCCGGAGCGGATCGGGGCGTCCCCGGTGAGGGCGAGGGCCAGTTCGGAGCGGCCGGCGCCGATCAGCCCGGCGAGCGCGACCACCTCGCCGGCCCGGACCCGGAGGTCGACGTCGTGCACGTGGTCGGTGGTCAGAGCACGTACGTCGAGGACGACGCGGTCGGTGGCGACGTCCTGGCGGACGAACAGGCCGGCCAGGTCGCGGCCGACCATCAGCCGGACGAGTTCGCGCTCGTCGGTCTCGGCGGCCGGCACGACACCGGTCAGGGTGCCGTCGCGCAGGACCGCGATCCGGTCGGCGAGCCGGAAGATCTCCTTCATCCGGTGCGAGACGTAGATGACCGCGATGCCCTGGTCGCGCAGCCGTCCGATCAGCGCGAACAGCGCCTCCACCTCGTGTTCGGAGAGCGAGGAGGTGGGCTCGTCGAAGGCGATGGCCCGCGGCGGCACCGCTCCGGTGAGCGCCCGCATGATCTCGACCAGCTGACGCTGTGCGGCGGTGAGTTCGGAACCGAGCAGGTCCGGGTCCAGCACCTGCTCGAAGCCGAGCTCGGCGAGGTCGGCGGTGATGCGGCGGCGCAGTTCGGCACGGTCGAAGCGGCGGCCGGCGCGGCGGGGCAGGCTGCCGGCGTAGACGTTCTCGGCGACCGACACGTGCGGGATGATCTCCGGCTCCTGCGGGATGATCCGGATGCCCGCACGGCGCGCGTCGGTCGGGGAGGAGAGGTCGAGCGGCCTGCCGTCCAGCAGCACCCTGCCCTCGCCGGGGCGGTGGTCGCCGCTCAGGACACGCAGCAGGGTCGACTTGCCGGCGCCGTTCTCGCCCATCAGGGCGGTGACCTGACCGGGCGGGAAGGTGAGGGTGACGTCGTGCAGCGCCCGGACGCCGCCGAAGCTCTTGCCGACGCCGTCGGCGGCCAGGCCGGACGGCCCGGTGGCGGGCTCGCAGGGGGCGGGGGCGGACGGCCCGGTGCCGGGCTCCTCGGCCGGTGGCGGCGCGCCGTACGCGGGGTCGGGTGTGGTCATGGGGGCCTCGCAGGAGATCGGTCCGGACAGTGGCGGTGCAGCGCGGTTCAGCTGCAGGTCATGCCGGAGGACTTCCAGGTCGCGGCGTCGACCATGGTGGTGGTGGCGAAGGCTTCGGCGGGGAAGTCCTTTCCGTTCTTGAGCTTGTCGTACATGGTCTGGACGGCCAGGGCGCCGACGTCCTTGCCGTTGATGAACAGGGCGGCCTTCATCCCGGTGGGCTTGCCACTGGTCCAGTCCTTGCAGGCGAGGTAGGCGCCGAGGCCGACGCCGTCGATGTCGTCGGGGGAGACGTTCGCGTTCTGCAGGGCGGTGACGGCGCCCTGGACGTTCTCGTCGTTGCAGCCCCAGACGATCCAGTGCTTGACGCCGGGGTTGGCGGTGAGCGTGGCGGCGGTCTTGTCCTGGGCACCGGTGGGGGTGTTGTCGGTGGCGACGTCGATGTTCTTGACCCCGTCGCCGGCCGCGGCGGCGAAGGCGGCCTTTGCGGCCTTCACCCGGTCGCCGCAGACGGTGACGTCCTGCTTCCAGGCCGAGATGATGCGGGTGTCGGCCGGGTTCCAGCCGGCCTTCTTGAACTCGGCGGCGGCGCGCTTGCCGACCTCGCCGCCCATCTGCTCGCCGCTGAAGCCGACGCGGGCGACCAGGTCCGTCCTGGCGCAGGAGGCGGGGGCGGGGCCGGTGGCGCAGATCTGGTCGTCGGAGGTGAGCAGGGCGACCTTGCCGTCCTTCGCGGTCTGCACGACCTGCGGGCCCACCGCCGGGTCCGGCACGACCACGATCAGCCCGTTGCTCTTGCCGGCGATCGCCGACTGCACCTCGCTGACGGTCTTGTTGGCGTCGCTGCCCAGGTTCACCACCTTCAGGTCCACCCCGAGCTCCGCGGCCTTCGCCTTCGCGCCCGCCGCCTCGCCGACGAAGTACTCCTGGTCGCCCTGCTTCTGCAGGTACGTGAGCGACACCTTGCCGTCGACGGGCTTGACGCCGCCGGACGCGGAGGACGAGGACTCCTGACCGGTCGAGCAGGCCGTCAGGCCGGCCACCGACACCAGGCCCAGCAGGGCGGCGGACACGGCCAGACGGGGGGAGCGGGAGGGGCGGGAGCAACGGGAAGAGCGCGGCGAGGACGGCGAAGACATGGGGCGGCTCCTGGGTGGATGGGGGAGAGTCCGGAGATCGAGAAGATCCGAAACACAATCGACCAGAATCGAACCAAATCAAACGTGCGGGTCACAAGAAACACCCCCGCGCACGGTCCGTCAAGAGTCACGGAGGGGCCTTCGGCCATTCGAGACTCTCCCGTTATCCACCCAGAACCACCGACTATCCACCCAGAACCACCGACCCGGAACCGCAGGTCAACCGGCCGGGTCGGCGACGATCACCTCACCTGCGAGTTCGGCCGCCGCGGCCCGTCGCTCCGCCGACAGTTCGCCGTCGGTGACCAGCACGTCGACCTGGTCGAGGGTGGCGAAGGTGGCGAGTCCGACCGTGTCCCACTTGGTGTGGTCGGCGACCACGACGACCCGGTGCGCGGAGCCGATGAAGGCCCGGTTGGTCTCCGCCTCGGCGAGATTGGGCGAGGTCAGCCCGGTCTCGACGGAGATGCCGTGGCAGCCGAGGAACAGCACGTTCACGTGGAGCGACCGGATGCCCTGATCGGCCAGTGGTCCCACCAGGGCGTCCGACGGCGTGCGGACGCCGCCGGTGCGCAGCACCGTCGTCGCGCCCGTCCCGCCGGGGCGCGGCTGCTCGAACACCTCGGCGATCCGCAGGGAGTTGGTGACCACGGTCAGCCCGTCGACCGCCGCGAGCCGCTGGGCGACGGCGTGCGTGGTGGTGCCCGCGGCGAGGCCCACCACCATCCCGGGGCGGGCGAGGTGGGCGGCGGCCGCGGCGATCGCGTCCTTCGCCGAGGGCTGCCAGGCGGACTTGGCCTCGAAGCCCGGCTCCTGACTGCTGGGAGCGCTCGTCAGGACGGCGCCTCCGTGCACCTTGTCCACCAGGCCCTGCCTCGCCAGGGCGTCGAGGTCCCGGCGGACGGTCATGTCCGAGACGCCCAGTTCGCGGGTGAGCTCGTTGACCCGCACACCGCCCTGCTGCTTGAGCCGCTCCAGGATCAGCACCCGCCGTTGCCCTGCCAGGAGTTGTGCGTTGTCCGTCACTGCGCATTCCCTTCGACCGCTGTCCTCGTCGCGCGCCGGCCCGGGCGGGCCGGATGTCGAAGTATGTCGCAAACCGGACACGGCGGCGGGTTCTGCCCAGGGGTCGGGCGGGCGATCCTGTTGAGCTCCGTCGATATGTGTTGAGTATTGACTATCTCTGTTTGATTTGGTTCGCTTCTCACCGCCCTGCGCAGGGTGCCCAGTTCCTGTACCGCCGTCCGTCACCCTCCGGACCCAGGAGACACGATGCGCAAGACGTGGGCCGCGTTAGTCGCGGCCTCGCTGACCGTGGCGCCCCTCGCCGCCGTCCCCCTCACCAGCACCCCCGCCGCAGCCGCCGGCCAGGCCGCCGTGGCGCCGGTCCTCACCCCGCCGATGGGCTGGAACGACTGGAACGCCTTCGGCTGCGACGTCGACGAGCAGCTGGTCCAGCAGACCGCGGACAAGCTGCTCTCGTCCGGCCTCCAGGCCGCGGGCTACCAGTACGTCAACATCGACGACTGCTGGATGGGCAAGACCCGCGACGCCGAGGGCCGGCTCGTCCCCGACCCGGTCAAGTTCCCGCACGGCATCACCGGCGTGGCCGCCTACGTGCACGCCAAGGGCCTCAAGCTCGGCATCTACGAGAGCGCGGGCACCCTGACCTGCGCGGGCTTCCCCGGCAGCCTCGGCCACGAGCAGCAGGACGCGGACTCCTTCGCGTCCTGGGGCGTCGACTACCTCAAGTACGACAACTGCTACAACCAGCACCTGCCCTCCCAGCAGCGCTACCGCGCGATGGGCGACGCGCTGGCCAGGACCGGCCGCCCGATCGTCTACAGCCTCTGCAACTGGGGCCTGGACGACGTCTGGACCTGGGGCGGCACGGTCGGCCAACTCTGGCGCACCACCGGGGACATCGACGCGTCGTTCGGCCGGATGCTGGACATCTTCCACGCGAACGCCAAGCTGGCCGACGCCGCCGGTCCGGGCGGGTGGAACGACCCGGACATGCTGGAGGTCGGCAACGGCATGACGGCCACCGAGGACCGCGCCCACTTCTCGCTCTGGGCGGAGATGGCGGCCCCGCTGATCGCCGGCACCGACCTGCGCAAGGCGAGCGCCGAAACCCTCGCGGTCTACGGGAACACCGAGGTCATCGCCGTCGACCAGGACCGGCTCGGCAAGCAGGGCCGACCGGTGAGCATGACCGGGGGCCTGGACGTCCTGGCCAAGCCGCTCGCCGACGGCAGCGTCGCCGTCACGCTGTTCAACGAGAACCCGCAGCCCGCCGCGATCTCCACCACCGCCGCCGCCGTCGGCCTGCCGACCGCCAAGGGGTACCTCCTGCGGGACCTGTGGGAGCACACCGACGCCGAGACCGCCGGGACGATCAGCGCCACCGTGCCCGGCCACGGCGCCGTGATGTACAAGGTCACCCCGACCGACCACCCGGGCGGGCAGCACCCGGACATCGTCCTCGAGACCAAGGTGCCCGACCTCGCTCCGGGCGGCTCGGCCACCGTCACCACCGCCTTCGCCAACAACGGCGCGCAGCCCGCGAACGACGTCCGGCTCGGGCTCGACGCCCCGGCCGGCTGGACGGTCGTGCCGCTGACCCGGACCCGGGTCGGGCACGTGCCGGCCGGGGGCCGGGCGCAGGCCGACTTCCGGGTGACCGCCCCGGCGGACCTGCCGGCGCCGATCACCCGCGCCACGCTCACCGGGACCGCCACCGCGCACGGGCCCGGCGGCCCGCAGAGCGTCACCGCCCCCGCCCCGGTCGTCCTGGCCGCGCCCGTACAGGCGCCGTACCGGACGTTCACCGACACCGCCGCCGTCTTCGGCGCGCAGGGCGGGACGTTCGCCATCGACGGCGCCGGCGCCGACCTCTACTACGACGTCGACGAGTACAGCACCGTCTACCGGCCGGGCGCCGAACACGACGGGTCCACCACCGTCGTGAAGCTCACCGCGCAGGCTCCGACCAGCGAATGGGCCAAGGCCGGGATCATGGTCCGCAACGACATCACCCGGCCGGGCACCTCGGCCGGGTACCTCGTCCTGGCCGAGGCCCCCGGCAAGGGCTACGTGCTGCAGTGGGACAGCGACGGGGACGGCAAGCTGGACTCCAACAGCTCGGCGGCGAACCAGGGTTCGGGATCGGCGACGTACCCCAGCTGGCTGAGGCTCGTCCGCGACGGCTCGACGTACACCGGCTACTGCTCCACCGACGGCACCACCTGGACGCAGGTCGGCCGGGCCACCCTCCCGGGTGTGGCCGCACGCCAGGACGTCGGGCTGTTCACCAGCTCGCACAGCGCGGGCACCAGCGGTGAGGCCGACTTCACGGGCTTCACCCAGAGCTGAGCGCCCGAGGGGAGCGACCCCCGGGGCCCCGGCCGGCCATGACCGGCCGGGGCCCTTCGCCGTCAGGACAGTACGCTCCAACTCTGCCCGGCCGAGGCCGGGTTGGCCGGGTTGGTCATCCCCGCGGAACCGGCCGCGGTGCCGGCGACGTCCAGCGTCAGGCCGTTGCCGACGTTGGTGACGGTGAGCGCGCCACTGCTGTTCTGCGTCACCTTCCACTTCTGCCAGGGGTTGTTGGGCGAGGGGTTGAGCAGGTAGGCGCTGCCGACGCCGTTGCCGCCGACGAGCACGGTGTGCGCCTGGGCGACGGTGTAGCAGTTGTCGGTGATCGTCACGGTGCCGTCCGCGTTGGGCGTGAACAGCCACTGCTGGGCGGCGTCGCCACTCCGGTACGCGTTGACGGCGGAGTTTCCGCCGACCGTGGCGTAGCAGCCGCCCTGGACCTCCAGGGCCTGGCCCGCCGTGCCTCCGGCGCTGATCGCGTGGTACCTGCCGTCGCCGACGACGCTCGGCCGGGTGCCCCCGGTACCACCACCGGTGCCGGTGCCCGCGCCGGCGAGGCGGTAGAGCGCGACGCCGTGCGCGGGAATCCAGTTGCCGCCGAGCGAGCCGGTCGTGGTGCCGGTGGCGCCGGTCCACAGTTCCCGGTAGGAGTAGCCGGAACCGGTCAGGCCGAGGTCGGCGAAGCCGGTGCTGATCATGGCCCAGTTGTTCGGGTCCTGGTTGATCAGGGCGACGGCCAGGTCGCCGTTGGCGAGTTGACGCTTGAGGACCACGGGGGCGGTCGGGGAGGCGGGCGGGTTGCCGACCAGGGTGGCGGGCCTGGCGAGGCTGTCCTGGTCGATGGCGATCATGTCGGGGTTCTTGAGGAGCGACAGCGCGGAGGAGTTGATGCCGGTGGACCAGGCGTAGCCGTTCGCGGTGTGCTGCGAGTCGGCGGCGGTGCGGAGGTCGGCGCCGGAGATGAGCGGGGCGGCCATCATCGACAGGACGGACAGCTCGGTGCGCGACTCGTCGTCCGTGAAGGGCTTGTGGCCCTTTTCGGTGTCGGTGACGCCCCAGACGCCGTACGGGTCCTGCCAGCCGGCGAACATCATGTCCAGGTCGTTCCAGCTGCCCGGGTGGACGTTGCCCGGGTACGTGAGGGCGGTCCGCAGCTGGCCGTTGTAGAGCACGCCGTCCAGCTCGCTGTCCCGGTCGCCGCCGATCCGGCACATGTTGGCGACCTGCCCGCACCAGATGCCGGTGGGCGAGTAGCCGGGCGCCTGGTGCGGCGGGGTGCCGGCGGCCGTGATCAGCGGATCGGTGCGGGCCGGGTCGTCGGCGCTCAGCAGGTAGGGGATGCCGGTGTGCGCGGGCTGCGCGGACAGGCTGAGCGTGACCTTGGGCCTGCCGGCGGCGGCGGTCGCCGCGTCGAGGGCGAACTGGAAGGCCCGGGTGCGGGCGTAGATGGACTGGGTGAGCTCCCTGCCCTCACCCTGCGGGTAGTAGGCGTAGCCGTCCGGGCCGGTGATGGTGGGGCCGTAGGGGCAGTCGTCGTACTTGACGAAGTCGACGCCCCAGGCGACGAAGTCGGCGGCATCGGTGGTCTCGTGGCCGAGGCTGCCGGGGTGACCCTGGCAGGTGGTGTAGGTGTCGGTGGCGTAGAGGCCGAACTTCATGCCCTTGCTGTGCGCGTACCAGGCCAGGTACTGGATGCCGTTGACGGTCCTTCCGTCGACGGTCTGGGCGGGGAACTGGTCGGGCTCGGGGAGCAGGTGGCCGCTGGTGGGGTCGTTGCCGCGCCCGTCCGTGCCGCTGACGGGGTTGCCGTTGCCGTCGTAGAGCTGCATGGCGTTGTCGGCCGTCTTGGCGAAGTCCGTGTTCTGGCCGTCGCGGTGACGCATCGACCAGCCGTCGTCGACGGTGACGGTGTTGTAGCCCGCCTGGACCAGGCCGTTGGCGGACATGAAGTCGATCGTCTGCTTGACCTGGCTCTCGGTGACGTACGCGCCGATGCTGTTCCACGAGTTCCAGCCCATGGGCGGGGTCAGGGCGTTGCCGTTGCCGAGGGCGGCCGCCGGTGCGGCGCCGGTGAGCACCGTGGCACCGTGGCACCGAGGCCGGAGGCGGCCAGCGTCACGGCGGCCAGCAGGCCGGCGACGCGATGGGAGGTTCTGCTCATGTGGGGGCTCCCCGGGTGGGTGAGCGCGCCGGGCCGGGACCCGGCGCGTGTGGGGGTGGGACGGGGCCGGCTCTGAGGTTCCGTACCGAGTCGTGCCGGCACGACGACGCCGTTGGAGGGTGCGGTGGGGGAACGCGACGGCGGCAGGTGGAGCGTCGCCGTCGACGAGGCACTGAGATCACGGAGTCGGCCGCCCAGTCCGGCGGTGGTGCCATATGATATTGCATTGATCAGAACCCGACAAGATGCAACAGAAAAACTCACCCGGAGCAGTACGGACTTGTTCGTTCGAGCCGTTCGCCCTCACCAGGATCGCCCGTCTGGCGTCACCGGCCGCCATCCGCCGCCATCCGCCGCAACACGGTGCCACAGAGCCGCAACACCCGCTCCCACCAGGCGAAGTGATGTTTGACAGGGTGCCCTGCAGCTGGCCAGCATGGGGCCACGACCTGCTCGCAGCCGAGAGAAGAAGGAGGGGCGATGACCGCCATGTGCCGTATCGCGTGCCCCTCCTGTCGCTGCGCCGTCTGTCGTCGCGCCGTCCGAGCCTGACGCGCTTCTCCGAGCTCCCGCACGCCTGAGCTCCCGCACTCCCGCGCTCCCGCATTCCCGCATTCCCGCGTTCCCGAAGTTCCGCCGCGCCGTGGCCTCCGCCCGCGCCGCCCGCCCTTCCCCTGACGACCTCCGAGGGACAGCCATGACCACTGCCATCACCGAACTGCGTCTCACGCCGGCCGCCGGCCGGATCGGCGCGATCGTCCACGACGTCCACCTCGGCGGCGACCTGCCGGCCGAGACCGTCGCCGCGATCGAAGCCGCCCTGTACCGGCACAAGGTGCTGTTCTTCCGGGGCCAGCAGCACCTGGACGACGCCGGGCACGAGGCGTTCGCCCGGCTGCTCGGCCAGCCCGTGGGCCACCCGACCGTGCCGAGTGCCGACGGCCGGTACATCTTCGAGCTCGATGCCACCAAGGGCGTGCGCGCCAACAACTGGCACACCGACGTGACCTTCGTGCCGTCCTACCCGAAGGCCTCCATCCTGCGCGCGCTCGAACTGCCGCAGGCCGGCGGCTCCACGGTGTGGGCCAACACCGCGGCCGCGTACGACGACCTGCCGGCACCGCTGAGGACGCTGGCCGAGAGCCTGCGCGCCGTTCACACCAACGACTACGACTACGCCGCCACGCTGGCGCTGAAGCCCGAGCTGGCGGACAACCGGGAGATCGCGGAGCTGTTCCGCAAGGTGTTCGTCTCCACCGCCTTCAAGACCGAGCACCCGCTGGTCCGGGTCCACCCGGTGACCGGTGAGCGCAGCCTGCTGCTCGGGGCGTTCGCACAGCGGATCCAGGGCGTGTCGGGCGCCGACAGCAAGGCGCTGATCGCGCTGTTCCAGCGGTACGTCGAGCGCCTGGAGAACACCGTCCGCTGGGACTGGCAGGTCGGCGACGTGGCGCTCTGGGACAACCGGGCCACCCAGCACTACGCCGTCAACGACTACGGCGACCAGCCGCGCCTGGTGCGCCGGATCACCCTGGACGGTGACCTGCCCGTGGGTGTGGACGGCGTCCCGAGCCGCCTGCTCGAGCCCGCCGAGCCGCCGCAGGTCGCGGGGATCGTCCCGGCCGAGCAGCTCGAAGCCGCCCGCCCGGGAGCCTGAGATCACCGCGCGGGTGAGCGCCACCGGGCCGGCGTCGCCCACCCGGTGGGCTGCGCGGGCGGGCGACGACCGGCGCGACGTGAACTCGGCGACGGTGCTGCGGACCGTGCTGGATCACGGGCCGGTGGCCCGCAGCCGGGTCGCGGCCCTGTCCGGGCTGAGCCCGGCGGCGGTCTCCCGGCAGGTGGTCGACCTCCTTGCGTACGGACTGCTCTGTGAGCGGCCGGAGTTGGCCGGTACGGGGAGCGTGGGCCGCCCTCAACTTCCGGTGGACGTCGACACCGAGCGGTTGGCGGTCGCCGGGGTGCACGTGGGCGTGCCGTACTCCACGCTCTCCCTGCTCGACCTGCGCGGGAACGTGCTCGCACAGGAGGTGCTCGACAACCTGGGCCTGACGGGCCGGGCGGTGCTCGACCGGCTGCTCGGGCAGGTCCCGGGCTTCCTCGCCGAGGCGGCCGCCGGACGCGAGGTGGTCGGGCTGGGCGCGATCACCGGCGGGGCGGTCGACCCGGAGCGCGGTGTGACGGTCCGCCACGAGCCGCTCGACTGGTACGAGGTGCCGCTCGGGCGGCTCCTGGAGCGGGCGAGCGGGCTGCCGGTGCGGGTGGACAACCACGCGCGGGCGCTGGCCCAGGCGGAGATCCTCTTCGGACGTCCGGCGGCCCGGCGCAGCCTGGTGCAGCTGTTCGTCGGCCATGTGGTGGACGTGGCGCTCGCCGTCGGCGGCCTGGTCCACCTGGGGCCGCGGTCGGCCACCGGTGAGGTCGCGCACCTGCGGGTGCCCGGCAGCACGGCCGACTGCCCCTGCGGGCGGCGCGGCTGCCTGGCGGCGGCCGCCTCGGACACCACGCTGTACCGGGACGCGGTCACCGCGGGCGTCATCCCGGTCCCGGAGCGCACCGGGATGATCGCGGCCGTGCGGGCGGGCGACGCCCGGGCCGACCGGCTGGTCCTGCGCCGGGCCCGGCTGATCGGGCAGGCGGTGGCGGTGCTGGTGGACGTGGTCAACCCGGACCTGGTGGTGCTCACCGAGACCTTCGCCATGCTGGACGGCCGGTACCTGGAGGCGGTCCGGGCCGAGGTGGCGCGCCGCTCGTACCTGGGCCGGGACCCGGAGCTGGTGGTCACCCCGCAGGGCGGCCGGGACGCCCTCGCGGTGGCGGCCGGGGCGGCGGTCCTCGGTGAACTGTTCCGTTCCCCGCTGTCCTGTCGCCGCCGCCCCGCCCCCGCCGCCGGCTGACCCCGCCGGCCGTCCCCGCCGGCCGACCCGGCAACTCGTCCCGGCCGCTCGTCCCGGCAGCTCGTCCCGGCTCCCGTGTGCCCGGCATTTCTTCCGCCGCGAGAACAACTAACCCACAGCTTAAGGACCTTCCACCATGAACGCGCTCTCCCGTCGCTCCCTGCTCCGCGGCTCCGTCGCCGCGGCCGGCCTGCTCTCGCTGGCGGCCTGCCGCTCGGCCGCGGAGAGCAGCTCGCCCGCCGCGTCGGCGAGCCCTCGGCGCGGTGGCACGCTCACCGTGGCGACCAGCATCGACTTCACCCCGAGCCTGCTCTTCGCCCAGAGTGCCAACACGCTGGTGCAGCGGCTGGTCTTCAACACCCTCACCAGATACGACGACCAGCTGCAGCCGCAGCCCGAGCTGGCCCTCTCCTGGAAGCTCGCGGACGACGGGAAGAGCATCACGTTCGAACTCCGCGAGGACGTGCGGTTCCACAACGGACGGCCGTTCACCGCCGACGACGTCATCTTCGCCGTCAAGAACCTGCAGAACCCGGTCCGCTCCGCCCAGTTGCGGTCCACGGCGGCGACCGTCACCGACTTCCGCAAGAACGGTGACCACGAGCTGACGCTGGTGCTGGCGCACCCGGTGAGCAACCTGTTCGACCTCTTCGAGTTCATGATCATCACGGACCCGGCCACCGTCGAGGACGCCGTCGCCGGCAAGCAGCTGATCGGCACCGGCCCGTTCCGGTTCGGCGAGCGCAAGCCCGGTGCCTCGATCGGCTTCACCCGGAACGACACCTACTGGAACCCCGGCCGCCCCTACCTGGACGCCGTCGAGATCCGCGTCATCCCGCAGGCCGACTCCCTGCTGTCCTCGCTGAAGACCGGGCAGAGCCAGCTCTCGTACAGCGTCCAGGGCAAGGACATCGCCACCCTCAAGGGCGACCCGCAGTTCCGGATCACCCCCTACGACACCGGCGCCGGCGCCTACTACATCGGCGTCAACGTCACCGCCGAGCACGTCGGTGACAAGCGCGTCAGGCAGGCCATCGCCTGGGCCGTCGACCGCGAGCGGCTGGTCCAGCAGGCGCTCGGCGGCTACGGCCTCGCCTCCTCCGCGCCCTGGCCGAAGTCCTCACCCGCCTACAGCGACGCCGGGGCCACCCACTACCGCCACGACCCCGCCAAGGCCAGGGAGCTGCTGAAGGCGGCCGGCCTGGACACCATCACGCTGCCGTTCGCCCACTCGGCCACCCCGGAGGGCGTCGCGACCGCCCAGATCCTGCAGTACGACCTCAAGCAGGTCGGCATCGAGACCGTCCTGCAGCCCACCGACTCCCCGACCATGCAGAAGCAGCTGATCTCGCAGACCATGCCCGCACTGTGGACGCTCAGCCACGGCTTCGCCCAACTCCACCCGGCCACCCTGGCGGTGAGCGCCTACCCCTTCAACGAGGCCAGGAACAGCTCGCTGTTCTCGTCACCCGCCTACACCGACGTCGTGCAGCGGGCGTGGAACCGCGCGGACGCCGACGGCGCCGAAGCGAAGGCGCTCTACCGGCAGATCACCGACACCCTCCTGGACGAGGAGTTCGTCATCGACATAGCCATCGCCGGCGAGATCGAGGTCGCCACCGCCAAGGTCCGCGGCGCGACCCTCAACAAGTTCAACTACCTCGACCTCGACGACGCCTACCTGACGGCCTGATCCGATGCGCACCTTCCTGTTCAGACGCCTGCCCTCCGGGCTGCTGGTGCTGCTGGCCGCCTCCTTCCTCATCTTCCTGATCCTGCGGCTGATCCCCGGCGACCCCGCGACCAGCCTCGCCGGACCGGACGCCGGGCCCGAGACCGTCGCCGCCGTACGAGCCCACCTCGGCCTCGACCGGCCGCCGCTCGGCCAGTACCTGCACTGGCTCGGCGACCTGGTCACCGGCGACCTCGGGGCGAGCTACGCCATCGGCGGGCAGGTCGCCGACCTGATCGCCGACGGTCTCGGCAACACGCTCGAACTCACCCTCGGCGCCCTGCTGCTGGTGATCGCCCTCGCCCTGCCGCTCGGCGTTCTCGGCGCGACCGTCCGGCGCGGCCCGGTCGCCGCCGCCGTCCGCGCGCTGACCACGGCGGTGCTCGCGGTCCCGCCGTTCGTCACCGGCGTGCTGCTCGTCCTCGTCTTCGCGGTCACCCTGCGCCTGCTGCCGCCCGGCGGCCACGAATCGATCCTCGAACAGCCCGACATCGGTGTCCAGTACCTGCTGCTGCCCGCCCTCTGCCTCGCCCTGCCCAGCGCCGCCGTCCTGGCCCGCTACCTCAAGGACGGCCTGGAACGCGCACTCGCCGAGGACTACGTCCGCACCGCCACCGCGCTCGGCGTCCCCCGCCGCCGGATCGTCTGGCTGCACGCCCTGCCCAACGCGCTTCCCGCCGCCGTCACCGTCCTCGGCCTGCAGATCGGCCAACTCCTCGGCGGAGCGGTCCTGGTGGAGGCGATCTTCGCCTGGCCCGGCCTCGGCCAGCTCGCCGAGCAGGGAGTCCTGCGCCGCGACTACCCGGTCGTGCAGGACCTGCTCCTGCTGCTCGTCGCCGGGTACGTCGCCGTCCAACTGCTCACCGACCTGGCGTACGCCTGGTTGGACCCCCGGATCAGGTGGGAGTGACCCGATGACCACCCTTGCCGTACGCCGCCCGCGACCGACCGGCCTGCGCAGCCCGCGCGGCGCCACCGGACTGGTGCTGGTGGGCGCCGTCGTCCTGGCCGGACTGCTCGCCCCCCTGCTGACCGCGGCCGACCCCACCGCCCAGAGCACGCTCGCGCTGGCGGGCCCGAGCGCCGACCACCCCTTCGGCACCGACGACCTCGGACGCGACCTCTTCAGCCGGGTGCTGTACGGGACCCGCACCGACCTGCTGATCAGCCTCACCGCAGTGCCGGTCGGCGCCCTGCTGGGCTGCGCGCTGGCCCTGCTGTCCGGGCTCTCCCGCTGGGCCGACCTCGCCGTGCAACGCCTGTTCGACCTGCTGCTGGCCTTCCCCGGACTGATCCTCGCACTCGCCGTCACGGCGGTGCTCGGCCCCGGCCGCTGGCCGGTGACCATCGTGATCGCCCTGGCCGAGATCCCCGGTTTCGGGCGGCAGCTGCGCGCCGGCATCCTGGTGCAGCGCGAGCGCGAGTACGCCCTCGCCGCCCGGGTCGGCGGAGCCTCCCGGCTGCGCGTGCTGGTGCGGCACGTCCTCCCCAACGCCGTCGACCCGCTGATCGTGCAGAGCGCCGTCGCGCTCTCGCTGGCCGTCTTCATCGAGGGAGCGATGAGCTTCCTCGGCGTCGGCGTCCGCCCGCCGGAGCCCTCGCTCGGCGGAATCCTCAGCCAGTCGATGGCCTACCTCGCCACCCACCCCGCCTTCGCGGCCGCCCCGCTGGTCGCCGTCACCGCCCTGGTCCTCGGCCTCACCCTGATCGCCGAGGCCCTGAACGAGGGGATCCGCCGATGAACGCCGTCCTCGAAGTCCATGACCTGCACGTCGAGTTCTCCGGGGTCGAGGCCGTCGCCGGGGCCGCGTTCGAACTCGCTCCCGGGGACAGCCTGGGCATCGTCGGGGAGTCCGGATCCGGCAAGTCGACCACCGCACTCGCGCTGCTGCGCATGCTGCCCGCCGACGGCCGGATCTCGGGTGGCGCGGTACGGCTCGACGGCCGGGACCTCGCCGCCCTGGCGGAGCCCGCGCTGCGCGAGGTGCGCGGCCGGCGGATCGCGATGATCTTCCAGGACCCGATGTCCTCGCTCAACCCGGTCCTCACCGTCGGCCGCCAGCTCGACGAGGCCCTGCGTGCCCACCGCCCCGACGCCCGCGCGCGGCGCGCCGCACGAGCGGTCGAACTGCTCGACCTGGTCGGCATCCCCGACGCCGCGAAACGCCTGCGCGACCACCCGCACCAGTTCTCCGGCGGCCAGCGCCAGCGCATCATGATCGCCCTCGCCCTGGCCGGCGACCCGGACGTCCTGGTCGCCGACGAACCCACCACCGCGCTCGACCCGACCGTCCAGCAGCAGATCCTCGACCTGCTGGAACACATCAACCGCGAACGCGGCACCGCCCTCGTCCTGATCAGCCACGACCTCGGCGTGATCGCCCGGACCTGCCGGCGGATCCTCGTCATGCACCAGGGCAAGGTGGTCGAGCACGGCCGCACCGACGACGTCCTCGCCAACCCCCGGCACCCCTACACCGAAAGGCTGCTGGCCGCCGTCCCCCGCCTGGACGAGCCCTCGGCGGCCGCCGCCCACGCCACCCCCGCCGACGACCCGCTGCTCACCGTCAGCGGCCTGCGCAAGACCTACGGCCCGCGCCGCCGGCCCGTCACCGCACTGGACGGCGTCGACCTCGTGCTGCGCCCGGGCGAGACCCTCGGCCTGGTCGGCGAGTCCGGCTCCGGGAAGTCCACCCTGGCCCGCGCCCTGGTCCGGGCACACGCGCCCACGGCGGGCGACATCCGCTACCGGGGCGAGGACCTGGACCGCTCCCGCCCGGCCCGGCGTGAGATCCAGATGGTGTTCCAGGACCCGTACTCCTCCCTCAACCCCCGGATGACCGTCGCCCGGATCCTCGCCGAACCGCTGATCGCCCACGGCCTCGGCGACCGCGCGCAGCGCACCGCCCGGATCGCCGAACTGCTCCGCCAGGTCGGCCTGGACCCGGCGAGCGCCGACCGGTACCCGCGCGCCTTCTCCGGCGGCCAGCGCCAGCGCATCGGCATCGCCCGCGCACTGGCACCCCGGCCCAGCGTCCTGATCTGCGACGAACCCGTCTCCGCCCTCGACGTCTCCGTCCAGGCCCAGGTGCTCGACCTGCTCACCGGACTCCAGCGCGAACTCGGGCTGGCGATCCTCTTCATCGCCCACGACCTCGCCGTGGTCCGGCAGGTCAGCCACCGGATCGCGGTCATGCACCGGGGCCGGATCGTCGAGACCGGACCGGCGGACCGGGTAGTCAACGAGCCCCGACACCCGTACACGGCCGCCCTCCTGGCCGCCGTCCCGCACCTCACCCCCCGGAGCACCGTATGACCACCCGCCGCGACCCCTACCAGGGCTTCCCCGGCACCGTCGGCCGCACCTTCCGCGAGTCCGCCCCCGCCTGGCCCGCGCGCAACCGTGCCCGCCGAGGCGCACCCAACATCGTCGTCGTCCTGATCGACGACATGGGCTACAGCGACATCGGACCGTTCGGCTCCGAGATCCCCACCCCCACCCTCGACTCCCTCGCCGCGAACGGCGTCCGGCTGGCCAACTACCACACCATGCCGCTCTGCTCCCCGGCCCGTGCCGCCCTGCTCACCGGCCTCAACCCGCACCGGGTCGGCTACTCCTTCGTCGCCAACGCCGACCCCGGCTTCCCCGGCTACGGCATGGAGGTGGCCGGCGACATCCCCACCCTCGCCGAACTGCTCCACGACGCCGGCTACGCCACCTACGCGGTCGGCAAGTGGCACCTCACCCGCGACTCCGCCTCCAACGCCGCCGACGACCGCTCCAACTGGCCGCTGCAGAAGGGCTTCGACCAGTACTACGGCGTGCTGGAGGGGCTCACCAGCCTCTTCCACCCGCACCAACTCGTCCGCGACAACAGCCCGCTGGACATCGACGAGTTCCCCGACGACTACTACTACACCGACGACATCACCGACCAGGCCATCTCCATGGTCAAGTCACTGCGCGCCCACGACGCCGACAAGCCTTTCTTCCTCTACCTCGCCCACAACGCCGTCCACGGGCCGCTCCAGGCCAAACCCGACGACCTCGCGCGCCACCGGGGCCGGTACGACGGCGGCTGGGACGAGCTGCGGGCCGCCAGGTTCGCCCGCCAACTCGCCGCCGGCCACTTCCCCGAGGGCACCCGGCTGCCCGAACGCAACCGGGAGGCGGGATACGACGTCGGCCCGTGGGACGAACTCACGGACGTGCAGAAGAAGCTGTACGCCCGCTACATGGAGGTCTACGCGGCGATGGTCGACAACGTCGACCAGAACCTCGGCCGGCTCACCGACACCCTCGCCGCCCTCGGCGAACTCGACGACACCGTCATCGTGTTCACCTCCGACAACGGCGGCACCGGCGAAGGCGGCGCCGAAGGCACCCGCAGCTACTTCAGCCGCTTCGTCCACCATCCGAACCTCCCCGACGACTGGAACCCGGACGTCCAACGGGAGATCGACCTGATCGGCGGCCCGCAGAGCCTGGTCCACTACCCGCGCGGCTGGGGCATGGCCTCCAACACCCCGTTCCGGCTCTACAAGGGCCAGACCTACGCGGGCGGGGTGCGCGTCCCCTTCGTCCTCTCCTGGCCCGCGGGCCTGCCGCGCGCCGAGGGCGACACCGGTGTCCGCACGCAGTACCAGTACGTCACCGACATCCTCCCCACCCTGCTCGACCTGGCCGGCCTCCGGCGCCCGGACGAACGCCGCGGACGGCCCGTCCAGGAACCCGACGGCCTCAGCTTCGCCCCCGTGCTCCGGGCGGCGGACGCCGACAGCACCCACACCGAGCAGTACTGCGAGATGACGGGCAACCGCAGCTACTACCGCGACGGCTGGAAACTGGTCACCCTGCACCGCCCCGGCACCCCGTACGACGACGCCGAATGGGCGTTGTACGACCTGCGGACCGACCCCACCGAGATCGACGACGTCTCCGCCGACCACCCCGAGGTGGTCAGGGAACTGGCCGAGGCATGGGAGAACGCCGCCTGGCGCAACGGCGTCTTCCCGCTCGCCGACGGTTCCGGCGCGCTCGCCCTGCGCCACCCGGAGGACGAACGGCTGCGCCGCCCGCTCACCCTGCTCGCCGGCACCCCCGAACTGGAACGCTACCGATCCTCCCGGCTGATCTCGTTCCGCTCCTTCGACATCGCCGTCGACCTCGCCGACCACCGCGCGCACGACCGGGGCGTCCTCGTCTCCCACGGCGACCAGGGCGGTGGCTACAGCCTCTACGTCGAGGACGGACGCCTGCGCTTCGCCTACAACGAGTACGGCGAGCTGTACGAGGCGGACGGGGGCGAACTGGCCGTCGGGGCACGGACGGTCACCGTCGAGGCGACGGCCGTGGCGGACCTGAGGTGGGAGTTCCGGCTGCTCGTCGACGGCAGCGAGACCGGACGCCTGGGCCCGGTCCACCAGCTGATCGGCATGGCCCCCTTCCAGGGCATCAGCGTCGGCGTCGACCGCAAGTCGCCGGTCTCCTGGCCCCTCTACGAACGCCACCGCAGCTTCCGCTACAGCGGGGACCTCCGCTCGGTGACCTACCTGCCCGGCGAGCCCGCCCCCTACGACCCGGAGACCGTGGCGCAGGCCCTGAGGGAGGCCGCCGCCGCGTTCGAATGACCGGTCCGGGAGAGAGCCCGACACCGCCGGCCGGCAGGCCCCCGCCTGCCGGCCGCGGTCGGCTTACTCGTGGGCGTACGCCACCGTGACCGGCGCGTGGTCCGACCACCGCTCCGCGTGGGTCTCGGCGCGCTCGACGCGGGCGTCGGTGGCCTTGGCGGCGAGGGCGGGGGTGGCGACCTGGAGGTCGATGCGCCAGCCGGAGTCGTTGTCGAAGGCGCGGCCGCGGTAGGACCACCAGGAGTAGGGGCCGGTGGCGTCGGGGTGGAGGGCGCGGACGACGTCGACGTAGCCGGCTTCGTCGTAGACGCGGGTGAGCCAGGCGCGTTCCTCGGGGAGGAAGCCGGCGGCCTTCTGGTTGGACTTCCAGTTCTTGAGGTCTTCGGGGCGATGGCAGATGTTCCAGTCACCGCAGACGACGACCTCGCGGCCGTCGGCGGCGGCGCGGGTGCGCAGGGCGGTGAGGTGGGTGAGGAACTCCGCCATGAAGCGTTCCTTCTCGTCCTGGCGTTCGGTGCCGACCTCGCCGGAGGGGAGGTAGAGGCTGGCGACGGTCAGGCCGGGCAGGTCGATCTCGATGTAGCGGCCGGAGTCGTCGAACTCCTCGGAGCCGAAGCCGATGACGGTGCGCTCGGGCTCCTGGCGGGAGAGGATGGCCACCCCGGCGCGGCCCTTGGCGGCGGCGGGGGCCCAGACGGCGTGCCAGCCGTCGAGGTCGCGCAGCTCGACGGGGAGCTGCTCGGGCTCGGAGCGCACCTCCTGGAGGCAGATCACGTCCGCCTCGGTGCCGGCGAGCCATTCGACGAAGCCCTTCTTGGCCGCCGCACGGATTCCGTTCACGTTCACTGTCGTCACCACGGTCACTCGGGCAGCCTACCGGCTGGGCCTGCGGCGGGACTCGTGACCCGGTCGCGTCGCGGTGGAGCGGGAGCGGAACGGGGGGCGCCGGCATGAACGTGGCATGAAGATGCACCGCGGAGGCACGGAGCGTCGTCATTGGTCTTGACCATCTCCGGACAGAGCCCCTAGGGTCGCTTACTGCAAGGACCTTTAATAAAGAAGGACGGATAAAAGCCCGCTCTCCCACCTGCCGCAACAGCGGACAGCGGGCCGGAGATCCGCCCTCGTCGCAGGGCAGGCCGGAAACAGGTGGAGGACACGGTGGGGACGACAGGACAGCTCTCAGCGGTGCCGGAGCCCAAGTACTGGCACCTGCGCACGGTGCTTCTCAAGGCCATCGACACGGAGTTCTCCATCGGCCAGGTCCTGCCCAACGAGCGCGAGCTGTCCGCCCGCTTCGGCGTGGCCCGGGCGACGCTGCGCCAGGCCCTCGACCAGCTGGAGCTGGAGGGCCGCCTGGTGCGCCGCCGCGGGATCGGCACGCTGATCGCCGCCCCGCGCGTGGGCGTGCCGGTCAACCGGCAGGAGGAGGGCTGGCCGGGCGCCGTCCGCAGCCACTCCTGGCGTACGGTCGACTGCACCACCTCCCCGGCCTCCGCGCAGCTGGCGAAGGGCCTGGGCGTCGCCGAGGGCGCGACCGTCCACACCGTGCGCCGGGTCCGGCTGGTCGAGGGCCGGGCGATGGCCACCGAGTCGCTGCACGTGCCGGCCGCCGCGCTGCCGCACCTGCCGGGCTTCCGGGCCGAGAGCGACCGGGCCCGTTCGGTGCTGCGCCAGCTGGAGCGCCTGGAGGTCGACGGCGAGTCGCGCGCGGTGGAGCTGGGCGTGGCCGAGGCCGAGGAGGCGGCGCTGCTGGAGCGTCCCCCGGGCTCGCCGGTGCTGGTCATGACCACCCAGTACGCCGCCGCCGGGCGCCTGGTCGCGCTGGCCGTCTCCACCTACCGTGCGGACACCTGCAAGCTGACCTTCGGTGAGACGGGCCTCGTCGAGGTCACTCCGGTCGGTGCGGCGGAAGGCGTCCGCACCGCCTCCTGATCCATTTCCCGAAAACCCTCAGGTCGAGGCCCGCACACCCGGTCGGTGTGCGGGCCTCGACCGTTCTCAGCACCTGGAGAACCGTTCTCAGTACCTGGAGAACCGTTCTCAGTACCTAGAACCGCGGCGGGTCCACCGCGAAGAGCTGGTCCTCGACGTGGTCGAGGGCGACGCGCAGGGCGCCCATGGCGACGACCTCCGAGCCGAGCGCGGCGAGCGCCACCTCGGGGGCGCGCAGGGTGAACTGGGCGAGGCGTTCGCGCAGCGGCTCCAGGACGCCGTCGAGGCCGGCGGCCCAGCCGCCGATGACGACCAGCTGCGGGTCGATGGCGAGGACGAGCGCGGCGACGCTCTGCACGAGCCGGGTGAGGAAGCGGTTCATGGCGACCTGGGAGACCTCGTCGCCCTCCCGGGCCAGGCGCAGCACCCGGGCCACCGCGGCCTCGTCGAGCGGGTTGAGGGGCTTGCCGGTGGTGGAGAGCAGCCGCTCGGGGGTGACCTCCTGGCCGAGCAGGTGCAGGGCGCCGATCTCGCCCGCCGCGCCGCCGTAGCCGCGGTGCAGGCGGCCGTTGATGAGGGAGCCGGCGCCGGGGCTGAGGCCGGCCATGACGAAGACGACGTCGTCGGCGCCGACGGCCGCGCCCTGCCAGTGCTCGGCGATCGCGGCGAGGTTGGCGTCGTTCTCGATGAGGACGGGGCAGCGGAAGGAGCGCCGCAGCCGGGTGCCGAGGTCGAGGCCCGTCCAGCCGGGCATGGCGGTGCCGAGCCGGATGGTGCCCTCGCGGTCGACGATTCCGGGGGTGCCGACGCCGACGGCCCACAGGTTGTCGCGGGAGATGGCGCCCTTCCGCAGCACCTCGGCGACGGCGGTGCGGACGGCGGCGAGGCGGTCCTCGGCCTCCAGGGTCTCGTCGACGGGCTTGAAGTGACTGCCCACCACCTCGCCCGTGAGGTCGGCGAGGATGACGCGGATGTCGTGCACGCCGATCTCGATGCCGAGGATGTGCCCGGCCTCGGCGCGGAAGCGGAACCAGCGGGCGGGGCGTCCCCGGCGCCCGGTGGTGCCCGGCGGGCTGTCCTCGCGCGGCTGCTCCACCTCGGCGACCAGGCCGGTCTCGACCAGGCCCTCGATGACGCCTTCGACGGTGGGCCGGGAGAGTCCGGTCTCGCCGACGAGTTGGGTGAGGGTCACCGCCTGGCCCGTCCGCAGCGCCCGCAGCGTGACCGCCGCGTTGATGCGCCGCAGAAGTGAGGAGTCTCCTCCGGTGAGCCGATCCGCCAAGGCGTTGCCCTTCGCCGTTCGCGCGACTGCCCTGGCGCGCGATGTCGAGTGCGCGGAGACCAGTCGTGACACCAGTCGTGACGGCCCGCGGGGGTGCACCACCGGATCGCGGCACGGCGGCGCGGGGCCGCCTGCGCGGGGGCCGGAGGACTGTCCGGAGCCTACCCGGGGGCGGGCCCGCGCGGCGAGGATTCCCGCAGCTCATCCGGGCTTCGGTATCGAAATGGTACGGATCGGGTGGCAGTGTGTGATCCGGGCTTCACCGGGCGGCCACGGGGTTCGGGTACGGGGGCCTCGGCGAGGGCGCTGACCTGCGCTGACAGCCGATGACCGACGGCCCCCGGCCCTCACCCCGCCCGGGCGACGAACAGTCCCATCCCCAGCGGCGCCATCGGGTGCCCGTCCCCGGGCAGGCCGAGGACCTGCGGGCAGCCCGCCCGCGCGAGCGCCGTACGCCAGGCCCGCTCATCGCCGACGCCCGCCACGCGCGGGTCGCCGGTGATGAGCAGGTCGAGCTGTTCGGCGACGGGCGCGAGCAGCAGCAGCCGTCCGCCGGGGGCGAGCAGGTCCACGAGCGCGGGCGCCTCCTCCTCGGGCCCGGCGGTGGCGGTGGCCACGACCAGGTCGTAGCGGCCGCCGTCCGGGGTGAGGTGGTGCTCGGTGTGGCGGCGGGGGCGGGAGGCCAGGGCGCGGGCGACGGTGGTCTCGACGCCCTCGCGGTCGAGTTCGAGGACGCGCAGCGGCTGCGGCCCGTCGTGGGCGCCTGAGTGGGCCCCTGAGTGTGCGCCTGAGGGGGCCCCCGAGTGGGCGCCTGAGTGTGCGCCTGAGTGGGCCTCGGCGCTGCTGCGCACCAGGGCGCCGAGCACCGCGCCGAGGTAGCCGCGGGCGGCGGCCCAGCGCAGCGGGGCGGCGTACGGGCGGGGCGGTTCCTCGCCGGTGACGAGGCGGGGCAGCCGGGTGGCGCCGCGCCGTACGCGTTCGAGGGCGGCGGCGGGGCCGAGGCCGTCGGCCCAGGCCTCGGTGGCGGGGCGCCAGGCTTCGCGGGCGTCGGCGGCGGTGAGGACCGGGGCGCCGTGGTAGAGCGGGCCCTGGCGGGTGATCAGGCCGTGGCGGGCGAGGGCGTCCAGCCAGCCGCGCACCCGCGGGCGTTCGGCGGGGGTGACGAGGGCGGTGGCGAGGATCTCGGCCTCGTGGTGGCCGCAGGCGGGGTCGGTGAGGACGCCGGCTTGCTGGAGGGTCAGGAGCAGGGAGGCGAGGACGGCCCGGTCGAGGTGGTCGCCGAAGGCGCGGGTCTGGTCGGCGGTGAGGCCGATGGTGTACTTCCAGGCGGCGGCCTCGGCGGCCTCCGCGTCGGCGCGCAGCCGGTGGTCGGCGTTCTCGTCCTCGCTCTGCGGGGCGCGGACGTGGGCGAGGACGGCGCCGAGCGCGTCGACGGCGGCGTACACGTCGTCCTGGCGGGGTTCGGGGCCGACGTGCAGGATCAGCCGCAGCGCGCGCAGGTCGTGGCCGGAGAGGCCGGGGCGGCCGCTGAGCCGCCACAGCAGCGGGGAGGGCAGGCTGAGGTGGGTGGTGCCGGTGGCGGCGAGGGCGGCGAGCTGCTCGTCGGGCTGCTGGTCGGGGTCGCCGCAGTGGACGGTGCCGCCGGCGAGGAGGGTGGCGAGGCCGAGCTCGACGGTCAGCTCGGTGGTGGGGTGCAGCACGGTGTGCCGGATGGGCGGCGGGCCGAGGACGCCGGCCCAGTGGCGCAGCCGGGCCTCGGCGGTGCGGGCGGCGGCGGGCGCGAGGGCGGCGTGCGCGGCGACCCGTTCGGCGAGGGCCCTGGGCAGGCCGCCGGGCGGGGAGACGCCGAGCAGCAGGCCGATGCCGCTGATCGCGCGGCCGTCGGCGACGACGGCGGGCCGGTCGCCGAGGTCGCGCAGGGCGCTGACCAGGGCAGAAGTCGAGGACACGGTGTTAACTCCGGGGTGCGGGGGAGAAGCCGCACCACTGAACCATGCGGTCGGGGCGGGAGAGGGGTCGCGTGAGTCAAATTTCCGTAATGATTTTCATATCGGCCAACCGGGTCAAGGGGAGGACTTGACGCAAAGTTGCCGGAACTGCGCATTCCGGAACGATGGCCGGAGGTCTTGACAGGCAGGCCGGGGGCTGGGTTACCTGGCTCCGGCCCACTCTGACCGAACGATCGGTCGGCGATGCTCTCGGTCAGCCGACGAGAAGGAGCGACGATGCGACGCCTCGGCGAGCCCCTGCCTCCCGCCCTGCTCGACGCCGGCGAGCGCCTGGGTCCGGACGAGCTGCGCGCCCACCAGCTCACCCGGCTGCGGGCCACCCTGCGCCACGCGTACGACAACGTCGGGCTCTACCGCCGCAAGTTCGACGCCGCCGGCGTCCACCCCGAGGACTGCCGCACCCTCGAGGACCTCGCCCGCTTCCCCTTCACCACCAAGGCCGACCTGCGCGAGGGCTACCCCTTCGGCATGTTCGCCGTCCCGATGGCCGACGTCCGCCGCATCCACGCCTCCAGCGGCACCACCGGCCGCCCCACCGTCGTCGGCTACACCGACGCCGACCTGTCCATGTGGGCCGACGTCGTCGCCCGCTCGATCCGCGCCGCCGGAGGCCGGCCCGGCGACAAGGCGCACATCGCGTACGGCTACGGCCTGTTCACCGGCGGCCTCGGCGCCCACTACGGCGCCGAGCGGGCCGGCTGCACCGTCATCCCCGCCAGCGGCGGCATGACGGCCCGCCAGGTGCAGCTGATCCAGGACTTCCGGCCCGAGATCATCATGATCACCCCCTCCTACCTGCTCACCCTGCTCGACGAGTTCGAGCGCCAGGGCGTCGACCCGCGCAGCACCTCGCTGCGCGTCGGCATCTTCGGCGCCGAGCCGTGGACGGAGGAGATGCGCCGCGAGATCGAGGAGCGGCTCGACCTGCACGCCGTCGACATCTACGGCCTCTCCGAGGTAGTCGGCCCCGGCATCGCCCAGGAGTGCGTGGAGACCAAGGACGGCCTGCACATCTGGGAGGACCACTTCTATCCCGAGGTCGTCGACCCCTTCACCGACGAGGTGCTGCCCGAGGGCGAGGGCGGCGAACTGGTCTTCACCACCCTCACCAAGGAGGCCCTGCCCGTCATCCGCTACCGCACCCGCGACCTCAGCCGGCTGCTGCCCGGCACCGCCCGCCCGGCGTTCCGGCGGATGGAGAAGGTGACCGGGCGCAGCGACGACATGATCATCCTGCGCGGGGTGAACCTCTTCCCGACCCAGATCGAGGAGATCCTGCTGCGCACCGACGGCGTCGCGCCGCACTTCCAGCTGCGGCTGAGCCGGCGCGGGCGGATGGACCACCTGACGGTGCGGGTCGAGGCCCGTCCGGAGGCGCCGGGGCCGGTGCGGGAGGCGGCGGGGGCGGAGGTCGTCCGGGCGGTCAAGGACGGGGTGGGCGTCACCGTCGAGGTGGAGGTGGTGGAGCCGTACACGCTGGAGCGTTCGGTCGGGAAGATCAAACGCGTGGTGGACGAGCGGAGTTGAGCCCGTTCATGCGCGGGGCGCCGGAGGCGGACGGCTGTCCGGGGGGATTCGTGCGCCTCCGGCGACTACAGCAATGTAGACGCCCGACGGCGGTGACGTCCACCCTCGACCGTTGATCGCTCCGCCACGCAGCGTGTGCGGGAGCCGGCCGTACGGGCCCTATGCTGCGGGCATGCCGAGTGAGCTGCGAACCCTCTCCGACCTCGACTTCATCCGGAGCGCGACCGAGCTGAAACCCGTCCCGTTCGTCCCCGAGATCAGCCTGCACATGGCCGAGGACGCCATCGCCCTGTGGGAGACCACCGAACGGCAGCGCGGGGAGGCCGGACTGGCGCCGCCGTTCTGGGCGTTCGCCTGGGCGGGCGGGGTCGCCGTCGCCCGGTACGTGCTGGACCACCCCGAACTCGTCGACGGGCGGGCGGTGTTGGACATCGCCGCCGGCTCCGGCCTGGTCGGGATCGCCGCCGCGCTGCGCGGGGCGCGGGAGGTGAGCGCCGCCGAGATCGACGCCTACGCCGTCGCCTCGATCGGGCTCAACGCCCGGGCCAACGGGGTGCGGGTGGAGGCGTCGCTCGTCGACCTCGTCGACGGCGACGGCGCTCCCGCCGAGGTGGTGCTCGCCGGGGACGTCTTCTACGAACGGGCCATGGCCGCCCGCTTCCTGCCTTTCCTGGAGCGGGCCGTCGCGCGCGGCGCCACCGTCATCGTCGGCGACCCGGGGCGGGCCTACCTGCCGCGCGAGCGGTTCACCGCCGTCGCGGCGTACCAGGTGCCGGTGGTCGCGGACCTGGAGGACACCGAGGTGAAGACCACCACGGTGTGGCGGCTGGGCTGATCACCTCACCTGATCACCTCGGCTGATCACCTCGGCTGATCGCCTCGACCGGGCTGAGCGCTCGCCGGAACGCCCGGAATTCGGAGGCGGGCCGGGCGGGCACCCTGCTAGACAGGCCGCCATGACCTCCGAGCTCGTTCTGCGCCCCGCCACCCCCGACGAGATCCCCGCGCTGCTCGCCCTCTGGGCGCGCGCCGCCAAGGGCACCAGCATCACCGACGACGCGGCGGGCGTGGCCGCGCTCCTCGCCCGCGACCCGCAGTGTCTGATCGTCGCTGCCCCGGCGGACGACCCGGGCCGCCCGATCGGGACGGTCATCGCCGGCTGGGACGGCTGGCGCTGCCACCTCTACCGCCTCGCCGTCGACCCCGACCGCCGCCGCCGGGGCGTCGGCGCCGCGCTGCTCGCGGCCGCCGAGGAACGTTTCATCGCCCTCGGCGGCCGCCGGATCGACGCGATGGTGCTGGACGACAACGAGCTGGGCCACCGCACCTGGAAGGCCGCCGGCTACCGGCCGGAGGCCCGGTGGAGCCGCTGGGTCAAGCCGTTGACTGCTTAGGCCCGGAGGTCGGCCAGCCAGGCCTCGACCTCGTCCGAGCGCCGGGGCAGGCCCGCGGAGAGGTTCTCGTTGCCGTTCTCGGTGACGAGGATGTCGTCCTCGATGCGCACGCCGATGCCCCGGTACTCCTCGGGGACGGTCAGGTCGTTCTCCTGGAAGTAGATCCCCGGCTCGACGGTGAGGACCATGCCCGCCTTGAGCGGCCCGTCGACGTGCTCCTCCGTGCGGGAGTGCGCGCAGTCGTGGACGTCCAGGCCGAGCATGTGGCCGGTGCCGGCGAGGGTGAAACGGCGGTGGAGGCCGAGCTCGTACACCTTGTCGGCGCTCAGGTCGCCGAACAGGCCCCAGGAGGTGAGGTGTTCGGCGAGGCGGCGCTGGGCGGCGTGGTGGAAGTCGCGGAAGTCGGCGCCGGGCCGCACGGCCGCGATGCCCGCCTCCTGGGCGTCGAACACCGCGTCGTAGACCTTGCGCTGCAGCTCGCCGAAGCGGCCGCTGACCGGGATGGTGCGGGTGACGTCGGCGGTGTAGAGGCGGTTGGTCTCCACGCCCGCGTCGAGCAGCAGCAGGTCCCCGGGGCGGGCCTGGCCGTCGTTGCGCACCCAGTGCAGGGTGGTGGCGTGCGGGCCGGCGGCGGCGATGGTGCCGTAGCCGATGTCGTTGCCCTCCAGGCGGGCGCGGACGAAGAAGGTGCCCTCGATCAGGCGCTCGGGGGTCGGGCTGTCGGTGCCCAGGACGCGTACGACGTCCTCGAAGCCGCGGGCGGTGGCCTCGCAGGCGAAGCGCAGCTCGGCGATCTCGAACTCGTCCTTGACCAGGCGCAGTCCGGACAGGTGGACCTCGAACTCCGCGTCCCGCTCGGCGCTGGTGCGGCCCTCCAGGGCGCTCTCCACCCCCGCGTCGTGGCGGCGCAGCACGCGGACGGGGGCCGTGGAGGCGGCCAGGTCGGCGGTGAGGGTGCGCACGTCGCGGCAGGGCAGGCCCAGGAGGCGCTCGTTCTCCGTCAGGCTGTTGCGCCGGCCGTCCCACAGTTCGCCGTGGTTGTCGAGCCAGAACTCGCCGTTGTCCACGGAGGAGCGGCCCCGCAGGTAGGCGACGGCGAGGTGGCCGCCGCCGTCCGTGGGCTCCAGGACGAGCACGGCGTCCTGGGAGAGGTCGCCGGTCAGGTAGACGTAGTCGGAGGACGGGCGGAACGCGTAGTCGCTGTCGTTGGCCCGCACCTTCGGGTTGCCCGCCGGCACCACCAGCAGCTCGCCCGGGTACGCGGCCGACAGCTCGGCGCGGCGGCGGGCGGTGTGCGCGGCCTGGGGGATCGGCTCCAGCTCGTGGCGCTCGGTGTCGGCCCAGCCGTGCTTCATGCTCTCGGCCAGCTCCTCGGTCACGCCGCGGGTGAGGCCGTTCTTGCGGTACTTGATGGGCGGGGTGGCGGTGGGATCGGTCATCCTGTGGCTCCTGACGAGGGCGGTGGTGTCGCGAAGCGTTTCGCTACGCTGACCTGCCTGCCGCGACCGCGTGCAGACGCACCGTACGGTATAGCGAACGGTGTCCGGAGAGAAGAGGTCGAGCGTGAACTCCGAGAGCAACGACTCCGAGAGCTCGGTCAAGGGCGTCCTCGCCGCCAACCTCAAACGCGTACGGGCGCAGCACGGCCTCTCCCTCTCCGAACTGTCCCGCCGCGCCGGCATCGGCAAGGCGACGCTCTCCCAGCTGGAGTCCGGCGCCGGCAACCCCACCCTGGAGACGGTGCTCTGCCTGTCCCGGGTGCTCGGCGTGCCGATCTCCGACCTCGTCGAGGCCCGGCCGGCGGCCGAGGTCACCGTGGTGCGCGCGGCGCAGGCCCAGGTGCTCAGCGGGCAGGGCGTCGACCTGCGGCCGCTGCGCCGGATCGAGTGCGGGGACGCGGTGTTCGAGGTCTACGACCAGCTGGTGCGCACCGGCACCCCGCAGGACTCGGGCGGCCACAGCGGCACCGAGCACACCGTCGTCCAGGCCGGTCTGCTCGGCGTGCGGGTGGACGGGCGGGAGTTCGAACTCGGCCCCGGCGACTACGTCGGCTTCGACGCGGCGCTCCCGCACGCGTACACCGCGCTGGGCGGGGAGCCGGTCCGCTCGGTGCTGCTGCTCCAGCACCGAGCCGGGCAGCGGCTGCACCTGGCGGAGGGGGACGGGTGCGGGGCGGGCGGCGAGGGGTTCGGCTGAGCGTCAGATCGTTCGCTTCAGCGAACGACCGTCTGAGTGCGGCGCCGGTAGTAGTGCACCGTCAGGACAGCCAGCAGCGGCCCCCAGGCGGCCAGCGGCCAGTACGCGCCGAAGAACACCACCGCCTTCCAGCCGGTCGGGCTCACGGCGGGGCCGGGGTCGGCCGAGCCGTCGACCCGGTAGCCCAGGCTGATCATCGTCATCCCGTACGACCACAGCAGGGTGTTCATCGCCGCGCCCAGCCCCGCCGGAATCACGGCCGCCATGACCGGCACCCGGCGCCCGCCCGCCCACGGGATCCACCGCGGCCACACCTCGCCCCACTCGCTGACCAGGCCGATGGCCAGGAAGGCCAGCGACTCGCTGACGACGCTGAGCCCGATGACGTACCACCACTCGAACCCGAACCACTCCGGCGCCGCATCGGTCGGCCCCACGTCCATCAGCGGCACCCGCAGGTCCACGGCCAGGATCCGCCAGAGCCCGGCGGGCAGCACCAGGAGCGCGGTGACGTAGGCGGCCCGTACCGCCCAGCGCGGCACCCCCGCGGCCGGGCGGCCGTGCAGACGGACGAGAAGGGTGTGCGAGGCCATCGTGAACTCCCCTGGGCGAAGCGCCGGTTGAAGCGTTGGTTGACACCCCGACCCTCCCGCGTACCGGCACCCCCCGACATCCGCCCCCGGAACGGCCCGCCTCACCCCACCGGGGGAGGCGGCTCAGGCGCGGGTGGTCGCGCGGAGATCCTCTCCGCCGTCGCCCCCGACGACCTGCGCGCCGAACATCGGGAGGCAGGGCGGCAGTCCGTCGACCGCGACGGGGAGGCTGCGGTGTGCCTCCCACCGGTCGCGGGGCAGGCGCAGGCGGCGGTTGGTCACCGGACGGCCGCGGACGGTGTGGCGCTCGACGCCGTCGGGCAGGTAGCCGAGCTTGCGGGAGACCGCGAAGGAGGAGTCGTTGTCCCCGAGCGCTCCCGACCGGGCCTCGCGGGCGCCCAGCCCGTCGAAGGCCAGGCGCAGCACCGCGGCGCGCATCTCCGTGCCGATGCCCCGCCCCTGGTGACGCGCGCCGAGCCAGGAGGCCGTCGAGACCTCGCGCGGGCACCGGACATGGGCGCGGACACGGCCGCGGTCACGGGCGCGGACATGGGTGGAGCCCGGCTTCGCGCCCCGGCCTGCGGGGTGGGCGAAGTCGGGCCCCGGGTGACGCGGTGGCGGTCGGGACGGGGGAGTGCCGGGCCGCCGCCGCGTCTGCTCGGTGGGTGTCAGCCGGCGTGCGGGATGCGCGGCGGCGAGAAGTACCACTGCTGGGAGGCGGTGTAGTTGCAGGTGAAGAGCTGCAGCTGGTTGCCGTTCGAGAAGTTGCCGCCGGGGACGTCCAGGCACTTGCCGGACTGCGGGTTGATGAGGACGTTGCCCTCGTAGCGCACCCAGCGCTGGGCCCCGCTGCCGTTGCAGTCCCACAGCTGGACCCGGGTGCCGTCCGCGGTGCCGCCGCCGCTGACGTCCAGACACTTGTTGAGCGCGGAGAGGGTCATGCCCATCCCGTCCGCCTGGTCGGTGCCCGACCAGTTCTGGGCGCCCGAGGCGTTGCAGTCCCAGATCTGCACCGGGGTGCCGTTGGCGGAGTTGCTCGACTGCACGTCCAGGCACTTGTTCGTGCCGCCCACGCTGATCATGCCGGTGGTGTTGGCGCTCGCCGTGCCCGGCATCGCGGTGATCGCGATCGCGGCCGCCGCCAGCGCGCCCAGCACGTGGCGCTTGCGTACGAGGTTCCTCATGATCGTCCCGTCCTCTCTCAGGTGTGTGCCGCCGGTGTCCTGCGCGGCGCTGAGGAGGACTCTGCGGGACGGGCGTGGACGTACGATCGACGCCGGCGTTGACGATCCGTCTACGGGCTGTGGCTAGGCCCTCTCTTTCGGATCTTGCCGGGCGGTCGCCGCCGGGGCACGCACCTCGACGGCTTCTCGTCAGTCGCCAATGCTCCGCATTGGCTCCCTCCTCGGCACCGCCGATGCACGCACCCCAACGACGCCCGCTCATCCGACAAGATCCGAAAGAGAGGGCCTAAGTCACTGCCAGGGACAGCAGGCGACAGCCCGATCCGGCCAGGTCGGTGCGTTCGGCGATGGGCGCATCGAGGGACTTCGCGTGCTCGGCCGCATCGACGGAACCGGGTCCGTGGATGGCGAGTTGGAAGTCCTGGTGCGCCTTGACGTCCGGAGCGAACGGCAGGCGGATCCGCCCGTTCGCGACCAGGCGGCGCACCTCGGCCCGGCTCAGGCCGAGGCCGAGCTGGAGCAGCCGCTCCACCCGGACCGGCGCGGGCAGCTCGAAGCGCACCTGCACCGAGAGCGGGTTCGGGTCGTCGAGCGCGTACAGCGGCATCAGGGTCTCCAGCTCCCACGTCCCGGTCCAGTCGAGGCGGTAGCGGTTCTTCGCCGCGAGCGACGCGCTCGTCATCAACTCCCCCACCACCGCTGGGCTGTTGATCTCGTACGCCACCAGTCGGGCCGGCTCCAGCGTCGAGACGTGGACGCGTTCGTGGACGGGCACCTTCGAGGTCCGGTCGCACGACGCGCAGCTCAGCAGCAGCCAGACGTCGAGCAGCTTGCCGCTCGCATTGACGCGGATGTTCCCCGAGGCGCGGTGCCGCTTGCCGGGACAGTCCGGGCAGGACCGGATGGCGGTGGGCAGGGCGGACTGACGCACGGCCCACAGGGCCTTGCGGTCGGTATTCATGTGTGTTGGGTGCTTTCAGGACTCAGCAGGAGGGCATGCCGAACTCACGCGGCGGCTCCCGCTCTCCGACGGATGCTCACGAGGGGCGCGACCCATCGCCCCGGAGCCGGGTCGTCAGGCTCCGAGGTCGATCGCGCGACAGGTACGTACTACGTGGCAGTCATCAAATGTCCATGTGGGCGATCATGATCGAGACGGCGATCCGCGGCAACCGAGTTTCCCCGTGCTCCCGGCACGCGGCGCCGATCCGCTGCACGGTGTTGAACATGCCGAAGCCGAAGCCGGGCTGGAGGGCTGAGCGGACGCGGCGGCGCAGGAAGTCGGCCCGGCCGACTTCCTGCGCTGAAGGGCAGTGCTCAGGCGAAGGGGGAGGGGAAGGGGGCGGCGGCCAGAGGCTCGGTGGCCCTGGCGTGCTGGCGGGCGGTGAGCCGGTGGATGAACAGGATCGCCAGCACGCCGGCGACGGCCGAGGTGATCTGGCCGAAGGGGGAGTACGGGTCGAAGCCGTTGCCGAGGAAGTACAGGGCGGCGCTGGGGCCGATGGTCTTGGCGAGCCACGCGACCCACCACGCCTCGACCAGCCAGGTGCCGCCGGAACCGCGCTCGGTGCCCGCGGCCGGGCCGCCGGCGCGCCAGATGTCCAGGGCGATCCGACGCGGCATCCACCACATGATCAGCGGGATGAACCAGGCGCCGACGGCGAAGCCCTGGGAGTGGCGCTGCGTGCCGGGGGCGAAGACCTCGGCGTTGCGGCGGCAGAGCCGGAACCAGGAGAGGAACACGGCCACGGTCGCGATGAACAGCGGGACCGAGAGCGGCGTGAGCGTCCGGAAGGTGTCCGACCGGGTGCCGCCCGCGAAGCCCAGCACGATCTGCAGGGCGCTCTGCAGGCCGACGAGGATCTGCGCGGCGATCGCCAGGGGCCGGGGATCGGCCGCCCGGCCGCTGTAGGGCAGGACATGCGGGCGCGGTGCCCCAGGACGGAAATCGGTACTCAAGGGATCCCCCACGCAACGCCTGCGGTGCCGGCCACGCGCAAGATCGGCAGCACTTTACCCCGATGCCCCCGATGCCCCCGAGTTACCCTGATGCCCCCGAGGCGCCGCTGCGCACCTGGGAGGGCAGGCGGCCGTAGGCGCGGCGGTACTCCTGGGAGAAGCGGCCCAGGTGGGTGAAGCCCCAGCGCAGCGCGATCTGGGTGACGGTCTCCTCGGTGCCGCCGCGGGCGGCCGCGAGCAGGTCGTGGTGGACCCGGTCCAGGCGCAGCCGGCGCAGGTAGGCCATGGGCGTGGTGTCCAGGTGGGTGCGGAACCCCTGGCGCAGGCTCGGCACGCCGACCCGGGCCGCGCGGGCGATGTCCGCGACCATGATCGGCTCGTGGGCGTGCTCGGCGCAGAAGGCGACGGCCCGGCGTACGGCGGCGGGCGCCGCGGCCGGGGCGGCGCCCAGGGCGGAGGCGCGCACCAGGTCGTGCGGCTGGAGGTCGAGCAGGCCGTGGACGAGCAGCCGCTCGTGGTGCCGCCCGGCCAGCGGTGAACGGGTGAACAGCCCGCTGCCCGTCGCGCGCACGTACGCGCGGGCGAGCTCCAGCCAGGCGGCCATCGCGTCGCCGTCCTGGTCCAGCGACGGGTCGAAGCGCACGGCCGCGTCGCTGGGCTCGCCCCGGCGCGCCGTCACCGCCTCGTCCACCACCTGGCGGGAGATCAGCAGCACGTGGTTCACGCAGCCCCGGCCGTAGGACATGGCGAGGTGCTGGCCCGGCCCGGCGATGCTCAGCCGGGTGGAGAGCGGGTGGCCGTCGACCGTGACCAGGCCCGTGCCCGTCAGCGGCACCTGGAGGCTGTACAGGTCGGGCAGCTCGCCCGGCACCACGTCCACGTCCGCGCCCCAGCCGAGCTCGTACACCGACACCTCGCCGCGCCAGTGCCGTACGAGCCGCCCGCCGGCGCCGTCGCCGCGGTGCACCCGCAGTTTGTGCGGCGCGAACTCCGCGGCCACCGCGTCGTGCAGGTCCCGTACGTCGCCGCCGCTGAAGAGCACCGTCGCCATGGCGCCTCGCCCCTGCCCGCCTCCCGGTCCGCTGCCGGGCGCAGCGGGTGCGGGAGCACGGTACCCGGCCGGATAGGGTCGAAGCCGATCCACCTGCAACCTCGGCCGGGGCTGGACGTCTTATCAGATGGGCCGGCGGACTCGCTCCTCCGTCAACACATCGTCAGAACAACGCTCGTTCGGGGGAGATAGATGAGCGCGTATCCGTCGCACCCCCGGCCGACGGCATTCCCGGGCCGTTCACCGCGGCCTTCCTGCCGTCATCCTGTAACGACCCGCGCCGTTCCACGAAAGCGAATTGACATGACAGATACGGCCCCGTACGCAGCCGGCGGCCTTGTCGAGGCGTCGCCCGACGCGCGGCCCGTGCCGTCGTCCGCCGACCCGTCCTCCGGCGACCCGGCGACCACCGACCCCTCGTCGGGAGGCCCGGCGTCCGGCGGGCCCCGTGGCCGGTTCGCCCGCTGGGCGCGGAATCGCTACGTCCCGCCGCTGGCCGAGATCGCGGTCAGCGCCGGGGTCGGCGTCGGATTCATGCTCCTGTGCACGCAGATCAGCGTCAACCCGATCATCCGGATCGGCCAGGTGAGCGGCCTCGCCAAGGTCCAGCAGTACGCCGCGGTCCTCGGCATCCCCCTCCTCGCCGTGCTGCTCCTGCTCGCCTACCGGGGCCAGCTGCGCCACTACCGCACCGCCCAGCGGCTGGTCTGCGCCGCCGTCGCGGGCCTGGGCACCGGCGTCGTGGCCGGCGGCATCGCCGTGGCCCTGAACGGCACCCCGTGGGGCCTGGGCGGACAGGAGGGCGACCCGGGCAACCTTCTCGGCATGGCCATCGACATGATGCGCGGCAAGGGCCTGCCGGGCGTCTACCCGCCGCTGTTCCCCGCCCTGCTCGCCGTCTGGGCCAAGCTCTTCCACCACGGCAGCGTCGGCGTGGGCCACGCGCTCAAGGACCTGCAACTCCTGCTCAGCGCCCTGGTCGGGCCCATGACGTACGCCGCCTGGCGGCTCCTGCTGCGCCCGTTCTGGGCGATGGCCGTCGCCGTGCCGACGTCGATCGTCTTCCTCGACCCGATCCGCCCCTACAGCCACGGCGCCATGCTGGTGCTGCTGCCCCTGCTGGCCGCCTGCTTCCGGGAACTCCGCCGCTCCGGCGAACTCCCGGCCCGCTCGGCGGTGCGGCGCGGGCTCGGCTTCGGCGCCGCGTTCGGCGTGGTGTTCCTCTGGTACTCGGGCTGGTTCATCTGGGCGGCGCCCGGCGCCTTCGTCCTGGCCCTGCTGCTCTTCCCGTGGCGCCGGGGCGGGGCCGTCCTCAAGCGTGCCGCGCTCTTCGCCGGGACGGTGCTCGTCACCGCCGGGGTGATCGGCTCGCCGCTGCTCTACCAGCTGGTGCGCCTCGGCGCCACGACCACGGACCGCTACGCCTACATCAACACCTACATCGACCCGGCCTACGTCATGGGCTGGGCCTCCGACCGCTCCGGCCTGCAGGACTACCACAACTGGCCGGAGTCCGGGGAACTGGCCGGCCAGACGGGCTTCGGGGTGCTGCTGCTCCTGGGCGCGGGCGTCGCGGTGGGCCTCGGCCTGCGCCACATCGCGGTACGGACCGCCGGCTTCGTCCTCGCGGGCGCCTGGCTGCTGCGCTTCTGGTTCGCCTCCCACATGGAGGAGAACCAGGCCGTCCAGCTGTACCCGCGCACGACCTGGATCATCTTCTACTGCCTGATCGTCCTGGCCGTCCTCGGCGCGATGCTCGCCTACGAACGCGGATTCGGCTGGCTGCGGGGCGTCCTGGGCGAGGTGGCCCCGGAGCGGACCGCGCGGATCATCGCACCGCGGGCGACGGCCCAGCTGGCGGCCGGACTGGTGTGCGCGATCGCCCTGTTCGGGGCCATGGGCGGCTCCTGGTCCGCCAACCGGTTCATGCCGTCCACGAACCCCGGAGTCGAGGACATGGGCCTGGACGCGCTGCGCGCGCACCTGCTGGCACTGGACAACGGGGAGTGCCCGCAGTACTCGCCGCTCAAGGGCAAGGCGGCCTGCAGTCCGCCCAACCGGGGGCTGACCCAGTACGGCACCGGGCCGGACGACAAGAAGCTCTGGTGCGGCAACGCCTGGAGGGACCGCGACATCGTGTGCGGCCGCCCGCCGACGGGCTGATCCCGCAGCCCCGGCGAGTCCTGCAGCCCCGGCGAGTCCTGCAGCCCCGGCGAGCCCCGCGGCCCCGGCGAGCCCCGCGACACCCGGGGGCCTCGCCGGGGTCGCGGGTTCCAGGGGAATTTCCAGCTGGAATGATCTCGGCCCCGGCGCGGTTGGTCACCGGGAAGGTGCAGCCACGGAAGGGGCATGATGCGGATTCTGATCGTCGGAGCCGGCGCCACGGGCGGGTTCTTCGGTGGGCGGCTGGCGCGGGCCGGGCGGGACGTCACGTTCCTGGTGCGCGAGGGGCGGGCCCGGGTGCTGCGGGAGCGGGGGCTGCGGATCGTCGGGCTGGGCGAGGAGACGGTGATCGAGCCGCGGCTGGTGACGGCGGGCGGGATCGACGGCCCCTACGACCTGGTGCTGCTGACGGTCAAGGAGGCGGGCCTGGCGGGGGCGGTCGAGGACATCGCGCCGGCGGTCGGGCCGGGGACGCGGATCGTGCCCGTGCTCAACGGGCTGCGGCAGATCGACGTCCTGGTCGGGCGGTTCGGCGAGGAGGCGGTGCTCGGCGGGGTCGCGCTGGTGATGGCCAAGCTCGACGAGCAGGGCGACGTCGCGATGCTCGCGGACATGGGCAGCCTCGTCTACGGCGTGCGCGGCGGCCGTACGGACGCGCGGGTCGCGGAGGTCCACGAGGCGCTGTCCGGCGCCGGGTTCACGACGGCGCTCGCCGGGTCGATCGACGCGGCGATGTGGTCGAAGTGGGCCTTCATCACCAGCCTCGGCGCCGTCAACGTGCTGGGCGGCGGCACCGTCGGCGAGGTCGCGGCCGCGCCGGGCGGCACGGAACTCGCCGAGGCCGTGATCGCGGAGGCCGCCTCGGTCGCGGCCGCCGCCGGGTACCCCGTCCCCGAGGCGGACCTGGCACGGACGCGCGCGATGGTCACCGAGAAGGGCTCCGACGACACCTCCTCGCTGTTCCGGGACCTGAGCGCGGGCCTCCCCGTCGAGGCGGAACAGATCTTCGGCGACCTGGTGGCACGCGCCGAGGCACTGAACGTACCGGTGCCGCTCCTGCGCGCGGTGGCCGTCCGGGTGCGGGTTCACAACGCCCGGAGCTGAGCGGGCGGCCCCCGGCCCGGGAGCCGCCCGCGGCTGCCCGGTGGCGCGCATGGCAGGGTGGAGGTGATCCGCACCGACCGTTCGCCGGAAGGAAGTCACGCCATGGCCGCCCCGCACGCCTTCCCCCTGTTCCCCCTGGAGCCGAGCCCCATCCACGTGCCGGAGGAGGTGCTCGGGGATCTGCGGGAGCGGCTCGGGCGGACGCGGGCGCCGGTGGAGGAGGGGAACGAGGACTGGTCGTACGGGGTTCCGGCGGGCTACGTGGGGGAGTTGGTCGCGTACTGGCGGGACGGCTTCGACTGGCGCAGGGCCGAGGCCGCGATCAACGCCTACGAGCACTACCGGGTCGGCGTCTCCGGCGTGCCCGTGCACTTCATGCGCCGGGCGGGGCGCGGGCCGCGTCCGATTCCGCTGATCCTCTCCCACGGCTGGCCGTGGACGTTCTGGCACTGGTCGAAGGTCGTCGACCCGCTCGCCGACCCGGCGGCCTTCGGGGGCGACCCGGCCGACGCGTTCGACGTCATCGTGCCCTCGCTGCCCGGCTTCGGCTTCCCCGGGCCGCTGAGCGGCTTCCCGGACGTCAACTTCTGGAAGGTGTCGGAACTCTGGCACACCCTGATGACCGAGACCCTGGGCTACGAGAAGTACGCCGCCGGCGGCTGTGACATCGGCGGGCTGATCACCAGCCAGCTCGGCCACAAGTACGCCGACCGGCTGTACGGCATCCACATCGGCTCCGGCCTGCCGCTCGACTTCTTCAACGGCCCCCGCGCCTGGGACTTCGCCCGCAACCGGCCCCTCACCGACGACCAGCCCGCCGAAGTGCGGGAGCGCGTCCAGGAGTTGGACCGCTCCTTCGCCGCGCACCTCGCCGTCCACATGCTCGACGGCGCGACCCTGGCCCACGGGCTCAGCGACTCGCCCGCCGGGCTGCTCGCCTGGATGCTGGAGCGCTGGAGTGCGTGGAGCGACGACGGGGGAGACGTCGAGTCCGTGTTCGGCAAGGATGATCTGCTCACCCACGCCACGATCTACTGGGTGAACAACTCCATCGGCACGTCGATGCGTTACTACGCCAACGCCAACCGCCACCCCTGGACCCGCTCCCACGACCGCACCCCGGCCGTGGAGGCCCCGGTGGGCGTCACCCTGGTCACCTACGAGAACCCGCCCGGCGTCCACAGCGCCGCCGAGCGCGTCGAGGCGTTCAAGGCCGGCCCGCAGGCGGCCTGGTTCAACCACGTCAACGTCAACGCCCATGAGAAGGGCGGCCACTTCATCCCCTGGGAGAACCCCGGCGCCTGGGTGGACGATCTGCGGCGCACGTTCCGGGGACGGCGGTAGCCAGCCTCTCAGTGACCGTACGGGGGCTGGAAGCAGCCGGTCTCCGGATAGGTGCCGTTGACCGAGACCGAGTAGCTGGCGGGCTCGACGGACGCCGACACGCAGGTGTCGGGGTGCACCCGCAGGCCGATCCGGGCGCCGGGCGGGGTGACGTAGTGGTCGGTCTCGAAGCGGGAGTCCATGGGGCGGACGTCGAGGGTGCCGCCGAGGATCTCGCCGGTCGGACCGGTCTGCTCCAGCTGGTAGCCGAGGCCGAGCATCGCCGCCCGTACGGCCTCGGGCGTCCAGGAGCCCTGCTCCCAGAGCCGCTTGAGCACGGGCTCGATCCGGTCCGCCTCGCGCTTGGCGTCCGCCGTGGAGGCCGGGGAGATCTCGCGGGCGCGGCGGTAGGCGAGGTTGTCGCGGTTGTGCGGGGCGCCGTCCGCGATGCCGGGGTCGACGTACGGGGTGGTCTCGGCGGGGCCGGCGGTATCGGCGGGGGCGACGGGGGGCCTGGCGGCGTTGGCGGTCGTGTCGGTGCGGCGCTCACCGCAGGCGGTGAGCGCCGTCGCGGCGGCGAGCAGGGCGACGGCCACCAGCGTGCGGTGGCGGGCGCGGCCGGGGGAGATGATGGGCATGCCCACGACTTTCCCACACCCAACCGCCCCGGGATCAAGGGGCATTGTGGCCTCGGGCCGTGACCGGCGCTGAGCTGGAGCACCACCGGCGTGTCGCCCTGCCCGTCGCCCTGCCCGTGGTCCTTCCCGGACTCGCGGGTTGGGGGAGGGGGTTCGGGCCAAGGCGGCTCATCACGCGGCACCCGGGAGCCGTGCGCGCATTTTCGACCTCAGGAGGTCTCTTGCCACAACTGGTTTGTAATGCAAAGCTGATGGCATGACAGATGCGTCGGTGCCAACGCCGGGCACCCCTCACGAACTCCTCGCCGGACTCGACGACTTGACCCGTCGCGTGCGCGCCGCACAGCGCGGTGCCTGGTTCCCCCTCCTGCTGCTGGGCGTGCTCACGCTGGGCGGCATCCTGGTCGGCCGGCTCACCTTCGAGATCCAGACCGTCCCCTGCCACGGGGCCCCGCCCGGGGTGACCGCCGACTGCAGCCTGGTCAGGCAGGGGGCGCCGCTCTACTGGCCCCTCGGGCTGGCGCTCGCCTACGTCGCGACGGCGCTCTTCTACAGCCGCCGCGCCCGCAGCCGCGGGGTCGGGACGCCCGTGCGGCCGTACGTCCTCACCGGGATCGTCCTGGTCGGCCTGGGCACCGCCACCGCGATGTGGAGCCTGCGCGACGGGATGCCCGGCCCCGGGGCCTCGCTGGACTTCTGGGGCCTGCACCTCGACCCCGCCTCCGGGACGACGCGGTTCCTCCAGCGCCTCTCCGGCAGCGCCACCTCCGTCGGGGTGCCGCTGCTGGTGCTGGCCCGGGTGGAACGCAGCCGGGGCCTGCTGCTCCTCGCGGTGACGTACCTGACCGTGGTGCTGGTGCCGTTCGGCACCGGCTGGGCGGGGATGTCCGTCACCTCGCCCTGGTCGGCCCTGCCCGACCTGGCCGTGCCCGGCCTGCTGCTCCTGCTCGGCGCCCTCGGCTTCGCCCTCGTCGAGCGGCCCCACCGGCGGCGCGACGCCCGATGAGCACCGAGCCCGATCAGCACCCCGTCAACAGCCTCGACGACGTCGTCCACCAGCGCGTCCGCCTCGGCATCCTCACCGTCGCCCACCAGGCACGCCGCGTCGAGTTCGGCTTCCTGCGCACCGCCCTCGGCCTCACCGCCGGCAACCTCAGCCAGCACCTGACCGTCCTGGAGAAGGCCGGGCTGGTCGCCGTCGAGAAGGGCTACGAGGGCAGGCGCGCCCGCACCTGGCTCTCCCTCACCCCCGCCGGGGACCGCGCCCTGCGCGACGAGGTCACCCAGCTCAAGCGGCTCATCGAGCAGATCGAGCAGACCGGGTAGCCCGGGCAGACCTAGCAGGCCGGGCAGCCCGAGAAGGGCGGCCCACAGCAGTAGGGAGTGCCGCAGGACCGTCAAACGACGGTCCTGCGGCACCCGTTCAGCCCAGGTCCGCGGGTTCGAGCACGAACACCGGGATCAGCCGGTCCGTCTTCTCCTGGTACTCCGCGTACGGCGGGTACGCGGCGACCGCCCGCTCCCACCACCGCGCCCGCTCGTCCCCGCTGATCTCACGGGCCACCATGCTCCGGAGCTCGGGCCCGTCCTGGAGGTCCACCCGCGGGTCGGCCTTGAGGTTGAAGTACCAGACCGGGTGCTGCGGGTGGCCGCCCTTGGAGGCCACCGCCGCGTAACGGCCGTCGTGCTCCACGCGCATCACCGGCGCCTTGTGGATCTTCCCGCTCTTCGCGCCGCGCATCGTGACGATCACGACCGGCAGCCCGGTGTCCCTCAGCGTGGTGCCCTTCGTGCCGCCCGAGCTCTCGTACAACTCGACCTGCTCGCGCACCCACTGCGCCGGACTCGGCTGGTACTCGCCCTCAAGCGGCATCGTGTTCACCCTGCTTCCGTGTACGCGTCGTGTCGGGACAGTTCAGCACGAGCCCCGCGCCCGGGGCGAGCATCACCGCGACTCGCCCAGCGCTCGGTGGCGGTGTTCGCGCGGGGTGAGCCCGTACGCGGCCTTGAAGGCGCGGCCGAAGTCGGAGGCGCGCGGCATGCCGCAGCGGGTGGCGATGGCGTGGACGGGCAGTGTGCGCAGCGCCGGGTCGGCGAGCTCGCGGTGGGCCTTGGCCAACCGCTGACTGCGGATCAGGGCGGCAACGGTCCGGCCGGGGAGGTGCTCGGCGAACAGGCGGTGCAGGTGGCTGACGGAGATGTGGTGGGCGGCGGCGATCGTCGAGGGCGTCAGTTCGGGGTCGTGGAGGTTGCGCCGGATGAACGATCTGACGGTCTCGACCGTGGCACGGGCCCGGGCGTCGGGCGACACGGTGTGCTCGGCGTCGAGCTCGCTCGCGAGCCAGGCCGACACCAGGTCGACCGCGACCTCGCCGAGCCTGGCCGCCGCGGCGGGCAGCAGCGCGGGGGCCTGGCGGTCCAGTCCGAGGATGAACTCGGCCAGCAGTGCGCCCGTCCCCTCACTCCCGGACAGCCTGCGGCCGAGCAGGTGGCGCAGGTGGCGCGGCGGAACCGCGAGCAGTGATACGGGTACGTCGATGCAGACGCCGGTGACGGCCGTCCCCTTCCCGTCCGGGCCGGGGGCGCCGAAGTACCGGTCGTCGAAGGGCAGCCGGGTGTCCAGCAGGATGAGGTCGCCCGGCCCGCAGGTCTCCGTCCGGTCCCGCCCGTGTGCGATCGCCTGGCTGCCGCGGGTGAGCAGCCCCAGGTGGTACTGCTCGTTGTCCGAGCACCGGATCATGCGCTCGGTGCGCCGGAACCGCGCCGACGGGAACGACGTCCCCAGGACGGTCGCCAGCCCCAGTTCGGACCTCCGGACCTCCGCTGTGAAGTCCTCGGCGTGGGCACTGGTCACCTCGCTGTCCCAGCCCAGCCTCACCACTTCCCGCCAGTGCTCGAACCGGTCCCGCGCCGCCGTACCGCCGACCCGCGCGATCTCCTCCGTCCCCACGGACATCTCCGCCCCCTCCTCCCGCCGACCCCGCCGGACCGGCCGAAACGCGCCTGCATTCCCATGTCTGCCATTGGCCGGGACCTGTCAGGACCCGAGGCGAGCCGCGCACCGCACTCCGCGCCCACGGGACAGGAGACGGAGTGCGCAGAACACGAGACTCCCCGCTGATCCCCCGCCCGCCCCCGGAGCCTAGCGTGAACCACTGACGGGGCCCGGTCACGCCGCTCGCGCCGGAGAAGCACCAACCGGGCCCCGCCCGTCATCGGCGCCCCACCGCCGTCCCCCCGCGTGCCCGGTGCGGCCTTCCGCGCCGGGCACGCGGCGCTTCGAGCCGCTCCCCGGCGGCCGGCGGGGGATCATCGAGGCGGGAAATCGGGTCGCGGCGCAGCGATGAGTTCGGCGCTCCCGGCCGGTCCACCTTCCCGACAGGCCACACACCGACTCTCCTCGGGAGCACACCATGGGCCGCATCCACGTCGCCCTGTTCACCACCCTCGACTTCGTCGCGCAGGCCCCCGGCGGCCCCGACGAGGACCCGGAGGGCTTCCCCTTCGGCGGCTGGCAGGTCCCGCTGCTGGACGAGACCGCCGGGGCGCAGGTCGACGCCGCCTACCAGGGCGTCGACGCGCTGCTGCTCGGCCGGCGGACGTACGAGATCTTCGCCGGTTACTGGCCGAAGGCCGAGCACAGCCCCTTCGCCGCGCTCTTCAACGGCATCCCGAAGTACGTGGCCTCCCGCAGCGAGCCCGACCTGACCTGGGAGGGCTCCGTGCACCTGGGCCCGGACCTGCCCGCCGCGGTGCGGGCGATCCGCGACCGGCACGAGCACGTGAAGGTCGTCGGCAGCCTCGACCTGTTCCAGACCCTCCTGCGGGAGAAGCTCTTCGACCAGCTGGACCTCTGGGTCCACCCGATCCTCCTCGGCACCGGCAAGAAGGTCTTCGCCGACGGCGGCGCCGTGCCCACCAACCTCGCCCTCCTCGATGCGCCCGCCGCCACTCCGAAGGGCACCGTCCACCTCCGGTACGGGCTGACGGAGGGCACGCCCGGCACCGGCGACATGGACGAGCTGCTGCGCAACGGCGGGCCGGAGCAGTGATCCGCCGCCGGTGATGCGCTCGTGGTGCCCCCGTCTCCGGGCGGGGGCACCACGGCTGCGCATGTGAGCCGGATCACTCTTGAGGTTGACCCTGGGTCAGGGTGGAGGCTCGTCGCAACGGCCCGACACCGACGCGGGCCCGGCGCCTCCGAGGGAGCAACCATGTCCGTCACCCTTCCCGCCCGGCAGCAGCAGGACCGCCCGCAGCTGCGGCAGGCGATCGAGGAGATCGTCGAGTCCGGCGTCCTCGCGGTGCAGCTGCGGGTGAACGACCCGCAGGGCGAGTGGGTCGGTGGCGCCGGGGTGCGCGAACTCGGCGGCAGCGGCGAGGCGTTGACCGACGGGCACTTCCGGATCGGCAGCAGCACCAAGAGCTTCGTCGCGACCACGGTGCTCGCGCTGGCGGCCGAGGGCCGGATCGGCCTGGACGCCCCGGCCGACGACCACCTGCCCGGGTTCGGCCTCGACCGGCGGATCACCGTGCGGATGCTGCTGCAGCACACCAGCGGGATCTTCAGCCACACCGGCGAGCTGTACGAGGACGGGACGATCGTGCCCGGCATCCCCTGGCGCGGCAAGGAGTGGGTGGAGAAGCGCTTCCACACCTACTCGCCCGAGGAGCTGGTGCGGCTGTCGCTGTCCAAGCCCGCGCGGTTCGCGCCCGGGGAGGGCTGGAGCTACTCCAACACCAACTACGTGCTGGCCCGGCTGGTGATCGAGAGCGTCACCGGCCGGCCGTTCGCCGAGGAACTCCAGCGGCTGGTCCTGGCGCCGCTGGGGATGACCGGCACCGTGGCGCCGGGTGCCTCGCCGGAGGTCCCCGCGCCCCACAACCACGGCTACTACCGCTACGAGGACGCCGGGCGGGAGCAGACGGTCGACGTCACCCGCCACAACCCCTCCTGGGTCGCCGCCGGTGGCGACATGATCTCCACCACCGCGGACCTGCACACCTACTTCTCCGCACTCATGGGCGGCAGGCTCCTGCCCGCCGACCTGCTCGCCGAGATGCGCGCCCCGGAGGCCACGATCGGCTACGGCCTCGGCCTGTTCACCCAGGACCTCGGCCCGGAGGGCGGCACCGTCCATCACCACAACGGCGCCACCATCGGCTCGGCGGCGCTGATGTACGGCACGCCCGACGGCCGTACGACCATGACCGCCGGGCTGACGTACGTGGACGACGCCGACATGTCGCTGGCACCGGCCTTCCAGGCCGCCCAACAGCGCCTCGTCGGCGAGGTGTTCGGCGCCGGACGGCAGCCGACCGGCTGAACGGTCCCGGACCCTTACGCTGTCGGTCATGACGAACGGGGTCACGATCGGGCAGGCGGCGGCCTTCGCCGGCGTCACCGTCAAGACGGTGCGGCACTACCACCGCCTCGGGCTGGTCGACGAGCCCCGGCGCGACGGCTCCGGCTACCGCCGGTACGGCTCACGGGAGTTGCTGCGGATCGTCCAGGTCCGCACCCTCGCCGCCGCCGGGGTCCCGCTCGCCGAGACCGGGCCCCTGCTCGACGCCGACACCGAGCGCTTCACCGACACCCTCGCCGACGTCGCCCGGCAGCTCACCGACCGGATCGCCGACCTGACCGCCCGCCTCGACCAGCTCCACCGCCTCGCCGAAGGCGACCGCGCCCTCCTCCCCGACCGCGCCTGCGCCCTCCTCGACCGCATGCCCGCCCTCGGCTTCACCCCGGACTACGTCGCCGCCCAGCGCGAAGCCCTGGTCCTCGCCCGCGTCCTCGTCCCGGAGGGCTTCGACGGCTTCCTCGCCCAGCTCGAACACCGCCTGGAGGACCCAGGGTTCGTCGACCTCGCCAAACGCGGCCAGGAAGCCGAGACCTGGGCCCCGGACGACCCCCGGATCGAAGAACTCGCCACCGCCATGGCCGACCACTACCTGGCCAACCCCGCCCTCCTCGGCACCCCCGCCAGCCAGCGGGCCTGGGCCAGGGCCTCCGCCCAGTACCGCCTCATCAACACCCACCGCGGCGACCAGGCCCCCGTCGCGGCCCGCCTGACCGCCCTCACCGAAGCCGGACTCCGCGCCGCCGGCGTCCCCATCCCCCGCCACTGACAGGGTGGCAGCTGGTGCAAGGACGGCTCAGGAGACGACCGGCTCGATCTCGCCCGCGAAGACGATGATCTGGTCGATGAGGCTGCGCCGCAGGTGGACGACGTCCGTTCCCGCCAGGCGGGGGCCTCCGTCGGGCGTGGTGAACACCCACTGGTACCGGGCCCATTCGCCGGGCATGTCCACCGCCGAGCAGCGCACCATCGTGCCCGTCCCCGCCGGGTGGCGCCGGATGTCCAGGACGAACCGCTCGACCGCCTCGATTCCCTCGCTGCGGCCCAGCGGCCCCCAGAAGACCACGTCCGAGGTCAGGGCCCGGGAGAGCAGCGCGGTCACGTACTCGTCGTCCGAGGCGTTGAACGCGGCAATGAACGTGTCGATCGCGGAGCGTGCGGTCTCTTCCTGCATCCCTCAGTCATACCAGCAACGGCCATGCTCCCTAGGATTGCCACGAGACCAGACGAGACCAGACCAGACCAGACCAGACGAGACCAGACGAGACGCGGCGAGGCACGGCGCGGTTGACCAGGAACGGGGGTACGGGTCCATGGAGCTGCGGCAGTTGCGCTGCTTCGTCGCCGTCGCGGAGGAGCTGCACTTCGGGCGGGCCGCCGAGCGGCTGATGCTGGGGCAGCCGGCCGTGAGCCAGCAGGTCCGGTCGTTGGAGCGGCAGTTGAAGGTCGAGCTGTTCGACCGCTCGCCCCGCCACGTCCGGCTGACCCCGGCCGGGGAGCGCTTCCTGCCCGCCGCCCTGGACGTCCTGGCCGCCGAGGCCACCGCCCGCGCGCTCGCCGCGGATCTGGCCGCCCCCGCCGTTCTGCGGCTCGGCACCATCACCGGGCTCGGTGAGCGGCTCGACGCGATCCTGGACGCCTACCAGCGCGGGGCCCCGGAGGTCCGGGTCGAGATGCAGTCCGCCCCCGTCCGGGAGCGGCTCGCCCGGCTGGCGGACGGACGGCTCGACGCCGCCTTCGTCCGCAGCGCCGTCGCCGAGCAGAGCCCCGAGCTGCGCTTCCTGCCCGTCTGGCAGGACGAGTTGGTGGTGGCCCTGCCCTCCCGGCACCCGCTCGCCGACCGGCCCGAGATCGACCTCGCGGACCTCGCCGGACTGCCGCTGCGGATGACCGAGCGCCAGAACCACCCCGCCCTGGTGGACCTGGTCCTGGACGCCTGCGCGCGGGCCGGTTTCGAGCCGACGCGGTGCCCCCTTCAGGGCAGCCTCCAGGACACCCTGGCCGCGATCGGCACCGGCACCCCGACCTGGACGGTGCTGTACGCCGCCACCGCCCGGATGACCAGCACCACCCGGATCGCGTTCCGGCCCTGCCGCACCCCGCTGTCCCTGCCGACCTCCCTCGCCGTGCGCCGCTCCGCGCCCCTCCCTCGCCTCCTCCTGGACGCCTGCCGCCGAGGCGAGGCTCCGACCTGCGACGATCAGGATTCGTGATCGCTGCCAGAGAGATTCGGGTCTGGGTGCGGGACCCCTCCACGGGGTGAACTGGTTCCAGCCGGAGGAACCGGCTCAACTACCCGGTGAGGAGCCGAAGATGCCCGTCGTCACCATCCAGCAGGGCCCGCGCACGGTCGAGCAGAAGCGCGAGCTGGTCAAGAAGGTCACCGACGCGTTCGTGGAGGCCTTGGAGGTCCCCGCCGAGAGCGTGATCGTCTTCGTCCAGGAGCACCAGCCCGAGAACTGGGGCGCGGCCGGCACCCTCACCGCCGACAAGTAGCCCCGAACCCCGGAGCGGGAAGTCGGCCCGGCCGACTTCCCACCCCGGGGTATGCGAGCCGCCGGTGCTACTCGGTCCGCAGCGCGGTGGCGGTCCGGGAGCGCGCCGCCCAGCCGGCCGGCAGCAGTGCCCCGAGCAGGGCGATCGCGATCCCGCCGGCGAGCAGCGGGAGCACCACCCAGGGGGTGTAGACGTGGGTCACGCTCGGCGGCAGGTTCCTGCCGATCGCGCTCGCCATCCGGGTCAGCGTCGCCTTCTCCACCGCTATCCCGATCGGGACCCCGATCAGCCCGGCGACCAGGCCGGTGAGGCTCACCGAGGTCAGCACCATCGCGACGGTCTGCCGGGGCGTCATCCCGAGGGCCTTGAAGATCCCCAGGTCGTGGATCCGTTCCCGGGTGTCCTGCACCACGGTGTTCAGCACGCCGAGCGCGGCGACCGCGATCATCATCAGGGTGAGGGTGGCCACTAGGGCGGCCATGGTGAGCACCGTGAGGCTCGCGAACGTGATGTTCGGGGTGGCTTCGGCGTGCAGCGGGGCCAGCACGGGGGCGGCCGAGGCGGACCAGTCCGAGCCGCTGACGTCGTCGGCCAGCTCGACGTTGAACTGGGTGATGTACGGCGTCATCCCGGCGGCGGTGAACGTGGCGTTGTCGGTCATCACGAACCCCTCGCTGCCGCCGTCGAAGTCGATGCCGACGATCCGCAGCGGCAGTCGCTTGTCGTTCTGCGTCACGGTGACGGTGTCGCCGACGTGCATCCCGAGCGCCGAGGACAGGTGGTCGTTGATCACGGCTTCGCCGGGGCTCCGGTACCAGCGTCCTTCGAGCAGCGCCAGGTTGGTCCAGGACAGGTCGCCGGTGGTGGTGTCCACCGTCGTGTGGTCGCCCGTCGGTGCGCCGATCACGGTCGCGCCGCTGTTGCCCCAGCCGAACGCGGCCTTCGTGCCCGGGACCGAGGCGAGCGCGGCGGCCACCCCGGTGGAGTCCAGGTGGGGGACACCAGGGCCGCCACCGGGTTCGTGGTAGCCGGTGGGCGTGCCGGCGGGCACCACGAGCATCGACGCGGCCTTGAAACCGGAGCTACCCACGTCCTGGTACTTGCTGAACCCGCTCTCCAGCCCGATGGCGAACGTGACGCTGACCGTGCCGAACAGCACCGCGGCGCCGACCAGCGCGGCCCGGGCCGGTTTGGCGAACGGTTGGGCCAGTCCGAACGACATCGGCCGGGGCAGCGGCAGCCTGCTCGCCAGGCGCTGCGCGGCCCGGCCGCGCTCGGCCTTGGGGGCGCGGCCGACGACCAGGGTCTGCACCGCCGGCATCCGGCCGGCCCGAAGCGCCGGGATGAGCGCGGCGACACCGACGATGACCAGGGTGCCGAGCGGCACGACGAGGCTGACCCACACCGGCAGGCCGGTGTCGGCGGCCCCGAGTTCCTTGCCGGCCCTGCCCAGGACCGGGACGGCCAGCAGGTTGCCGGCCAGCGTGCCGCCCACCACGCCGATCGTCGCCGGGATCAGGGCCTGAGCGGCGTAGGCGCGGGCCACCTGCCAGGGGGTGAAGCCGAGCGACTTCAGGATCCCGATGCGCCGGATTCCCGAGACCACCGCGCCGCTGACCACGATCGCGATGATCAGCACCGACAGGAACAGGCCGAGGATGCCGAAGACGACCAGGAACGGCACGTAGGACTTCGTGGTGCCGGTGATCTGCTTCTCCACGGCCAGGTAGGACTGTCCGCCCTCGACCGAACCGGCCGGTGCGGCGGCCGCGACCGCCTGCTTGTCCGTGGCGAGGTCGGCCTCGGCCCCGGATGCGGCGAACCGGTAGAGCATCTGCTGGTCGGTCCTCGCGCCGGCGGCGGTCAGACGCGCGAAGCCGTCGCCGGTGAGGAAGCCGGTCGCGGTGTTCGTCAGCGAGTTCGCCAGGCCGACGACCTTGAACGAGGGCTTGCCCGGCAGCGAGTCGAACACCACGGAACCGTCCGCGCAGTGGTGGTCCCATGAGGCCAGGACGATCTCGTTCGCGGTGGTCGGCCACCTGCCGTCGACCAGGGCCAGATGGTCCAGGCCGGAGGCGCCGGCCAGGTCGGGCCGGGTGGCGGCGACGACCGGCTGGTCGGTGCGACCGGCCAGCGGCATGCCCGGGGTGATCTCCCAGGTACAGTCCGCGCCGAAGCTCGTGTTCAGGGCGGTGGTGACCGGGTACGGCCCGGACGCCTCGGTGACGCCGGCGGTGTGCGCGGTGGCGGCGGCCTGCGCGGCAGTGGCCTTCGAGCCGTCGAACTGGACCGACAGGTGCGCGCCCTTGCGGGCCTTGAAGGCGTGGTCGAACGGGGCCTGCACAGCGGTCAGCAGACCGAGCGAGAGCACCGAGGAGGTGACGGCCGCGAAGGTCGTCAGGGCCATCACGAGGGACTGCACACGACGCCGCCCGACGCCGGATCGTACGACCTTGCCCAGGGCGCTCATCGGACCGCTCCCGCCGAGCTGTCGGAGCCGACGCCGACCGGGTTGAGCACGTCCCGGGCCACGGCACCGTCCACCAGCTCGATCGTGCGTCGCGCGGTGGTCGCGGCCAGGTGGGTGTCGTGGGTCACCAGCAGGATGGTCTGGCCGTCGGCGTTCAGGTCCAGCAGCAGCCGGCGCACGTCCTCGGCCGAGCGCGAGTCCAGCGCGCCGGTGGGCTCGTCGGCCAGCAGCAGCGCCGGCCGGTTCATCAGGGCCCTGGCCACCGCCACCCGCTGCCGCTGGCCGCCGGACAGCCGCTGCGGGTACGCCTTGGCGTGCCGGTCGATGCCCAGCGAGGTGAGCAGCTCGGCGGCCCGCCGCTTCACCTCGATCCTGCCCATCCCGGCCAACTGCGCCGGAACCATCACGTTGTCCAGCACCGTCAGGTCGTCGAGCAGGTTGAAGAACTGGAAGACCATGCCGACGGAAGCCCGCCGGTACTTCGCCGAACCGGCCTCGCCGAGCTGGTCGACCCGGGTCCCGTTGACGGTCACGGTGCCGCTGGAGGGCTTGTCCAGCCCCGCGACCAGGTTCAGCAGCGTCGACTTGCCACTGCCGGAGTGGCCGAGGATCGCCACGCACTCACCGGCCGCCACGGACAGGCTCACCCCGGCCAGCGCGGGCGGGCCGTCGTCGTATTTCTTCGTCGCGTCCTGGAGATCGATCATCGGTTCGTTCGTCATGGGCCATCAACCTAGGAACGGACCGTGGTCCGTCGCGTCGGCCGGCGGATGTCACCTCTCTCCCAGGCCGTCGGCCCGGTGGCGTACCCCGCGTACATCCCCGGGCCGACGCGCAGCGCCGACGCCGATCCCTAAGATCTCCGCATGGAAGAGCTGCTCCGGCGTTTTTCGACCTCGGCACCCGTGGCCTGGCTGACGGCACAGGCCGTGGTGCTGGCCGCCGCCTGCTTCTACGCGCTGATGCTCCTTCTGGCGATGCCGCCCAGTCAGATTCAGCGCTACAAGGGCCCGTTGGGGCTCCACGAGGTCGGGCCCGACCAGGTGATCGTTCTCTGCGTCGTGCTCGCACTTCCGATCCTTCTGGTGCGCCGTCTGCCCGCGACGGTCTTCGCGGCGGTCCTGGGCGAAGACGTAGCCCTCGGCAACCTCTTCGGTGCGCGGCCCTGGATCGTGACCCTCCTGCTCCTGGTCCTGGCCGGGTACCTCGCTGCCCGGCGGCCGACGGCTGCCGCCGTCGGCTCCGTCGCGGCCGTGGCGACCGGGTTCGCCGAGCGCACCCTCGTCCCCCACGGGGAACCCGTCGGCGAAGCGGCCCGGTGGTCCGGGCAGCTCGCGTTCGTGTTCGCGGTCGCATGGCTCTTCGGCGGGGTGTACCGCAAGCGCCGCGAGTACCTCGAAGCCCTGGACGAGCAGACCGCCGCCCGCGCCGTCATGGCCGAGCGGCTGAGGATCGCCCGCGAACTGCACGACAGCGTCGCGCACAGCATCGGGATCATCACGGTGCTCTCGGGAGCGGCGGCGCGGGTCGTGGAGACCAGACCCGAGCAGACGCGGCAGGCGCTGACCGGCATCGAGTCCACCAGCCGGGAGACGCTGCTCGGGCTGCAGCGCATGCTGGGGGCGCTGCGCCGCGCCGAGCCCGACGACGCCATGCCGGGGGCCGCCCCGCTGGCGCCGGCCGGCAGCCTGGCGGACGTCCCGCGGCTCGTCGAACGCACGGCCGACGCCGGGGTGCGGGTCCAGGTGACCTGGCGGGGCGAGCGGCGTCCGCTGCCACCGGAGATCGAGCTCTCGGCGTTCCGGATCGTCCAGGAGTCGGTGACGAACGTGGTGCGGCATTCCGGTGCGCGGACGTGCCGGGTCGCGGTCGGTTACGAGCCGACGGGGGTGACGATCGAGGTGGTGGACGACGGGGACGAAGGGCCCGGCGGGCCCGGCCGTCCGAGGCCCTCGGCGGCGGCCGGGGCCGGCGGGAGCGGCTTCGGCCTGCTCGGCATGCGCGAGCGGGTCACGCTGCTGTCCGGCCGGTTCAGCGCCGGCCGGCGTCCGGAGGGCGGCTTCCGGGTGGCGGCGAGGCTCCCGGTATGAGCGTGCGGGTCCTGCTGGTCGACGACCAGCCGCTGATGCTGGTCGGGCTCGCCATCCTGATCGGCGACACCGACGACCTGGAGGTGGTCGGCCAGGCCGGCGACGGCGTCGAGGCGGTGCGCCTGGTGCGTGAACTGCGGCCGGACGTCGTGGTGATGGACATCCGCATGCCCGGCATGGACGGCATCGAGGCCGCCCGGCAGACGAGCGCCGAGCCCGACCCGCCCAAGGTGCTGGTGCTGACGACCTTCGACGACGACGAGTACGTCTACGGAGCCCTGCGCGCCGGAGCCAGCGGATTCCTGCTCAAGAGCATGGCCCTGGACGCGATCCTGGACGCCATCCGCGTGGTGGCGGCCGGCGACGCGCTGCTCGCACCGAGCGTGACCCGCCGGCTGATCGCCGACTTCGCCGGAACGTCCGCCCCGGCGGCCCCCGAACCGGACCCGAGTCTCCTCGCGGGGATCACCGACCGGGAGCGCGAGGTGCTGGCCCTGGTCGGACAGGGCTTGTCGAACGCCGAGATCGCCGAACGGTTGGTGATCAGCGCCTCGACGGCGAAGACGCACGTGGCACGCCTGTTCGCCAAACTCGAGGCCCGGGACCGCGTCCACCTGGCGATCACCGCCTCCGAGGCCGGACTCGTGCCGCGCAGACGGCCGTAAGGCGACGGCCGTCGGCGCCGGGGCTCTATGCTGGGCGGCTCTCCGATGATCACAAGGGATGATCACAAGAGCGGAAGGCGGACCCGGTGCGGAGCGGCACGGTCGTGGCAGAGCGGTACGTGATGGACCGTCCGATGGGTGCCGGCGGGATGGGCGAGGTCTGGGCCGCCGAGGACCGGCTGCTCGGCCGACGCGTGGCGGTGAAGCTGCTGCACGAGACCGACGCCGAGTCCCGGGAGCGCTTCCTGCGCGAGGCGCGGGCCGTCGCCGGGCTCCAGCACCCGGGGATCGTCGTGGTGCACGACTTCGGCGAGGTCGACGACATGCCGTACCTGGTCATGGAGTTGCTGGCCGGACGTTCGCTGGAGGCCCGCCGGGACGACGGCCCCGTCGCCGTGGGCTGGGCCGCCGAGGTCGGCGCGCAGGTGGCGCAGGCTCTGGCCGTGGCCCACGCCGCCGGGCTGGTGCACCGGGACGTCAAGCCGAGCAACCTCTTCCTGACCGAGGACGGCGCGGTCAAGCTGCTGGACTTCGGCCTCGTCCACGAACGCCCGCAGGCCGTCGACGACTCCGGGCCCACCGACCGCACCACGGCCGTCGGCACCCGCGCCTACATGGCGCCGGAGCAGTACACGGGCCGCAGCGTCGACGCCCGGGCCGACCTGTACGCGCTGGGCGGCACCCTGCACGCCCTGCTGACCCGGCTGCCGCCGACCACCGAAGGCCCGCCCCTGCGGGAGCTCCGCCCCGACGTCCCCAAGGACCTGGCGCAGCTGATCACCGAGCTGCTCCGGCCCGACCCGGCGCAGCGCCCGGCCGCCGCCGGGCCCGTGGCGGAGCGGCTACGACACCTGGCCGAGCGCCACGGCGGCCGCAGGGCCCCGAAGACGGTGCGGCAGATCCCCGTGGCCCGCGATCCGAGGAAGGCCCAGGACCGGAAGCAGCTGGCGCGCCGGGGCGTCATCGGCGGCGTGGCCTCCCTGGCCTTCGCCCTGGCCGCCGTGAAGGTCATCGACCTGCCCTACGCCACCTCCGACAGCTCCGTGACCCCCGGCTGGGAGCCCAACCACCCGACCGCCACTGCACTCCCGGCCCAGCTCCAGCCCGGCGACTGCCTCACCTACACCAGGCCGACCGGCGCCCCGGACGCGTACCTGGACACCAACGTGGACGCCGGCCTCGGCTGGACGCGGCTCGACTGCACGCGCCCCCACCAGGGCCAGGTCGTCAAGGTGCTCACCCTCACCGACCCGGCCTTCGCCGCGAAGTGGCCCACCGCCCTGAACCTCCTGAGCAGCGACTGCTTCACCGCCGTCACGGCCGTCACCTCCGCCCACCCCTCGCTGAGCCTCTCCCGCGCCGTCCTCGGCCCGACCAAGACCGACTGGCTCTCGGGCGCCGGCCACTTCGCCTACTGCACCGTCCACCCCCGCGACGACGCCGACCTGACGACGGACGTCCGGCCGGCGGCGGGTCCGCAGCCCTCGCCGTAGCCGTAGCGGGAGGTGCCGGCGGCCCGGCAGCTGATCACCACTGCGCTCGACGCCCTGGGATGAGCTTCCGCAAGAAGCCGCAAGCACGTTGAGTAGCCGATTCACTACTCCGTACCGTCGTTGACGCCGCCAGGGCCGTGGAGCACCAGGCTCCCCTGGCAGCGGATTCCCGGCGCCGCCGCAGCGGTGTGGCGACCGGCTTTGCGCGAGAGGAAGGACCATCCCATGCTCAACGACATTCTGGTCGGCAACCTGACGCGGCGCCTGGACCACTCGGTCCCGGACGGGGACTTCGCGCCGGAGTGCCGCCGGTGATGAACCAGGTCTTCATTCTTCCTCGCGATCCTCGGGTGGCGGCCCGACGGACTCCGTGGCGGGCCGGGGTCGTCAGGGGGCGATGACGAGCTCGCTGATCCGGCTCTGCTCGTCGAGGACGAAGCGGTAGCGCAGGTCGACCTGCCCGCCGGGGAAGTCGCCTTCGAGGTGCTGGACTGCGGTGTACCGGTCGGGACCGTGGCGCTCGGCTCCGATGAGCGTGGCGGTGTAGGTGAACTGGGTGCTGCTCTGCTCCAGCCAGCCGCGGATGGCGGCCGCGCCGTGGTAGGTACGGCCGTCGTCGGTGACGGTGGCCTCGGGCGCGAACGTCGCCACGGCGGTGGCGACGTCCTTCGCGTCGTGGGCCCGTAGGTAGCGGGTGACGACCTCCGGCAGGTCGGCGACCTCGACGGGGTCGGTGCGTTCGGTCATGGGTGCCTCACAGATGCGATGGATGCCGGCGGGGCCGGGCCGCAGGGAGGGCACGCCCCTGGAAACTGCTAAAATAGAAGCCAGTAACTTTCACTTTAGCAGTAACCAGGGAGGGTGCCATGCCGAGCCGGATCCGGCTGGAGGATCGCGAGTGCCCACTGTCGACCACGGTCCAGCACGTCGGCGAGTGGTGGACGCTGCTGATCCTCCACGACGCCTTCGACGGCTACACGCGCTTCGACCAGTTCCAGCAGAGCCTGGGCATCTCCACCAGCATGCTCACGGCACGGTTGAAGACCCTGGTCGCCGACGGCCTGCTGGAGCGGCGGCCCTACCGGACGAACCCGGTTCGCCACGAGTACGTCCTCACCGAGCGCGGGCACTCCCTGCGGCCCGTGATCGTCGCCCTGGCCGCCTGGGGAAACCGGCACCTGGCCCCGCAGGACCGGTCCATGATCCTCGTCGACGCCGAGACCGGCCAGGAAGCGGAACCGGTCGTGGTCGACGCCCGCACCGGGAAGCGCCTCGACGACCACGACGCGTACGTGTTCAGCGCCGGCCCGGCGGCCAGCGCGGCGATGCGCGAGCGCTATGCCGAACTCGATCGGCAGCGGCGATCGCGAAGCGCCGACCCTGGGGCGGGTGCTCCGTAAGCGCTCCGCCCGCCCCGGACCCGTCGGGGCGGGCGGTTCGTCAGGGTGCCTACGGCGGGCGGCCGTTGTCGCTGGCGGCAGAGGGAGCCGCACGACGTAGTCCCGGCGTATGACTCCGGTAGCTCGCGGGGGCTACGAGCGACACCGGACCGTGGGGTGATTCGATGCAGGGGTCGCAGAACCTAGCGTCACCCTCATGAATCGCAACCGCCGAATCAGCGCCGTCGCAGCCCTGGCGCTCGCCGCCGTCATCGCCGGAACCGGCACCGGGTTCGCCGCCACGACCACGCCGGTGGCCGCGCCGGCAGCGGCCACCGCGCCCGCGCGGTCCTTCCAGGGCGTGCTTCCGGCGCCGACCGGGCCGTACGCCGCAGGTGAGGAGATCATCCACCTCACCGACACGAACCGGATCGACCCGTGGGTGCCGTCGTCCGGCCCGCGCCAGCTGGCCGTCACGATGATCTACCCGGCCGTCGCCGGGACCGGAACGCCCGCCCCCTACATGACCCTCGCCGAGGCAGCCGGAGTCCTCGATCACGCGAAGATACCGGCGAGCTCCGGCATCACCCCGCAGACCCTGTCCGGCGTCACCACCCAAGCCTTCGACGGTGCGCGGCCGCAGCACGGCAAGTACCCGCTGGTGGTCCTCTCGGCCGCGGCCGAGAACCCGCGCATGACGCTCACCTCGCTCGCGACCGAGCTGGCCAGCCATGGCTACGTCGTCGCGCTCGTCGGCCACACCTACGAGGACACCGGCGAGACGCTGGCGGACGGCCGGACGCCGCCGTGCGCGATCTGCGATCACCCGGAGCAGATCGACTTCAACTTCGAGACCGCCAGCCGTGCGCAGGACGTGTCCTTCGTGATCGACCAGTTGACGCACGGCAACACCGCGTGGCGCCTGGGACACCTCATCGACAAGCACGAGATCGGCATGGCCGGACACTCCCTCGGCGGAGGGGCGGCCGCCGCCACGATGGTCGCCGACCCGCGCGTACGGGCCGGGGTGGATATGGACGGCGCCTTCCACCCGGTCCCGACGCCCGGTCAGATCGACCGGCCGTTCCTCATGCTGGGCCGAGGCGACCACACGCCCGGCGGCCACGACACCACGTGGGAGCAGAGCTGGGCCGCCCTCGGCGGCTACAAGAAGTGGCTGACGGTCACCGGCGCCGACCACTTCAGCTTCGCCGACCTGGAGGTACTCGAGAAGCAGGCCGGCTTCCCGGCGCAGCCGGCCCTCTCCCCGGAACGCGGGATGGAGATCACACGTGAGTACGTGACGGCGTTCTTCGACCAGACGCTGAAGGGGATCTGTAGCCCGCTGCTGGACGGCCCCACGGCGGACAACCCTGAAGTCGTCTTCCAGAACTGATGTCGGCAGGTCGGCGTATGGCCTGATCTGCTGGTTCGGATTGTGCATGTGGGCGACGGCCTGCACCGCGTGGTGCAGGCCGTCGCCTCTTTGCCGGCTGTCGCGGAGTACCTGCCGTTGTAGGTCAGGTGGCTAGACGGCGCCGAAGTCACCGGACTTCACACTGGCGATGAAGGACTTCCAGGCGGCTTCGCCGAAGGCGAGTTGGGGGCCGTCGGGGTCCTTGCTGTCGCGGACCGGGAGGATGCCCGGGAGGCCGGGGGCGACCTCGATGCACTGGCCGCCGCCGTTGCTGTAGGACGACTTCATCCAGGAGTTGGGCTTGATCGCCTCGATGGGGAACATGGCGCAGAACTCCTTCAGCCGGGCGCGGATGAATGCCAGAGAGTCCGCGCACGAGAGGGCTTGGACCTGGAGCCAATCGTAACGCCTTGCGAGGGAGCGGACTTCGTTCTGATCATCGCGCTCAACGTAGCCACGCTGGATGGTTTCGAGGTAGGCCATCCACGTCTCGTTCGGGGTGGTCAGGAGCGTGAACGGCCAAGTCGCAGGGAGGTCTTCGCCGAGGCTGGCCGGTGCGATCTGAAGTGTGACGTGCGGAAGGGTGGCCATGCTCTCGAGCCACCTGAGCTGTTCGGCCATGACGAAGGGGCCTCCGATGGGGCGCAGGCAGCTCTCCTCCATGATGATGTGGACAGATGGAGCGGGCTCTCGAAACAGCATCGCCTGACGTGCCATGCGGACATTAAGGCGTTCGTCGATCTTGTCCTCGGGGATCTCTCCTCGGCGGGCTGCGGCGGTGATGAGGGCGGAAGCGTAGGCCCGGGTCTGGAGAAGTCCAGGGATGACGTTCAGCTCGAAGATCTTGAGGGCGGTGGCCTTGGTCTCGTGCTCGATATAGGCGAGGAATCCGCCGATGAGGGTGCTGCCCTTCGTGCTCCAGTACAGGAGTTCAAGCGCTCCGCAGGTGTCGAGCACCTTGTCGGCACGGCGGAGGAGAGTCAGCGGGGCGGGGCGTTGGCCGTTCTCGATCAGGGAGATCAGCGAGTCGCTGTAGTGGATCAACTCGCCGAGCTGGATCTGCGTGTAGCCCTTGGCCTTGCGGAATCGGCGGAGTTGGGCGCCGATGGCGGCGTGGGGTGATGAGGCGAGGTCAATCTCCTGCTGCGGCACGGTGATCACGTCATTCCACAAGACCGGATGTCAAAGTGAAGCCCTTCCGATGCTAGTCACGATTGGCCACCCTTAGTGAGGAGTTAGCGAAAAGGGAGCTGCTCGGTGACCAGAATCTCGGAGGTGTAGATATGACAAACGGTCAATCTACTGAGAGTTTGATTTTGCGGCGGAATTTCCCGCCGTGCCGCTGCGCGCAGTGCGGCGACTCCATCCCGGAATCGCGCCTGTGCGCGGACGCCATCGCCCCGGCGGCGCCGCCCGCGAGGCGGGTGGCGCCGCCGTCCGACCCCTACCGGCCGTTCATCATCGGCGAGCGGGTCTTCGACGTCCGCTCCGGACAGTGGGGCGCCTTCATGGGGTGGCAGCAGGGGCACATCTTCCTCCGCCCCCTCACCGGCGGTGTCGAGTGGGACACCGAACCGCGCTGGATCTCCACCACCGAACAGTGAGATGCCCCATGAACAGCATGATCGACAAGACCACAACCGACGACCGTCGGGCCGCCGCCGACATCCTCGACGACCTCCAGGCCGTCCTGCACGCCGCTCAAGTGAAACTCCCCTCGCTCGGCATCGACTGGCGGTCGGCCAAAGCCACCGGAGTCATCCTGATCGACCTCGGAGCCGCCCGGCCGGACGTCATCGAACGGCTGGTCGTCGTCCTCCGGCGAGGTATGCGACCGTAGTCGCCGCCGGCGTCATCACCGTCGGCAGCTTCGTTCTCGCAAGCGTCGTCTTCCTCGCATTACCCGAGAACGTCTCAACCTCGGCAAGCGCGTTGGTGTTCGTCCTCATCTTCCTCGGCTCCTCAACGGGCGGATTCGCGCTCGCCGCCTGCTGGATGAGGACGCACCCGTAAGCCGCGCGGGCTTCGAGGAACCTCGAAGCCCGCGCCGAACTACAGCCCCCCGGAAACCCGCAGCACCGCCCCAGTCGCATATGACGCGTCGCCCGAAAGCAGCCAAGAGACCGCCGCAGCAATCTCCTCCGGCTGCCCGGCGCGACCCATCGGAATCGCCGACGCCACCTTGCGGGGGCGCTCCGGATCCTGGTGGAACTCCGTCCAAATCGTGCCGGGCGCCACGCAGTTGACCCGAATGCCCTGCCCGGCGACCTCCTTCGACAGCCCCACCGTCATCGCGTCGACAGCAGCCTTCGCCGCAGCGTAGTGAACGTACTGCCCCGGGCTCCCAAGCGTCGCCGCAGCCGACGAGATGTTGACGATCGCGCCCCCGCCCGTCCCCGACATGTCCAGGATGGCGCGCCGCGCGCAGAGCAGGTACCCCAGGACGTTGACCTCCAGCGCCCGCCGCAGCCCCTCCGGGTCCGCGTCGGCGAGCGGCCCGACCGGGCCGCCGGTGCCGGCGTTGTTCACCAGCGCCGTGACGGGCCCGAGTTCGGCGGCAGCACGGTCGAAGAGGTGGTCGACGTCCGCCTCGTCCGCCGTGTCGGCGCGCACGACGATGCACCGGCGACCAGCGCCCCGCACCACCTCGGCGACCGTCTCCGCCGCCGAACTGTCCGACCGGTAGCCGATAGCGACGTCATGCCCCTCCTTCGCGAGGCGGGCGCAGATGGCCGCGCCGATGCCTCGGCTTCCGCCGGTGACGACCGTGACGAAGCGTTCTTCCATGTGATGCTCTCCCAAGTTCGTACGGATTCAGCGAACAGAGCCAAAGCGCTCGCGGTACTCGGTCGGCGCGATCCCGATCCGGCGGTGGAACGTGCGCCGCAGCGTCTCCGCCGTCCCGAAGCCGAGGCGCCGGGCGAGCGCCGCCACCGGCTCGTCGCCCTCGGTGAGGGCCCGCCGGGCCGCCTCGACCCGTACGCGCTCCACGTACGCCGCCGGCCCGCTTCCGATCTCCGCCGTGAACCGGCGTTGCAGGTGGCGCGGGCTGAGCCCGGCGCAGGCCGCGAGGGCGGTGACGGTGTGCCGGGCCCCCGGATCGTCCTGGATGGCGCGGACGGCCCTGCGGATCGGGTCGCTGCTCGGCTGCGCCGACCACAGCGGGACGCTGAACTGCGACTGGTTGCCCGGCCGTCGCAGGTACAGCACCATCTCGCGGGCGGCGGCGAGGGCGAGTTCGGGGCCGTGGTCGTCCTCGACCAGGGCGAGGGCGAGGTCCATCCCGGCGCTGACCCCGGCCGAGGTCCACACATGGCCGTCCCGGATGAAGATCGGGTCGCAGTCGACGGTCAACTCCGGGTGATCAGCGGCGAGTTGCCGCTCCTTCCTCCAGTGTGTCGTGACCCGCCGCCCGGCGAGGACCCCGGTCGCGGCCAGCAGCAGCGCCCCGCTGCACACCGACGCGACCCGCCGTGCCCCGGCCGCAGCGGCACCGATCCACGCGACCAACTCCCCGTCCCCCCGCGCCTCGACGACCCCCGGGCCACCGATCACGACGAGGGTGTCCACGCCCTCAGGTTCGAGGCCGTCGATCCCGTCGATCCCGTACTCGGCGGCCATCGGCAGCCCGCTGGACGACCGGACCAGCCCCGCCCGGGGCGCCACCACCCGGCAGTCGTACCCGCCGACCGCCTCCTGGGCGTAGTGGAACACCGCATGCGGGCCCACCAGGTCGACCGCCTGGAACCCCTCGAACACCACGAACACCACCCGACGCATGCCAGCAGGCTGCCTGACCTGCGCGGATGGCGTCAACGACGGGCACCCCACACATCGCGCCACACCCGAAGGTCCTTCGGTCAGGGCGCGTCCTCGGACGCCGCCAGGAGCACGCATCGGTCGAAGTTCATGCAGGCGCACTCCATGCAGTCCGCGACCGCCCGGCGCAGCGCCTGCGTCCGGGTGATGTGCTCGTCGAGCTCGGGGAGTTTGCGGGCGGCGAGTTCGCGCCACTGGCGGGTGGCTCCGGGGGAGGTGTCGCCGTTCAGCAGGCCCGCGATCTCGGCGAGGGTGAAGCCGGCCCGCTGCGCCATCCGGATCAGCGCGACCCGCCGGACGGCGGTGACGGGCCAGACCCGTCGGCCCGCCTCGCGATGGGAGCCCGGCAGCAGCCCGCGCTCCTCCCAGTAGCGCAGCGCGGAGGCCTGCACCTGCACCCTTCGGGCCAGTTCGCCGATCCCCAGATACCGCACGCCAACGCCCCCCTGGCTGGGTTGACTTCATGCGAGCTTGAAGCACGAGTGTGACCTGCATGATCTCATCTCCGGGGCGCCTGCTGCCCGCCGCCTACCGCCCGCTGTTCGCCGTCCGCCCGTTCCGCCGACTGATGCCCGTCTTCGCCCTGTCGGACCTGGGGGACGGCATGAGCACCGTCGCCGTCGCCTGGCTGGCGCTCTCGCTGGCCCCGCCCGGCGGACAGGGCGCGTTGGTCGGGATCAGCGTCGCCGCGTACGCGCTGCCGGGGGTGCTCGGCGCGCTGCTGCTGGGCCGCTGGCTGAGGCGGCTGCCGGCGCGACGGCTGCTGGTCGCGGACGCCGCCCTGCGGGCGCTGCTACTGGGGGCGATCCCGGTCGCGGACGTGGCCGGCGTGCTCGGCCCGACCGGCTACGTGGTGCTGCTGGGCGCCTCCTCGCTGCTTCACGCCTGGGGCAAGGCCGGCAAGTACGCCCTGTTCGCGCCGCTGCTGGACGACGGGCTGCGGCTGGCCGCGAACAGCGCGCTGAGCACCAGCCTGTCGAGTGCGATCGTGCTCGGGCCCGCGTTGGCGGGCCTGCTGGCGGGCGCGGTGCCGCCCGCGTGGATCATCGGCCTGGACGCGGTCACCTTCGCGGTGCTGGCGGTGCAGGCGAGCCGGGTCGCGGTGCCGGTAGCGGAGACCGGGCCGACCGGCTCGACCGGCGCGCGACAGGGCCTGGGGGTGCTGCGGCGCCACCCGGAGCTGCTCGGACTGCTGGTGCTGACCTGGCTGTTCAACCTGGCCTACGGTCCGGTCGAGGTCGCGCTGCCGCTGTTCGTCGTGCACTCCCTGAACGACGGCGCCGGGCTGCTCGGCGCGTACTGGGTCGCGTTCGGCGTGGGAAGCGTCGTCGGGGCTCTCGGCGCCGGAGCGGCCGGGCGGTTGCCGCTGTGGCCGACCATGATCGCCATCGTCGCGGGCCACGGCGTCAGCCTGCTGCCCTTCGCACTCTCCGACACCGCCGTACCGTCCCTGATCGGCTTCGCGGCGGCGGGGCTTATCTACGGGCCGTACTCCGCGCTGTCCCTCGCGCTGCTGCAGAAGAGGGCGCCGAGCGGCTCGCTCACCGAGGTGCTCGCCCTCCGCAGCGCGGTGCTCGTCACGGCCTCGCCCCTGGGCGCCGTGCTCGGCGGGCTGCTCCTGCACCGGGTGGACGCGCCGGCGCTGCTGAGTGGCTGCGGCCTCGCCATGATCCTCACGGCGGTCCTGGCCGCCGCCTTCCTCGCCATGCGTGGGAAGTCGGCCGGGCCGACTTCCCACTCCGGGGGGTCGGGGCGCGTGGTAGTGGTTCGCCTGCGGAAGGGATAGCCGGTCGGCGGGCAGGGAAGCACTGACGCGGCGACCTCGCCACCCACCCCTCCAGCACCGGGAGAACCCCTTGAAGCGAGTCCTCCGCGCCGCCGGCATCGCCCTGACCGCCGCCGCCCTCTGCCTGGCCACCGCCACCAGCGCCGGCGCGGCCGCCGGCGCGATCATCCTCAACGGCCAGGCCATCCAGGACCCGTCCGGCTGCTACAACTCCCCGGGATGGCCGACGGTCGTCGACAACCAGACCGACCAGACCGTCACGGTCTTCGGCAACGACGACTGCACCGGCCCGGTCAACGGCACGGTCGGGCCGGGCGAGATGGGCTCCTTCGACTTCGGGGCCAGCGTCTCCGTGCCCTGACGGTTCGTCGACGCCCCGGGCCGTCCGGAACCGGCCCGGGGCGGGCTCGGCAATCCAGTGGCGCATGCCTCGAGTACCTCGTCAGAATGCGAAGGTGACCGCAAATCCGCTGCCGCAAAGAACCACAGGCCCTCCGAATAGCGCGGCGCGGAAGAGGCGTCGACCCACAAGCGGCCTCGGCGCTCGCGGGCCTCGACGTCGGATGTGTTCTCCAGGGTGCTGGTGTCCTATCCCCTGTCCCTGAGCGCGCAAGCCCGCGCAGGAAGTCGGACGGGCCGACTTCCTGCGCATGGACGGCTCGTCGGTGAAGCGGTCAGTGAACCGCACGGGTGTTCGGTGCGCGGTTAGGCTGAGGGTGTCGGGGCGTCGAGTCTTTGGAGAATCAGTGGGCCGCAGCACCATGCCGGTGACGAATCACGGCACCAGGGACCTCTGCCTCTTCATCGAACCGATCTGCGAGGACTACTGGCTGAAGCCGGACGAGACCCTCGTCCTCCGCTCCGAGGCGAAGGACGCCGACGTCTGGTTCGAGACCTACGTCAAGGACGGCTGCATCAGCGTGTGGCTCTACGAGAACGGCGACCCGTACAAGGTCCTCACCGACTACGTGGTCGTCGACAAGGACGGCACGCGACTGGAGTCGGGCTACCAGAGGCCCCGAGGCCAGCGCTGGTCGGCAGCCGGCCCGATCCTCGACTGACATGGCCGCATGAGTGCGCGGGCTTCGAGGACGGGCGAAGCCCGCGCGGAACCGGGGGCGCCTCAGGCGCCGTTGAGGGCGTACGTGCGGAACGTGGCCAGCAGGGGCAGGACTTCGGTCTTGGCCGGGTCCTCCGTGACGGCTCGCATCGCGTCGATGACGGCGTGGGCGATGGCCTTCGTCGCCGGCAGGTCGTCGGCCGCCGTCGCCTCGCCCCACGCCTTGAGGCTCCGGGTGAGCAGGGCGCTCATGCGGGCGCCGATGTTGGAGCTGACGGCGTCGGAGAGGTCCACCATCTCCTGTTCGCTCATCGTCGCCCGCAGGCCGAAGGCGAGTGCCATCAGCGTGTCCATCGCGTGTTCGCCGTAGGCGGCGACCAGCGCCGGGAGTTGGCGCTCGTCGGCTCCGCCCAGGGCGAGCGCGGTGAGCGCCTCGTCGTCGTTCTTCCACGCCGCCTCGAGGGCGGCCAAGGCCCGTAGGGACTCGTCCACGGTCAGCCCGTCTGTCATGCGAGGAACCGTACGCAGCGCGGCATCCGCATGAGGCCGGTTCCGGACGGGCTTCACACCTTCGAGTGGAGCTTCGCAAACTGCTCGGCGTTCCAGTGTCCGCCCAGCTCAGGGGCGAGGGAGGACACCGCGAGAGAAGCAAAGTCCGAAGCGAGACCGGCCCGTTCGGGCAGCGCCCCCAGCAGCGGCGCCCCGGCGGAGCGGGGCAGGTCGGCGAGGTTGCAGCACTCGGCGAGCCCCGGTTCGGCGGGCCAGGAGCCGACCAGGACACCGGTGAGCGGGAGCCCCCGGGCGGCGAGGGCCTCGGCCGTGAGGGAGACGATGTTGAGCGTGCCGAGCCCTGCCGAGGCCACGAGGAGGATCTCGACGGGCAGGCCCAGCGAGGCGGTGGCCCGGGCGTGGTCGGCCAGGGTCCGGCCCTCGTCGTCGTAGCGGACGAGCAGGCCGCCCGCGCCCTCGACCAGGACGAGGTCGTGGGTGTCGGAGAGGTCGGCCACGGCGGAGGCGACGGAGGCGGGGGAGAGGAACGGCAGCCCGGAGCGCCGAGCAGCCGTGTCGGGCGCCAACGGCTCGGGGTAGCGGGCGAGTTCGAGGAAGGTGACGTCGCCCGCGAGCCGCCGCACCTCCGCCGCGTCGCCGGGCTCGCCGGGTGCGACGCCCGTCTGGCCGGGCTTGAGGACGGCGACCCGCTGCCCGGCCCCCAGTGCCGCCGAGGCGACGGCGGCGGTGGCGACGGTCTTGCCGACGTCCGTGTTGGTGCCCGTCACGAAGAGGATGCGCGCGCTCATCCCGCCACCGCCGCAGCGGTCACGGCGGCGGCGATGCGCGCCACGTCCTCGTCCTCGCACACGTACGGCGGCATCGTGTAGATCAGGTCCCGGAAGGGCCGCAGCCACACGCCCTCCCGCGCGGCCGCCTCCGTCGCGGCCGCGACGTTCACCGGATGGTCCAACTGCACGACGCCGATGGCCCCTTGGGTCCGTACGTCCCGCACGCCCGGCACCTCGACGGCCCCGGCCAGGCCGGCCGCGAGCCCCGCCTCGATGCGCTTGACCTCGACCGCCCAGTCCTGCCCGAGCAGCAGGTCCACGGAGGCCAGCGCCACCGCGCAGGCCAGCGGGTTGCCCATGAACGTCGGCCCGTGGGCGAGCACCGGAACCTCGCCCCGGCTGATCCCGTCCGCGACCTCCGCCGTGCACAGCGTGGCGGCCAGGGTCAGGTACCCGCCGGTGAGCGCCTTGCCCAGGCACATCACGTCCGGCGAGACGCCCGCGTGGTCGGCGGCGAAGAGGGCGCCGCTGCGGCCGAAGCCGGTGGCGATCTCGTCGAAGATCAGCAACACCCCGTAGCGGTCGCAGAGTTCGCGCAGCATCCGCAGGTACTCGGGCGAGTGGAAGCGCATCCCGCCCGCGCCCTGCACCACCGGCTCGACGATGACGGCGGCCAGCTCGTCCGCGTGACGGGCCATCAACTCCTCGAACTGCGAGGCGTATTCGGCATCGAAGGTCACCGGGGGCTCCGGCGCGAACAGCTGCCCGGGCAGCACCCCGCCCCACAGGTGGTGCATCCCGCCCTCCGGGTCGCACACCGACATGGGGTGGAAGGTGTCCCCGTGGTACCCGCCGCGCCAGGTGAGCAGCCGCTGCTTTCCGGGCCGACCGACCGACTGCCAGTACTGCAGGGCCATCTTCATCGCCACCTCGACGGCCACCGACCCCGAGTCGGCGAGGAAGACGTGCCGCAGCGGTTCGGGCGTGATCTCCACGAGCCGCGCCGCCAGCCGGACGGCGGGCTCGTGGGTGAGCCCGCCGAACATGACGTGGCTCATCCGGCCCAGCTGCTCGCGCACGGCCTCGTCCAGCACCGGGTGCCGGTAGCCGTGGATGGCCGCCCACCAGGAGGACATGCCGTCGACGAGCTCACGCCGCCCGCCCGCGACGGGCTCGGCCAGGCGCAGCCGGACGCCCGAGGCGGACTCGACCACGTACGGCGTGACGGTGCCGGGCATCGGCCCGTACGGGTGCCAGACGTGGGCGCGGTCGAGGGCGAGGAGGGCGTCGGGGGCAAGCATGAGGGGGCGGTTCTCCGAAGGGGCGAAGGGGTCAGGCGTTGGGCGCGAGTTCGGTGCCGGCGCCGCGGCGGCGGACCTTCACCTGGTCGCTGTGGGACTCGGAGGAGGCGTCGTCCGGGGACGCGTGCCCGCCGCAGGGACCGCACCCGCCGCCGCTGCCACAGGCGGAGGCCGCGCTGCCGCACCCGGAGGTGGAGGCGGCGGCCACGTCCGAGCGGTGGCGCGGCAGGGTGGCCTCGCCCGCGCCCTCGACCTCGAACCCGGCGTCGCGGATCATGTCCAGGTCCGCGTGCCCGGCCTGGCCCTCGCTGGTCAGGTAGTCGCCCAGGAAGATCGAGTTGGCGATGTGCAGCCCGAGCGGCTGCATCGTACGCAGGTGCAGCTCACGGCCGCCCGCGATGCGCACCTCGGTGTCCGGGTTGACGAAGCGGACCATCGCCAGGATGCGCAGGCAGCGCTGCGGGCTGAGGTGCCACTCCTGGGCGAGGGGCGTGCCCTCGAAGGGGATGAGGAAGTTGACGGGGACGGAGTCCGAGCCGAGCTCGCGCAGGGCGAAGACCACGTCGACGAGGTCCTCGTCGCTCTCGCCCATGCCGGCGATGAGGCCGGAGCAGGCGGACAGGCCCGCGCCGTGGGCCTTCTGCACGGTGTCCACCCGGTCCGCGTAGGTGTGGGTGGTGGTGATGTCGCCGTAGGTGGCTTCGGAGGTGTTGAGGTTGTGGTTGTACGCGTCGGCGCCGGCCGCCTTCAGGCGCTCGGCCTGGTTGTCGGAGAGCAGGCCCAGGCAGACGCACAGCTCGACCGCGGGGTCGGCCTCGCGGATGGCGGCCATGGTGTCGGTGACGCGGTCGATGTCGCGGTCCGTCGGGCCGCGCCCGCTGGCGACCAGGCAGACGCGCTTGGCGCCGCCCGCGACTCCGGCCTTCGCCGCCTCGGCGGCCTGGTCGGGCTTGAGCCAGGTGTACTTGAGGATCTCGGCCTTCGAGCCCAGCCGCTGCGAGCAGTACGAGCAGTCCTCGGGACAGAGCCCGCTCTTGAGGTTCACCAGGTAGTTGAGCTTCACCCGGCGGCCGAACCAGCGGCGGCGGACCTTGCCCGCCGCGGCGACGACGTCCAGCAGTTCGTCGTCCGTGGTGGCGAGGACGGCCAGCGCCTCCTCGCGGGTCGGGACTTCGCCGCGCAGGCCCTTGTCGGTGAGGGTAGAGAGCAGATCCATGCGCCTGATCCTGCCCCGTGGCGATCGAGCTTCGCCAGAGGAAACCCGCCAGAAGATCCGTGGAAGGATGTGCCACTTGCCACAGTGTCGAACCTCACGGCGTCGTCGCTGGTCACGGGCTTGACGGGGGACGGACACCCGGCTTAGCCGAGGGGGGACGTTAGCGCTCCCGCAGGTGATCCACAACGACCGACCCCGTGGTCCTCGCCACACGGCCGTTGCTTAGAATCTGCGCCATGACCACGCAGGGGGAGCGCACCCCGACTCAGGGAGACGGCGGAGAAACGGTTGAGCGGCGGACCGGCCGGGGGGCCGGACTCGCGGGGCTGGCCGGGATCGGCGGGCGGCTGACGCCTCGCAAGGCCCTCGGCTGGGTCGTGGTGCTCGGCGTGGTCGCCGCCGGCGGCTGGATCATCACCCGCCCGATGCCCGGTGACTACATACCCGGCCTGGGGCCGTCCCAGAAGGACGCGACCAAGACGCCGCCCGTCGTCGGCGCGGCGCCGCCCAGCACCGACCCCGAGGGCCTGAACGTCGACAACTTCTTCCCCGCCCAGCGGATCGTCGAGGTGGCCGGCTACAAGGCCAAGCGCGGCGGCGCCCGGCAGGGCGAGAACTGCGCCGAGGCGCTCCAGGACCGTACGCAGGAGCTGTTCAAGGACAGCGGCTGCCAGGCGTACCTGAGCGTCAGCTTCAGCGGGCAGGACCGGCCGGTGCTGAGCACCGTCACCCTGCTGCGCTTCGGCGACCAGGGCGCGGCCGCCAAGGCCGCCGAGACGCTGCGCGGCAAGCCCGGCGCGCTGACCTTCATCCTCCAGGACGCCCTGCCCGCACCGGCGCCGAGCGGGTCCGCCGCGAAGGGCGGCGGCAGCGAGGCTTCGCGGGTGGAGGCGGTCGGCCACTACGTGACGGTCACCAGCTCGCGCCTCGGCGGTGCCCTCGCCATGCCCACGCCGGGCGTCTCCGGCGCGCCGACGCCGGCCGCCTCCGGGCCGAGCGCGGAGCAGTCCCTGGAGGAGGCGAACCGGGCGCTGTCCTACGCGGCCGGGGCGCAGTTCGTCTGGATGTAGCAACGGCGAAGGGGCCCAACACCGTTGGGCCCCTCAGTCGTTGGGGTCGGCCCCCGCAGCGGTCGGGGTCGTCCCCCTCGCCGGTCGGTGTCAGCCCCCGAGCCGGTCCACCGCCGTGACCCGCACCACGGCCCGGCCCTCCTCGTCCGAGCCGTACAGGTCGACCTCGGCGCTGATGCCCCAGTCGTGGTCGCCCTCCGGGTCGTCGAAGATCTGGCGGACCTTCCAGGCGGAGTCCTCCTCCTCGATGATCAGCATCTTCGGGCCGCGCGCGTTCGGGCCGGTGCCCAGGTCGTCGTACTCGTCCCAGTAGCCGTCCATCGCGTCCGCCCAGCGGTCCGCGTCCCAGCCGTACTCGCCGTCCAGCGTGCCGAGTTCGTCCCAGTGCTCCAGCGCGCACAGCTCCACGCGGCGGAACATCTCGTTGCGCACCAGCACCCGGAAGGCCCGCGCGTTCGCCGTGACCGGCGCCGCCTTGTCCTCCAGGGTGACCTCGGCCGTGGCGGCCTCGGTCGGGTTGGCCAGCTGCTCCCACTCGTCCAGCAGGCTGGAGTCGACCTGGCGCACCAGCTCGCCGAGCCAGGCGATGACGTCCTTGAGCTCGTCGGTCTTCACGTCCTCGGGGACGGTCTGCTCCAGCGCCTTGAACGCGCCCGCCAGGTAGCGCAGGACGATGCCCTCGGTGCGCGCCAGCTCGTAGAAGCCGACGTAGTCCGAGAAGGTCATCGCCCGCTCGTACAGGTCCCGCACGACGGACTTCGGGCGGAGCTCGTGGTCGCCGATCCACGGGTGCGCCCGGCGGTACACCTCGTACGCGTGGGTGAGCAGCTCCTCCAGCGGCTTGTCGTACGTGACGTCCTGGAGGCGCTCCATGCGCTCCTCGTACTCGATGCCGTCGCGCTTCATCTCGGCGACGGCCTCGCCGCGCGCCTTGTTCTGCTGGGCGGCGAGGATCTGGCGCGGGTCGTCCAGGGTCGCCTCGACGACGGAGATGACGTCCAGCGCGTACGTGGGGGAGGTCGGGTCGAGCAGTTCGAAGGAGGCCAGCGCGAAGGTGGACAGCGGCTGGTTGAGCGCGAAGTTCTCCTGGAGGTCGAGGGTCAGGCGCACGATGCGGCCCTCGGAGTCCGGCTCGGGCAGGCGCTCGACGACGCCGCCCTCCAGCAGGGAGCGGTAGATGGCGATCGCGGTGCGGATGTGGCGGCGTTGGGCGGCCCTGTCCTCGTGGTTGTCGGTCAGCAGCTTGCGCATCGCCTCGAAGGCGTTGCCCGGGCGGCCGATCACCGACAGCAGCATCGCGTGGCTGACCTTGAAGCGGGAGACCAGCGGCTCCGGGTCGGCGCCGATCAGCTTGTCGAAGGTCTCCTCCGTCCAGCCGACGAAGCCCTCCGGGGCCTTCTTGCGCACCACCTTGCGCTTCTTCTTCGGGTCGTCCCCGGCCTTGGCGATCGCCTTGTCGTTCTCGATCACGTGCTCCGGCGCCTGCGCGACGACCTGGCCGACGGTGTCGAAGCCGGCCCGGCCGGCGCGTCCGGCGATCTGGTGGAACTCGCGGGCGCGCAGGATGCGCACGCGCTGCCCGTCGTACTTGGACAGGGCGGTGAACAGCACCGTGCGGATCGGCACGTTGACGCCCACGCCGAGGGTGTCCGTCCCGCAGATCACCTTCAACAGGCCCGCCTGGGCGAGGCGTTCGACGAGGCGGCGGTACTTGGGCAGCATGCCCGCGTGGTGCACGCCGATGCCGTGGCGCACGAAACGCGACAGGTTGCGACCGAACTTGGTGGTGAAGCGGAAGCCGCCGATCAGGGCGGCGATCGCGTCCTTCTCCGCCTTCGAGCACATGTTGATGCTCATCAGCGACTGGGCGCGCTCCACCGCCTCCTTCTGCGTGAAGTGCACGACGTAGACCGGCGCCTGGCCGGACTGCAGCAGCTCCTCCAGCGTGTCGTGCATGGGGGTGCGGCGGTACTCGTAGAACAGCGGCACCGGGCGGGTCGCGTTGCGCACCACCGTGGTCGGACGGCCCGTACGGCGGGTCAGGTCCTCCTCGAAGCGGCGGACGTCGCCCAGCGTGGCCGACATCAGCAGGAACTGCGCCTGCGGCAGCTCCAGCAGCGGGATCTGCCAGGCCCAGCCGCGGTCCGGCTCCGCGTAGAAGTGGAACTCGTCCATGACGACCTGGCCGATGTCCGCCCGGGCGCCGTCGCGCAGCGCGATCTGGGCGAGCACCTCGGCCGTGCAGCAGATGATCGGCGCGGTCGGGTTGACGCTGGCGTCGCCCGTCATCATGCCGACCTGCTCGGTGCCGAACATCTTCACCAGGTCGAAGAACTTCTCCGAGACCAGGGCCTTGATCGGCGCCGTGTAGAACGTGCGCTGCCCCTCCGCGAGCGCCGCGAAGTGCGCGCCCGCCGCCACCAGGGACTTGCCCGAGCCGGTCGGCGTCGCCAGGATCACGTTGTTCCCGGACACCAGCTCGATCAGCGCCTCCTCCTGCGCCGGGTACAGCGAGATCCCCCGCTCCTCCACCCAGGCGGCGAACGTCTCGTACAGCGCGTCGGGCGTGGCGGGCTTCGGCATCAGGTCAAGGAGGGTCACCGGGCTATCTTGCCTGCTCGCCGCCGCCCCCGGCAAAGCCCGGGGCTGTGCCGGGGCGGCGCGGGCGGGTCAGGAGGGGACGGCGGGGGCCCGTGCCGCGAGCTGGGGGTCGTTGGTGCACCCCTGGTCGCGCACCAGCACCTGGGCGACGCGGAAGGCGGCGTCGGCGCGGATCTGGTGCAGGCGGGTGAGCGGGGTGCGGTCGGTCCACTGGCTGCCGTAGACCGTGATCTTGATGTACGGCCGGGGCGGGAGCGAGGAGGCGACGGCGGGCGGAGGCTCGTCGCAGCGCAGCATCAGCTGCACCGTGCCGTTGGTGAAGTACCAGCCCTGGGCGGCCGGGCCGAAGTCCAGGGAGACCGGGCGGATCGGGGCCCAGCCGCCGGACTCCGCCTCGGTCTTCATCTTCTGGCCGTACTCGTCCTCCCGCAGCGCGTTGATGCCGAGCAGTCCGCGCGCCCGGCCCCTGGTGTCGCCGTCCAGGTCCTGCTCGGACACGTTGCAGAAGGCCCCCGTGTTCGCCCGGTCGGTCGGCGAACCGTTCTGTGACCCGGTCGAGCGGTAGCCCTCGTCGGTCACGGCCCTGAGGTCCTCCTGCGTCAGGACGCCCCAACAGGCGCTCTGCGGCGTCTCGATGCCGGTGGGCGGCAGGTTCCAGTACCAGAGGCCGCCGCCGGCACCGGCGAGTACGGCCGCACCGAGGGCGATCGCCAGGGCGCGGCGGCGGCGCGGGCGCTCAGCCATTCGCCGTCTCCTTCGCGGGCGGGACGGTGGGGGCGGCCGCGGGCAGCTGCACCTGGTTGGTGCACTCGTACTCGGCGGCGGCGACCCGGCCGACCTTCAGGGCGACGTCGGCGTACGCCTGGCGCGCCCGGGCCCTGGAGGCGCCCTCGATCGTGTCGCCGTGGACGCTGACCTCGACGTAGAGCGCGGGTTTGGGGTCGGGGGCGGGGCGAGGAGTGGGCGGGACGGCGAAGTCGCAGCGGATGTACAGCTCGATCGCGCGGCCGACCCTCTCCGACAGCAGGCCCTCCGCCCCGGGGCCGAAGTCCAGCGGGACGAGGGGATCGCTGAAGCTGCTCTTCGGGACGCCGTTCCAGGCGGGAGCGACCTCCACCGAGAGGAGGTCGCGGCGATCGCCGCCCCCGGCCGGCTCCCACTGCACGACGCAGAGGGTGTCGCGGACCGACGCCTCCGTCGGCGTGGTCGGCGTCTGGATGCGGGGCGCCCCGACCGCCGTCGCCTTGCCGTGCTTCGCGGCGAGCGGCTTCAGGTCCTCCTGGGACAGGGCGGACCAGCAGGCGCTCTGCGGGAGCTCCAGCGTGCGCCAGGGCGCCCAGGACCAGAGCGCGAAACCCCCGGCCAGGGCCAGCGCGAGGCCGGCCGACACCCAGGCCCGCGGCCGCCGCCACCACGAGGGCAGCCTCGGGATCGGCTCCGCCTTGTCCGTCGTACGTTCCGTCATGTGTACCCGTCCCCCCGATGATCGTCCGCATGCACCCTAGCGAAAGCGCTGCGGCCCGGTGACAGGAAGGGCCCGCCCGGTTGTGCGGAGCCGCACATTGCCCCGCTCTCGCGGCCCGTGCCAGAGTGCCGGACATGGTGCACCCCCTGGCGTACGAGACCCCCACCGCCCCCGCCCAGGTCTTCGACTGGCTCGACGAGACCGCCGAACTGCGGGCCGAGGCCGGGCTGACCCGCACCCTGCGCAGCCGCGAGGCCGAGGACGGGCTGCTCGACCTCGCCGGGAACGACTACCTGGGGCTGACCAGGCACCCGGCCGTCACCCAGGCCGCCGCCGAGGCCGCGCTGCGGTGGGGCGGCGGCTCGACCGGCTCGCGGCTGGTCACCGGGACGACGGCGCTGCACACCGAACTCGAGGAGGAACTCGCCGGGTTCTGCGGGGTGGAGGCCGCGCTCGTCTTCTCCTCCGGGTACACCGCCAACCTGGCGGCGCTGACCGCGCTCACCGACCCGGACACGCTGATCGTCTCCGACGCCTACAACCACGCCTCCCTCATCGACGGCTGCCGCCTCTCCCGCGCCGACGTCCACCGCGCCCCGCACAGCGCCCCGGACGCCGTCCGCGAGGTCCTCGCCGGACGGGCGCAGCGGCGGGCCCTGGTCGTCAGCGACTCCGTCTTCTCCGTGGACGGCGACGCGGCCCCGCTGCGCGCCCTCTCCGCCGCCGCCCGCGCGCACGGCGCCGCGCTGCTCGTCGACGACGCCCACGGGCTGGGCGTCCTCGGCCCCGGCGGCACCGGCGCCCTCGCGGCGGCCGGGCTGGCCGGGGAGCCGGACACCGTCGCCACCGTCACCCTCTCCAAGTCGCTCGGCTCCCAGGGCGGGGCCGTCCTCGGCCCGCGCCGGGTGATCCGCCACCTCACCGAGACCGCGCGCACCTTCATCTTCGACACCGGGCTCGCCCCCGCCGCCGCCGGCGCCGCCCTCGCCGCCCTGCGCCTGCTGCGCGCCGAGCCCCACCGCGCCGACCGCACCCGCGAGGTCGCCCGTACCCTCGCCGCCCGCCTCACCGCCGCGGGCCTGCACGCCTGCGAGCCGGACGCGGCCGTGGTCTCCGTCCGCGCCCCCGGCCCCGAGGCCGCCGTCACCTGGGCCGCCGACTGCCGCCGCGCGGGCCTGGCCGTCGGCTGCTTCCGCCCCCCGTCCGTCCCGGACGGCATCTCCCGCCTGCGCCTGACCGCCCGGGGGGACCTCACGGACACCCAGATCGCCGACGCCGTCCGCACCATCGCCGAGCTCGCGCCGGAGGGCGCCCGGAGCGGGTGCTAGAAATCCCTGGTGAACGACCTGGTGAACGATCCGGCGAACGGCCTGGTGAACGACTTGGTGGACGACCGGGTGAACGAGCAGCCCGAACCCTCGACCCGTCGGATCTTCGTGGCCCTGGCCCCGCCCGACGAGGCCAAGGACGAGCTGGCCCGGGCCCTCCAGCCGGCCTACGACGGCTACCCGAGGCTGCGCTGGAACCGCATCGAGGATTGGCACATCACCCTCGCCTTCCTCGGCGAGCTCCCCACCACCGCCGTACCGGCACTCCGTACGGCCCTGGCGGCGTTCGCCCCCGAGCAGCCCGCCCTGCACCTGGGCCTGCGCGGCGGCGGCCACTTCGACGACCGGCTCCTGTGGGCGGACATCGACGGCGACCTCGAAGGACTCCACCGCCTCGCCACCGAGGTCCGCGCCCTGGTCCGCTCCTGCGGCGTCGACTTCCTCACCCGCCCGCTGCGCCCCCACCTCACCCTGGCCCGCGCCCGCCGCGACGACCCCGCCAGCGTCCCCGAGGCCGCCGCCGCCCTCGACGGCTTCCACGGCCGCCCCTGGCGCGCCGAACGCCTCCACCTCTGCGGCAGCAACACCGGCCGAGGCCCGGGCCCGATCCACTACCGCGACCTCGACTCCTGGCCCCTGGGCCCACCCGAAGGGTCGTAACGCCCCCGAGGGATGGGGGTGGGGTGTCGGGCGGTGGTCACCGATTGATCGCTCTTATGTTGATCAGTTTTTCGCCTGCATCGGCTAGCCTGCCCCCGGCACTGTAACGCGTGGTGCGCGTGGGGGAGTTGATTCCCGATTTGTCGTTCGGGGACGACGCGCCGCGCCGCCGCGCGCTCGATGAGGGGGAAACCGATGTCCCGTACGACCCACCGCCGTACCGCCGCCGTGGTCGCCGCGGCCGCTGCGGCGCTGCTCGCCTTCACCGGCACCGCCTCGGCCGGCGCGCCGCTGTCCGGCGCCGAGGCGACGATCGCCGTCGGGGCGCGCAACGCGGCTCCGGTGGTCAGCCCCGACGGCGCCAAGGCGTACGTCGCGGTGACCGAGGCCGGCAACATCTCCACCGTGAAGGCGGTGGACACCCAGACCGGTGCCGTCACCGGCCGCCTGGTGCTGGGCACCCTGCAGTGGGGCACCCACCCGGCGCTCAGCGCCGACGGCTCGCGGCTGTACGTCCTGGACGGGCAGCGGCTCAGCGTGGTGGACACCGCCACCCTGACCCTGCGCGCCACCCTCACCCTGCCCGACCAGCCGCGTCCGGCGGGCTGGGCCGCGGGCTCGACCTCCGGTCTGGCGTTCAGCCCGGACGGGGCCACCCTGTACGTGTCGCAGAGCGGCCCGACGGCCTACCGGCAGAACGGGCAGAGCCGGATCGTCGCCTTCGCCACCGCGCAGCAGGCGTTCACCACCTCCGTGCAGATCCCGGCCCCCTACGTGGGCGCCCCGGCGGCACGGCCGGGCACCGGCGACGTGTACGTGGGCAGCAGCCAGGGCGTGGTCCACGTGGCCCAGGCGGCCACCGCGCCCGTCGTTGCCGGCACCGTCCAGGGCTCCGCCTCGAACCTGGACTACAGCCTGGCGTTCACCCCGGACGGCAAGCGCCTGTTCGGCCTCGCCGACCTCGGCAGCGGCAACAGCACCGTCATCGACCCGGCCACCGACACCGTGACCCGCACCTTCCACGCCGCCGGCAGCGGCGACTCGCTGGCGAACCCGCAGGTCAGCGCCGACGGCACCCGGCTCTACGTCGCCGACACCAACTACGGCACGAGCAGCACCTCGGTGCTCGCCCTGGACACCGCCACCGGCGCGCAGGTGGCGGCCGACGGCGCCCGTGACCTGGACGAGGAGAGCCTGACGGGCCTGGCCCTGGGCCCCGACGGCAACACCTTCTACGTGGGTGGCACGGTCGGCACGACCGCCAACCTGCAGATCGTCGCTCACTGACGGAGCGGAACTACATCCGTAGTGGCACTACTGCAGTAGTGCCACTACGGATGTAGTCGTCCGGTCGGCGGGCTCAGGCGCCCTCGGAAGAGAGGAGCACCTCAGCCCCCACCGGCCGGTAGCCCGCCGCCTGGAAGGCACGGACGCTGGGCGCGTTGCCCGGGGCCTGCTGCGCCCACACGACGGCGCCCTCCGGCACCAGGTGCCGGGCGGCGGTGGCCAGCGCGCGGCCGAGGCCCCGGCCGCGGGTGTAGGGGTCGACCTCGATGGCGGCCTCCCAGCGGCCGGCGAGACCCCGGCCGAGGACGACGAGGCCGCCGTCCGCCGTGAACACCCGTACGTCCTCGCGGTAGGCGAGGGCCCGCAGCACCCGGGGGTGCTCCCGGTCGAGGACCTCGGTGAGCGGCAGCGCCGGCTCGCCCGGCAGCCGCTCGGCGCAGGTGAGCAGGTCGACGGCGCCGACGACGAGGCCCGTGCGCTCGGCCAGCGCGGTCAGGAACGGCGGACACAGCGGCGCGGCCAGCGCGTCGCCGGGGACGGCGGCCAGCGTCTCCTCCACCCAGGCCGGGTCCTCGTCGAGGAACACCACCGCGTGCGCCGCGAACGCCAGCACCCCGACGTCACGCGGCGAGGGCTGCGCCACCACCGTCACCGACCCGTCCGGCGGCGGGAAGACCCCGCCCGCCGCGTCCGCCAGGATCTCCGCCAGCCCCCGTATGCCCATCTCTGCCCGCCCCTTGATGTTCTCGAAAGAATCGATCGAGGTCGATCGATGACGAACGCAGCCTAATCGGTCGAACGCCGCGCCCGGCTCGGCTGGACCCGGGTGGGCTCGCCCGCCGCCTTGGGGTGGTCGGGCGGGTACGGGAGTTCGCCGAAGCCCTCGTCGCGGACCTGCTTCTCGTACAGCTCCAGCAGCCCCTCCAGCCGGAAGGCGTGGTCGTCCATCTCCGCGTTGAGGTCGCCGAGTTCGGCGAACCGCGCCGGCACCGTCCGCAGGTCGAAGTCCTCGGGCGAGGCGTCGTCCAGCTCCTCCCAGCGCAGCGGGGTGGAGGCGGTGGCGCGGGGGCGGGCGCGCAGGGAGTAGGCGGAGGCGATGGTGCGGTCGCGGGCCATCTGGTTGTAGTCGACGAAGATCCGCTCCCCGCGCTCCTCCTTCCACCACGCGGTGGTGACCGCGCCCGGCATCCGCTGCTCCAGCGCCCGCCCGAGGGCGATCACCGCGTGCCGCCCGTCGATGAACGTCCACTCGGGCACCAGCGGCACGTACACGTGCACGCCCCGCCCGCCGGAGGACTTCGGCCAGCCGCGAAGCCCGAACTCGCCGAGCAGCGCCCGTAGTTCGTGGGCCACGCGGGCCGCGTCGTGGAAGTCCGTACCGGGCTGCGGGTCGAGGTCGATGCGCAGCTCGTCCACGTGGTCGGTGTCGGCGCGGCGCACCGGCCAGGGGTGGAAGGTGAGGCAGCCCAGGTTGGCGGCCCACAGGACGGCGGCCGGTTCGGTGGGGCAGATCTCGTCGGCGAAGCGCCCGCTGGGGAAGGCGATACGGGCGGTGGGCAGCCATTCCGGCAGGCCCTTGGGGGCGCGCTTCTGGTAGAAGAACTCGCCCTCGACCCCGTCCGGGAAGCGCTGCAGCGTGGTGGGCCGCTCCCGCAGCCCGCGCAGCACGCCGTCCGCGACCGCCAGGTAGTACTGGGCGACGTCCATCTTGGTGAAGCCGCGCTCGGGGTAGTACACCTTGTCCGGGTTCGACAGCCGGACGCTCCGCCCGGCGACTTCCAGTTCCACGGCAGCGCCCATGCGTCTCACGCTAAGCGCGCCGCGCCCACCGCGCGCCCCGGGGCGATGCGGGCGAGGATCGGGGGCATGGACCTGCCCGTGATGCCACCGGTGGCGCCGATGCTCGCCAAGTCGGTGGCCAAGATCCCGCCGGGGATGCAGTACGAGGCCAAGTGGGACGGCTTCCGCACCATCGTCTTCCGCGACGGCGACGAGATCGAGCTCGGCAGCCGCACCGGCAAGCCCCTGACCAGGTACTTCCCCGAACTGGTCGAGGCGCTGCGTCGCGAGCTGCCCGAACGCTGCGTGCTGGACGGCGAGGTGGTGATCGCCCGGGACGGGCGGCTGCGCTTCGAGGAACTGCTGGAGCGCATCCACCCGGCCGCCAGCCGGGTGAGGCTGCTCGCCGAGCAGACCCCCGCCTCCTTCGTCGCCTTCGACCTGCTGGCCCTCGGCGACGCGTCCTGCCTGGACGAGCCGCTGTCCCTGCGCCGGACCGCCCTGGAGGAGGCGCTGGGCGACGCCCGCGACCCGGTGTTCACCGCCCCCGCCTCCACCGACCGGGACGTCGCCCAGACCTGGTTCGCCGAGTACGAGGGCGCCGGGCTGGACGGCATCGTCGCCAAGCCGCTGGACCAGCCGTACCGGCCGGGCGAGCGGACCATGTACAAGATCAAGCACGAGCGCACCGCCGACTGCGTGGTCGCCGGTTACCGCGAGCACAAGAGCGGCCCGGTGGTCGGCTCCCTGCTGCTGGGCATCTTCGACGAGGAGCAGCGGCTCCAGCACGTCGGCGTCTGCGCCGCCTTCTCCATGGCCCGCCGCGCCGAACTCGCCGAGGAACTGGCCCCGTTGAGGATGGACGACCTCGCGGCGCACCCCTGGGGCGCCTGGGCGGAGGAGTCCGCGCACGCCGAGGGCCGGCTGCCCGGCGCCGTCAGCCGCTGGACGGGCGGCAAGGACCTCTCCTGGATCGCGCTGCGCCCGGAGCGGGTGGTCGAGGTCGCGTACGACCACATGGAGGGCACCCGGTTCCGGCACACCGCGCAGTTCCGTCGCTGGCGGCCGGACCGCACGCCCGAGAGCTGCACCTACGCGCAGCTGGAGGAGCCGGTCTCCTACGACCTGCGGCGGGTGCTCGGTATCTGAGGTGACGACAGGAGCCCGAACCGGTACGCCGGTCCGGGCTCCTGTCGTCACCTTCTCAGGAGTCGGACTCCTCCTCGTCGGAGAGCTTGGCCGAACCCGACGGCGCGGGCGTCAGCGTGCCCAGCGACGGAGAGGCCGACGGTGAGGCCGCGGAGGCCGAAGCCGAGGAAGAGGCCGACGGCGAGGCGGCCCCCGAGGGCGGGGTGGGCAGCGTGTAGACGTTGTTCGGCGAGAAGACCTGCGTGATCGCCCGCGCCAGGAACGTCGACGGCTCCGAACCCTCGTGCGAGATGTCGGTGTTGAGCATCACGACCATGCTGGCCTTCGCCTCCGGCAGGTACATCACCACGCTCTGGTACCCGGGCAGCGAGCCGTTGTGGCCGACCCAGCCGTGCGTGGTGAAGATCCCGAAGCCGTAGCCGAGGTCCGGCGTGCCGACGCCCCGGTACTTCAGCCGCTCCGCCTGGGTGGCGGGCTTGATCAGCGGGTCCCCGGTGGCCAGCACCTTCGCCCAGGTGTGCAGGTCGGAGAGGGTGGAGATGGCCGCGCCGGCCGCCCAGCCCCAGGAGGGGTTCCAGTCGGTCGAGTCCTGGACGTCTCCGTTGAGCGTCTGGTTGGTGTAGCCGTGGGCGTGCGGGGTCGGGAAGGCCGCGTCGGCGGGCAGGCTGGTCTTGGCCATCCCGGCGGGCGCGAAGACCTGCTGCCCGAGGACGTCGCTGAGCGTCTTGCCGGTGAGCTTCTCGACGAGCACGCCCAGCAGGACGAAGTTGGTGTTGGAGTACTCGTACTGGGTGCCGGGCGGGAAGTTCGCCGGGTGCTTGAACGCGTAGGCGAGCAGCTGGTCCGGGGTGAAGGGCCGGCTGGGGTCGCTGAAGAACGCCTTCTGGAAGTCCGTGTCGAAGGTGTAGCTGTACAGGCCGCTGCGCATGTCGCCGAGGTCGCGGACGCTGATCTTGTCGCCGCCGGGCACGCCCTGGACGTACTTGGAGATCGGGTCGTCCAGGCCCACCTTGCCCTGGTCGACCAGTTGCAGGACGGCGGTGGCCGTCATGGTCTTGGTGACGCTGCCGATGCGCATGTACAGGTCGGGCGACATGGGTGTGCCCGAGGTCTTGTCGGCCACGCCGAAGGAGCGCTGGTAGCTGCCGTCCGGCGTGGTGAGGCCGACGATCACGCCGGGGACGCCGACCTGGCTCATCGTCTGTTTGATCGCGGTGTCCAGCCTGGCCGTCACGTCGGGCGTGAACGGCATGACGGCCCCGGAGGAGGGGGCCGAGGCGGAGGGGGCCGGGGCGGACGGGCTGAGCGCGGCCGGCGCGGCGGTGACGACGGCGCCCGCGGCGGGTTCGGTGGGCTTGGACGAGCCGGAGCAGGCCGCGGTGGCGAGCAGGCCCGTCAGCGCGAGGGCCGCGGAGGCCGCGCGTACGGAGCGGTGGACGGCCGGGTGGGGCCGGCGGGTCTGGGTGGTCATGGGTGGGGAGCGCCTCTCTGCGGCTCAGGGCCCCGGAGCGCGAAGGACGGCTCCACGGGGCCTCGGGGGAGCGTCGCCACCGTAAGCACCGCCTCCGCCCGGCCGCGCGCGGGTCGACCGTCGGATGATCCGAACGGGGCGGCCGTCAGCCGACCGGCCCGATCCGGGTGGCGGCCGGGGGAAGAGCCCGTGTCAAGTATCGGCGAGTGGCCGGTGGTTGGTGTCGCAACGGAACCGGCGCGCTCCGCCGGACGGGTGAGCACCGGCACGCCGCGGACGCCTTCTGGGCGGGCTCGGGCACGATCGTTCAGCTCTGCTGTGACCGTCCTTAAGAATTCCTCGATGGACCGCACCCCCTCCCACCAGGCAGATTTCCTCCCGAAGCCGTACCAGATCCGCACGTCAGGAGCCGTGGCCCGTGAAGGCACTCGTCAAGCAGAAGGCCGAGCCCGGTCTCTGGATGATCGACGTCCCCAAGCCCGAGATCGGCCCCAACGAGGTGCTGATCAAGGTGCTGCGGACGGGCATCTGCGGCACCGACCTGCACATCCGCAAGTGGGACGGCTGGGCGCAGCAGACGATCAGGACGCCGATGACCATCGGCCACGAGTTCGTCGGCGAGGTCGCCGAGATCGGCGCCGCCGTGGCGGACGTCGCGGTGGGCGACCTGGTCTCCGGCGAGGGCCACCTGGTCTGCGGCAAGTGCCGCAACTGCCTGGCCGGCCGCCGCCACCTGTGCCGCAACACCATCGGCCTGGGCGTCAACCGCGACGGCGCCTTCGCCGAGTACGTGGCCCTGCCCGCCTCCAACGTCTGGGTCCACCGGGTGCCCGTCGACCTGGACGTGGCCGCGATCTTCGACCCCTTCGGCAACGCCGTGCACACCGCGCTGTCCTTCCCGCTGGTCGGCGAGGATGTGCTGGTCACCGGTGCCGGCCCGATCGGCATCATGGCCGCCGCCGTCGCCAAGCACGCCGGCGCCCGCAACGTGATGATCACCGACGTCTCCCCGTACCGCCTCGACCTGGCCCGCCGGGTCGGCGTCACGCTGGCGCTGGACGTCTCCGAGCACACCATCGAGGAGGGCCAGCAGAAGCTGGGCCTGCGCGAGGGCTTCGACGTCGGCCTGGAGATGTCCGGCCGCCCCGAGGCGATGCAGTCGATGATCGCCAACATGACCCACGGCGGGAAGATCGCCATGCTGGGCCTGCCCGCCGACGACTTCCCGGTCGACTGGGCGCGCATCGTCACCTCGATGATCACCATCAAGGGCATCTACGGCCGCGAGATGTTCGAGACCTGGTACGCGATGTCCGTCCTCCTGGAGGGCGGCCTGGACCTCAGCCCGGTGATCACCGGCCGCTACGCCGCGGACGACTTCGAGGACGCCTTCGCCGACGCCGCCGGCGGTAACTGCGGCAAGATCATCCTCGACTGGACCGCCTGAGCCACCCCGCCGATCACCTAGGAGTCATCCGTGTTCGACAACGTCCGCGCCGACGTCGCCGCCACCCTCGACGAGATCCGCGAGGCCGGCCTGTTCAAGCCCGAGCGGGTGATCGGCAGCCCGCAGAGCGCCGCCGTCACCGTCACCGGCGGCGGGAAGCCCGGCGAGGTGCTCAACTTCTGCGCCAACAACTACCTGGGCCTCGCCGACAACCAGGAGGTGCTGGACGCCGCCAAGGACGCCCTCGACCGCTGGGGCTACGGCATGGCCTCCGTCCGCTTCATCTGCGGCACCCAGGACGTGCACAAGGAGCTGGAGGAGCGCCTCTCGGCCTTCCTCGGCCAGGAGGACACCATCCTCTACTCCTCGTGCTTCGACGCCAACGGCGGCGTCTTCGAGACCCTGCTCGGCGCCGAGGACGCCGTCATCTCCGACGCCCTCAACCACGCGAGCATCATCGACGGCATCCGCCTCAGCAAGGCCCGCCGCCACCGCTACGCCAACCGCGACATGGCCGACCTGGAGAAGCAGCTCCAGGACACCCAGGACGCCCGCCGCCGCCTGATCGTCACCGACGGCGTGTTCTCCATGGACGGCTACGTCGCCCCGCTGCGCGAGATCTGCGACCTCGCCGACCGCTACGACGCGATGGTCATGGTCGACGACTCCCACGCCGTCGGCTTCGTCGGCGCGGGCGGCCGGGGCACCCCCGAGCTGCACGGCGTCATGGACCGGGTCGACATCATCACCGGCACCCTCGGCAAGGCGCTCGGCGGCGCCTCCGGCGGCTACGTCGCGGCCCGCCGCGAGATCGTCGCCCTGCTGCGCCAGCGCTCCCGCCCGTACCTGTTCTCCAACTCCCTCGCCCCGGTCATCGCGGCGGCCTCGCTCAAGGTGCTCGACCTGGTCGAGAACTCCAACGAGCTGCGCGAGAAGCTGGCGGCCAACACGGCGCTGTTCCGCACGAAGATGACCGAGGCCGGGTTCGAGATCCTGCCCGGCGACCACCCGATCGCCCCGGTGATGATCGGCGACGCGGCCAAGGCCGGGAAGCTCGCCGAGCTGCTGCTGGAGCGCGGCGTGTACGTGATCGGGTTCTCCTACCCGGTGGTGCCGCACGGCCAGGCCCGCATCCGGGTTCAGCTGTCGGCGGCCCACTCCACCGAGGACGTCGAGCGCGCCGTCGCGGCCTTCATCGACGCCCGCGACGCCCGCGACGCTCTCGACGCCGTCGAGGCGTAACCCCCTGAGCCGCCCGTGGGCGCGGTCCGCTCGGAACCGGACCGCTCCCACGGGCTCATGACCGCCGTGCGGCGCGGCGCATCGATACCCGCGCCGCACGGCCCCCCAAGACCAACTGCCCCACCCTCCCGCTTCGGGGGTGGGACGACGGCCCGCCCGTCGTCCCACCCCCGTTCGCGGTTTCCGGCGGGTCGGACGCTCGGCGAACACGTCGACGAGGTCGTCGGCGGCGACGGAGTCGAAGGATCCAGTCCGGACATACGTCACCGGCGTGGATGAACCCGGGCGCTGTGCCGGGAGAGCTCCGCCGCCCGTGCCGTGCTGGCAGAATTGACCTTTGACATCCTCCCCGTCCTAAGGGATGGGGATTCCTCCCGCGCCTGCGGCACGGACTCCCGTGGATCGCAGGTCGCCGAGGTGGGTTCCCCGTTCATCGGGCCGTGCCCGGCGTGGGATTGCCACGCCGGGTCTGACCGGCCCTCCGGGGGCGTTTAGCCTGTCCGCCTGCCCGGCGGCCAGGATGGTGCGAGCAGCGTTGAGGTCACGGTCATGGAGCACACCGCACGCCCCGCAGGCCCACGCGCGGACCGTGAGGGGCTTGGGGCCGTCGCGGTGCCCGCACTGCGAGCAGAGCTGGGAGGACGGGAACGCGCGGTGCACCTAACGGGAGCCACTGACAACGGCCCCTGCCCAGACCTCCGAAGCCCACTCCGCCGCGAATGCCTGGGCACCCCGGGAGATCAAAGGTGATCGACGCACGACGGCTGCGGACCCTGCGGGCCGTGGCGGACCACCGCACGGTGACCGCCGCGGCGGCCGCGCTCTACCTGACCCCCTCCGCCGTCTCCCAGCAGCTGGCCGCCCTCGAACAGGAGACCGGGCACCACCTGCTTGCCCGCGAGGGCCGCGGCGTGCGGCTGACCGCCGCCGGCGAGATCCTGCTCGGCCACGCCGACGCGGTGCTCGCCCAGCTGGAGCGCGCCGAGGCCGACCTCGCCGCGTACAGCGGGGGAGCGGCGGGGGAGGTCACCGTCGCCTCCTTCGCCACCGGCATCTCGCACGTCCTCGCCCCCGCCATCGGCCTGCTCGCCGAGCGGGCGCCGGGGGTGCGGCTCAAGGTGCAGGACGCCGAGGGGGACGCCAGCCTGCCGATGGTCCTGGACGGGCGCGCCGACCTCGCGGTGGCCGTCGAGTACCGGGGCGCGCCGCGCGCCGACGACTCCCGGCTCACCAGGGTGCCGCTGTACGCCGAGCCCTTCGAGGCCGTCCTGCCGCTGGACCACCGCCTCGCCGCCGAGACCGGCCCGCTGGCCGTCGCCGCCCTCGCGGACGAGCCCTGGATCGGCCCCTACCCCGGCAACCCCTGCCACGACGTGGTCCTGCTCGCCTGCGAGCACGCCGGGTTCCAGCCCCGACTGCTGCACTCCTCCGACGACTTCCGCGCCGTCGTCGCCCTCGCCTCGGCGGGCGCGGGCGTGGCGCTCGTCCCGGGCTCGGCGCTGCGCGGCGTCGACCTCGCCCGGGTGGCCGTGCGCCCGCTGGACAGCGACCTTGCCACCCGGCGCGTCTTCGCCGCCGTCCGGGCGGGGGCCGACGGGCACCCGCTGATCCGGCCGGTGCTCGACGCCCTCGCGGACGCGGCGGCGGCCGGGGTCTAGAAAAGCCGGGGTCTAGAAAAGCCTGCGGCTGCTCGGCGTCCCGAACCGGGCGGCGCCGCCGTGGTGCTCGGCGGGGCGTCCCGACAAGGGCGGCCGTGCAGCCGCTGGATCATGGGGTGATCGTCCGTCTCGGCGTTCCTGTCTTCGCGAAACGGTACCGATCGGTTCCGACTGAGAGGACGGTACCGATCGGTGCCGTTTGGCGTCAAGGGCGGATAGGATCGTCCCCATGGCAGTCAACGCACGGGCGCGCCTGCTGGCCACGGCCGAATCCCTCTTCTACGCCTACGGGATTCACGCGGTGGGCGTCGAGCGCATCCTCTCCGAGTCCGGGGTGGGCCGGGCCTCCTTCTACCGGCACTTCGCCTCCAAGGAGGCCCTGGTCACGGCCGTCCTCGAAGCCCGCGACGCCCGCTGGCGGGCCTGGCTCACCGAACGCGTCGCCGCGCACGGCGGCCACCCGCTCAACGTCTTCGACGCCCTCGCCGAACGCTTCGCCGCCCCCGACTACCGCGGCTGCGTCGCCATCACCACCATGACCGAGATCGCCGACCGCGCCAGCCCGGCCCGCCAGATGGCCGCCCTGCACAAGGTCCGCGTCGTCGACCTCGTCGAACAGCTCATGCGCGACGCCGAGGTCCCCGAACCCGACGTCAGGGCACGGCAGTTCGCGCTCCTCATGGACGGCGCCATCGTCACCGCCCTGCGCGAGGGCACCCCCGAGGCCGCCTGGCGCGCCCGCAGCATCGCGGAGTCCCTCCTGGCAGCCTGAGTCATTCCGCATAGGGTGGGCGGGGCCCGGCCCGCGCGACGTACGGAGACCTCATGCGCCCCACCGCCACCGCCCACGACGCCCCGCTCCCGATCGGCGTCATCGGCCTCGGGGACATCGCGCAGAAGGCGTACCTGCCCGTCCTCGGCGCCGTGCCGGGCATCGACCTGCACCTGATGACCCGCGACGCGGCCAAGCTCGCCCGCATCGCGGACACCCACCGCGTCGGCCCCGAGCGGCGGTTCACCGACCTGGCCGAGCTGATCGACGGCGGCATCCGCGCCGCCTTCGTCCACGCCTCCACCGACCAGCACGTCCCGATCGTCGAGCAACTCCTCGGCGCCGGCGTCGACGTGTACGTCGACAAGCCCCTCGCCTACACCCTCGAGGGCTCCCGGAAACTGGTCGACCTCGCCGACCGCACCGGCCGCTCCCTCATGGTCGGCTTCAACCGCCGCCACGCCCCCGGCTACGCCCAGGCCCTGGAGCGCCCGCGCGACCTGATCGTCCTGCAGAAGAACCGCGAAGGCCTCCCCGAGGCCGCCCGCACCCTCGTCTTCGACGACTTCATCCACGTCGTCGACACCCTCCGCTTCCTCGCCCCCGGCGAGATCGACCACATCGACGTCCGCGCCCGGGTCCGCGAGGGCCTCGTGGAACACCTGGTCCTCACCCTCGGCGGCGACGGCTTCACCGCCCTCGGCATCATGAACCGCCTCTCCGGCTCCACCGAGGAGGTCCTCCAGGTCTCCGGCGCCGACTCCAAGCGCGAGGTCCACAACCTCGCCGAGGTCATCGACCACCGCGGCCAGCCCACCGTCCGCCGCCGCGGCGACTGGGTCCCCGTCGCCCGCCAGCGCGGCATCGAACAGTGCGTCCACTCCTTCCTCGACGCCGCCCGCACCGGCAAGACCCTCGACGCCCACGACGCCCTGCGCACCCACGAACTCTGCGAAGAGATCGTCCACCGCCTCGAGGCACTCTGACCAACAGTGCGCCACTTCGACTTCAACCGGTACGCACGCGGCTCCGCCGGCACGCCTGAACCTTGACGTTCCTCCCTCGACGGTTCCTCGCCACCGGCTTCGCGGTCGGCGCCGCCCTCGCCGCTGCAACGGTCTGCCTCGCCGCCTGACCAGGCCCGACTCGCTCCGAGAAAGATCCTCGACGCCCTCGACGTCCTCCCGAAGCCACTTGGCTGTGGCGCGGGAGTCCCCGATGATGTCGGCGAGAAGACTGTGTCGAGCCGGTGGATGAAATATGTCGAGGGCGGGGATGTTCGCGGACGTGAAGACTGCGGTTCACAGTGGCGGATCGTCTGCGGACGACCGTGTCCAGCGGCGGCGCGAGGCGGTCGCGTGGACCCGGGGCCGCGATCTGACGAATGTGCATGCGGACGAGGCCGGGGCGCAGGTGCAGCGCCTCGGGCTGGGGCCGGTGGTCCTGCTGAGAACATCGTTTCCGTCGGTGCGGCACGGACGGACCGAGGGGATGATCCGGAGGGCGGACGAGGGGTGGTACCGCCTGACCCTGCTGCCCTCCTCCGGAGGACAGGTGCTCAGGAACGCCCGTGGTCACGTCGAGACGTTCGACGCTTGGGACCTCTGCCTCATCGAGAGCCAGCACCCGTACGAGGAGGGGACGTCCGGCCGTCCGACCTCGGGCGTGGGCTCTCCTCCGGGAGGCGGCGTGGGCATCGACCTCCCCGCGTCTCTGCTGTCGGTGCCCCCGCATGGGCTGCGCGGCCTGCTGGGCCGACGGTTGCCCGGTCGGGAAGGGGCGGGGGCGCTGCTGGCGGAGTTCGTCATCAACCTGGACCGTCAGGCTGCCGTCCTGCAGCGCGGAGAGGCATCCCGTCTCGGCGCGGTCGTGGTCGAGCTGGTGTCCGTCTGGATCTCCGGCGAGCTCGATGCCGAGGGCGAGCTGCAGCAGGAGCACCGGCCGAGCGTGCGGACGGAGAGCATCAGGGCGTTCATCCGGGGCGCTCTTCACGATCCCGGGCTGTCCCCGTCCGTGGTCGCAGCCGCCCATCACATCTCCGTCAGCCACCTGCACCGCCTCTTCGCCCGGCACTTCGAGGGGGAGACCGTGGCCGCCTTCATCCGCCGTCAGCGGCTGGTGAGGGCCGAGCGCGAACTCGCCGACCCGGCCCTGATCGCCCTGCCGATCCGTGCCATCGGCGCCCGCTGCGGCATGCCCAGTGCCTCCGAGTTCGGACGTGTCTTCAGGGCGGCGTACGGCCTCACGCCGCGCGAACACCGTCGTCGGGCGCAACTCGGGCTCGGGGAGGAGGCGGTGCGGGTCACGGCCGAATAGGCACGGCGTCTCCTGACTTCCTGAACGCGTCTCCTCTTCTCGAAAAGAATATCGATAGGGGAACTCTCGCCCTACGGTCGTTCCTGCACGTGGCATCCGAACTTCCCGTGGTTTGCCGCGCCTTGACCGATCTGTGAGGTTCCCGAAGTGCTACGTCGTCCCCTGGCGGCCCTGCTGGCCATGACCCTGGTCGCCCTCGGAACGGTCGAAGGGTCGGCCTTCGCCGAATCCGTGGTGCGACGCACCGCCGACGGCGCACCCGCCGACCCCGGACCGCGCCCGAAGCAGCACCAGGGCAGCGCCGAGGGGCGCGGCCACGACGCGCCCGCCGGCGCCACCAAGGCGAAGGACGGCTCCGGGCGCCAGGGCGCGGCGCCCGCCCCCGGCGAACTCCCCGAGGACAGGACCGGCACCACGGTTCCGGCCCAGGACCTCAAGCCCCAGCCCGTGCAACTGCCCGCCACCGAGGCCAAGCCCGCGGGCAAGCCCGCCGCGCTGCCCGTCAGCAAGGTGGACCCGGCGAAGAGCTTCGACCCGGTCACCAGCAAGGAACTTCCGGAGAAGCGCGCCGCGCAGCAGCGCACGTACCAGAACACCGACGGGACCTTCACCACTCGCAGCTACCCGGAGCCGGTCAACTTCCGCCGCTCCGACGGCTCCTGGTCCGCGATCGACACGACTTTGATACCCGGCGGCACCGCCAGCGGGGGCCGTGCCGCGCCCGTCCAGAACTCCTGGACCACGACGTCCACCGAGCAGCAGCTCAAGCTCGGCCTCACCGCCGACGCGGACCCCCTGGTCCAGCTCCAGCTCGCCGACGGCGTCTCCATCGGCTACAGCCTCCAGGGCGCAACCGCCGCCCAGGGTGCCGCGCAGGGCAGTGCCATCACCTACCCTGACGCCCGCCCGCGCGCCGACCTGACGATCCTCGCCGGAGGTTCCTCCTTCAAGGAGACCCTGGTCCTCAAGGACGCCACCGCGCCCACCGAGTGGGTCTTCCCGCTGCGCCTGCAGGGCGCGAGCGCCTCCCTCGACGCCGACGGCTCGGTCCACTTCACCAACCCCGCCGGAACCCTGCTCGGCCGCATGCCCGCCGGCTGGATGCAGGACTCCAACTTCGCGCCCAACACCGAGGAAGGCGTGATCTCCGGCGGCGTCGCCTACGAACTCGTCCAGCTGCCGGGCGGCGGCCAGGCCCTCAAGGTCAAGCTCGACGAGGCGTGGCTGCACGCCTCCGAGCGCGTCTACCCGGTCAAGGTCGACCCGACGGTCTCCCGCGTCCTGGCCAACGAGAGCACCTACGCCTACTCCCCGTACAACCAGGACTTCTCCGGCGACACCGTCCTCAAGGTCGGCACCAACGACGGCGGACGGCACCAGGCCGCCTCGTTCATCCGCTTCCGCGGCATCGAGGACTCCCTCAGCAACGCCAACATCCTCGGCGCCCGGCTGGCCCTGTACAACGGATGGTCCTACAGCTGCACCCCGCGCACCGTGACCATCCACCAGATCACCTCCGACTGGGCGGCGAGCTCCACGCGCAGCCTGCCCGGCCCCTCCACCGGCCCGCCCCTGGCCGCACCGTCCTTCGCCCACGGCTGGCGGCCCTCCTCCACCAGCGCCTGGGCCTGCCCGGAGGCATGGGAGTCGATCGACCTCGGCGCCGACGGCCGCAACCTGGTCAACTCCTGGACCCACCACTGGACCCCGAACTACGGCCTGGCCATCAAGGCCGACACCGGGGACAACTATTCCTGGAAGCAGTTCGGCAGCGTCAACAACAACGGCGGCCAGCCCGCGCTGGACGTCACCTGGTCGCGCTACGGCGCCGACTACGAACTGCTGGGCCTGCAGCAGCCGGTGACCGCCACCCAGGAGGGCATCGTCCGCCTGCGGGTGTGGAACCGCGGCATGGACACCTGGACCCCCACCAACAACTACAAGATGTCGTACCTGCTGTTCGACGGGTCGGGCAACAACATCACCGATTACGGCAGCAACATCGCCTGGACGGCCATGCCCAACGACGTCCCGCCGGGCGGCAGCGCCGTGGTCGACGCGCACATCCGCACCCTTCCGCAGGCCGACTACACCGTCGCGTTCACCATGGACCAGTTCATGGTCAGCAACTTCTGGGCCGACGCCGGGGTGCCGACCGTCAACATCCGGATCTCCTCCGTCAACGTCCCCCCGTACCTCACCCGCCTCGCCCCGCCCTCGGGCGCGGTCGTCTACCAGCTCCAGCCCACCCTCACCGCCGAAGGCGTCGACCCCGACCGGGCGCCGTACCCGGAACTGGACTACAAGTTCAAGGTCTGCCGGGTCGTCGGCGGCGACGCCCAGGTGGACTGCAAGGAGACCGAGTACCTCAAGCGCCAGGGCCGCTTCGTCGTCCCGGCCGGCTGGCTGACCTGGAACGAGCAGTACGCCTGGTACGCCAAGGCCGGTGACGGAGCCGGTGAAAGCCCGTGGACCGCGCCGTCGTACATCCGCACCGTCGTGCCGCAGCCCAGCCAGTACAGCACCGCCGCCGACGCCGGACGCAGCGTCAACACCGCCGCCGGCAACTACACCACCGCCGCCACCGACGCCGCCCTGCCCGTCGTCGGACCCGAACTCGCCGTCACCCGCAGCTACAACTCCCTCGACCCGCGCACCGACGGCGCCTTCGGCGCCGGCTGGTCCACCCCGTTCGACATGCGTGTCCAGGTCGAGTCCAGCAGCTGGCTCACCCTGCCGGGCAACGTGCTGCTCACCGCCTCCAACGGCACGCGCGCCCGCTTCGGCTGGGACCCCAACAAGAACGTCTACGTGCCCGGCGGCGGCATGGCCGCCGACCTGCGCAAGGTGGACGGCGGCGGCTGGACGCTCACCGACCGCGCGGGCAAGGTCCACACCTTCGGGGCCGACGGCCGCCTCACCCGCATCACCGACATCGCCGGCCACAACCAGGACCTCGTCTACGCCGGCGGCCGCCTCACCCAGGTCAAGGACGCCGTCTCCGGCCGCGCCCTGGCCCTCACCTGGACCGGTGCCCACGTCACCTCGGTGACCGCCGCCGGAACCACCTGGACCTACCAGTACAGCGGCGACCGGCTCGCCAAGGTCTGCCCGCCCGGCGCCGACCCGGCCGCCGCCACCGGCTGCACCGTCTACGACTACGGCTCCGGTTCGCGCTACCGCACCGCCGTACGCGACGCCGGTCCCTCCGGCTACTGGCGCCTGGGCCAGGCCGACGGCAGTACCCTCACCAACGACGCCCAGGTCAGCGACCGCTCGCCGGCCTCCGCCAAGGACGTCACCTTCGGCGCCGACGGGGCGCTCACCGGGAGCGCCGACCAGGCCGTCACCTTCAACGGCCGCTCCACGTCGTACGTCGAGCTGCCCAACCGCGCCATCAGCTCCTCCACCAACCGCAGCGTCGAACTGTGGTTCCGCACCACCGCGCCCGGCGTCATCCTCACCTACCAGAACCGCGCCATGGGCGAAGCCCCTTACAGCGTCGTCCCCGCCCTGTACGTGGGCTCGGACGGCAAGCTGCGTGGTCTCTACTTCGGTGTGACCGGTGGCCCGATCACCACCCCGGGGACCGTCACCGACAACGCCTGGCACCATGTCGTGCTCGCCGGCGCCCGCGACAACACCGCGATGTTCCTCGACGGCGCGCTGGTCGGCACCGCCGCCGGAGAGATCAACCACCTCAACATGGACCGCACCTACCTCGGCGGTGGCTGGACCGGCACCCTGCCGGGCGGCAACGGCGACTGGTCCTGGTTCAAGGGCCAGATCGACGAGGCGGCGATCTACGACTACCCGCTCACCGAGCAGACGGTCGCCGAGCACTACGCCCTGCGCACCGGCAGCACCCAGCTCACCAGGACCACCCTCCCGTCGGGCCGCACCAGCGCCCAGGTCACCTACGACGCCACCACCGAGCGCGTGACCAAGGTGACGGACGCCGCCGGCGGAGACTGGAAGATCTCCGACCCCGCCTACAGCGGGGGCTCGTTCCTCTACAGCAACGCGGTCAAGGCGTCCGACCCGGCCGGATACTGGCGCCTGGGCGAGCGCGACGGCGCCACCGCCGCCAGCGAGACCGGCAACGGCCTGACCGGCACCTACGGCGACGGTGTCACCAAGAAGGCCCCGGGCGTCTTCGCCCCCACCGACGACACCGCCGCCCGCTTCGACGGCTCCGCCAAGGCCCAGATCGAGATCCCGCAGGACGTCCTGCACGCCAAGACCGACCTCGCCGTCGAACTCTGGTTCAACACCACCACTCCGGGCGTGCTGATCGGCGACCAGAGCCGCGCGATCGACGACCAGGGTGGCGTCGGAGGCAGCTGGACCCCGGTGCTGTACGTCGGCGCCGACGGCAAGCTGCGCGGCCGCTTCTTCAGCAGCCCGATGGACAACGCCGCCTCGGCGAAGCCCGTCAACGACGGAGCCTGGCACCACGCCGTGGTCTCCGCCAAGGGCACGGCCCAGACCCTCTACCTGGACGGCCAGATCGTCGGCGTCCAGAACGGAGCCGTCGACCACCAGCAGAACACCCACACCTACATCGGCGCCGGCTTCGCCCGCTTCTGGCCCGCCGCCCCCGGCGACATCAGCCACTTCAGCGGCAGCATCGACGAAGTCACCGTCTATCAGCACCCGCTGACCGACGGCGACGTCGTCGCCCACTACCGTGCCCGCAGCGCCCAGGTCGGTGGCCAGGGGGTCGGCTACCGCGGCTCCGTGGTCGCCGACTCGCCCGGCGGCTTCTGGCGCCTGGACGAGACCGGTGGCACCACCGCCGCCAGCGAGGTCGCCGCGATCAAGGGCAACGGCATCTACGCGGGCGCCGTCAAGCCGGGCACCACCGGCGTGTTCGGCCCCGGCGACGGCCACGCCGCCGAGTTCAACGGCACCGACACCTCCTACGTCGAGTTGCCCACCCCGATCCTTCAGACCACCACCGAACTCGCGGCCGAACTGTGGTTCCGCACCGGCGCCCCCGGTGTCCTGCTCAACATCCAGAGCCAGCCCATGGGCACCGCCCCGTACACCACCGTCCCGGTGCTGTACGTCGGCGCCGACGGCAAGCTGCGCGGCATGTTCTTCGGGATCAACGGCGCCCCGATCGCCTCCGCCGGCTCCGTCACCGACGGCTCCTGGCACCACGCCGTGATCAGCGCGGAGAAGGGCACCCAGTCGCTGTACCTCGACGGCGCCCTGGCCGGCAGCGCCGCCGGCGCCCCCAGCCATCTCACCATGAACCGCACCTACCTCGGCGGCGGCTGGACCGGCACCCTGCCCGGCGGCAACGGCGGGTGGTCGTGGCTGACCGGCCAGATCGACGAAGTCGCCTTCTACCAGCACCCGTTGAGCGCCGACCGCGTCGGAGCCCACTACCAGGCCCGCTCGGCCTCCTCGGCCACTGAGCTCGCCTCCCGTGTCACCCTGACCGACCCGGTGGGCAACACCTCCACCGACATCCTCGACGCGACCCGCGGCAACCGCCTCATCTCCCGCACCGACGAGGGCGGCAACACCACCAACTACACCTACGACACGGGCGGATTCGTCCACACCGTCACCGACCCCAACGGCCACTCCACCGTCAGCGGCCAGGACGCCCGCGGCAACACCGTCTCGCTGACGACCTGCCGCGACGTCAACTCCTGCTGGACCTCCTACACCGGCTACTTCCTCAACAAGGACAACCCGCGCGACCCGCGCAACGACAAACCCACCGAGACCCGCGACGCGCGCTCCACCGGACCCGGGGACACCACCTACCGCACCACCGTCGGCTACAACACCCTCGGCCTGCCCGAATCCACCACCCGCCCCGACGGCCGCACCACCCACGCCGCCTACACCGCCGGCACCGAACCCGCCTACGGCGGCGGCACCACCCCCGCCGGCCTGCTCGCCGGCGAGACCACCGCCGCCGGCGCCGTCACCGGCTACACCTACTACGCCACCGGAGACCTGGCCCGCACCACCCTGCCCAGCGGGCTCACCCTCACCCACACCTACAACGCCGCGGGCCGCAGGACCTCGACCACCGAGACCTCCGACGCCCAGCCCGCCGGCGTCACCACCACGTACGAGTACGACGACCTCGGCCGCCAGACCGCGCAGACCGGGCCCAAGGTCACCGACGCCGTCAGCGGCGACACCCACCAGACCAAGGCCACCGTCACCTTCGACGCCGACGGCCGCGCGACGGGCAGCACGACCTCGGACATCGCCGGCGCCGACGGCACCCGTACCGTCAGCAGCAGCTACGACGGCGCCGGCCGGCTGGACAGCGACACCGACGCGATGGGCGGCGTCACCCGGTACGGCTACGACGCCCTCAGCCGCCGCACCTCCGTCACCGACCCGCTCGGCCAGGTCACCCGCTACACGTACACCCCGCGCAGCCAGCCCGCGACCACCGTCGTCGAAGGCTGGAACGGCGACGACAAGGGCGTGCGCAACCTGACCGTCGAGTCGCGCGCCTACGACCCGGCGGGCCGGCTGGCCTCCCGCACCGACGCCATGGGCGCCGTCCTCGGCTACACCTACTTCGACGACGGCCTGCCCGCCACCGTCACCGCCCAGGACGTCACCCAGGCCGACGGCAGCAGCCGTTCGATCGTCCTGGAAGCCGACGAGTACGACGGCGCCGGCCACCTGGTCAAGCAGACCACCGGCGGCGGCCGCACCACCGCCGTGCGCACGATCGACCCGTCCGGGCGCATCACCCAGACCGTCCTCGACCCGGGCGGCCTCGCGCGCACCACCACCCTCGCCTACGACGCCGACGACCGCGTCACCACCAGCACCCTCAAGATCAGCGACACCGAGAACAGCGTCCAGACCAACACGTACGACACCGCGGGGCGCCTGACCCGCAGCCAGCTGGCCTCCAGCGCCGGCGGTGCCACCGCCGTCAGCACCTTCAGCTACGACCAGCGCGGCCTCGTCACCGGTACCACCCCGCCGAACGGCAACGCCCCCGGCGCCGACCCGGCGGCGTACACCACCAACTACCTGTACGACACGCTCGGGCGCCGGACCGGCACCGTGGCACCACCGGTCTCCACCGAGAGCGCAGGAGCGGCGGCGACCACCACCCGCCCGACTTCCGTCACCGGCTACAACGCCTTCGGGGAGGCCGTCCGGGGGAAGGACCCGCTGGGCAACCAGGTCACGAGCTCGGTCGACCCGCTCGGCCGGGTCACCCAGGTCAACTCGCCCACCTACTACCGTCCCGGCTCCACCGTCGCGACCGCCTCGACCACCAAGGTGGAGTACGACAAGCTCTCGCGGGTCACCGCCACGACCGACGGCCTCGACCGCAGGACCACCTTCGGCTACGACCGCCTCGGCCACCAGGTCCAGCGCGTCGACCCCAACACCACCGGCGGCCCCGGCCTCCAGAGCCCGGTGTGGGACACCGCGCCCACCTGGTCCGCGACCTTCACCCCCACCGGCCTCCAACTGTCCGACACCGACCCGCTCGGCGCCCGCAGCGAGGCCACCTACGACCAGCTCGGCCGCACCCTGACCGCGACCGTCGTCGAACGCCAGCCCACGCTCCAGAACCTGACCACCAAGTTCGCCTGGGACGACGCCGGCAACCGCACCGCCCTCACCACCCCGGCCGGCAGCACCAGCAGCGCCACCTACAATCCCGCCGGCCAGATCGTGACCAGCACCGACCCCGTCGGCCGCGTCAGCAAGGCCGAGTACGACGGCGCCGGCCGCGCCGTGCGCGCCGTCGCCCCCCTCGGCGAATCCGTGCGCACCCGCTACGACGCCCTGGGCAATCCCGTCGCCACGGACGACCTCGACCCGGCCGGCGCCGTCCTGCGCACCACCACCGCCACGTACGACCTGGAGGGCAGGCCCCTCACCAGCACCAGCCCGGCCACCGGCGCCGTCACCAGCACCGCCTACGACGTCCTCGGCCGCCCGGTCAAGCTCACCGAACCGGTGGCCGCGGGCCAGGCGATCACCACCACCTTCGGTTACGACGCCGTCGGCCACCGCACCCGCCTGACCGACGGCAAGGGCAACGTCACCGTCTACACCTTCAACACCTGGGGCCTGCCCGAGTCCACGATCGAACCCGCCACCACGGCCCATCCCAACGCCGTCGACCGCACCTGGACCACCGGCTACGACTCGGGCGGCCAGGCGGACGCCGTCACCGAGCCGGGCGGCGTCACCCGGACCCGTTCCTTCGACCCGGCCGGACGCCTGGTGCGCGAGACCGGAAGCGGGGCCGAGAAGGCGACCGCAGTCCGAGTGCTCGCCTACGACAAGGCCGGCCACCTCACCCAGACCGGCGCCGCCCCGAACGCCCAGAACTACGTGTACAACGACCGCGGCCTGCCCATCAGGACGGGCACCTCGCAGGCGCCGGCCAGCCAGACCTGGGACTACGACGCCGACGGGCGCGTCGCCAAGCGCTGGGACATGGACACCGACCTGACCGTCTTCGGCTACAAGCCGGACGGCCAGCTCGACTGGGCCGACAACCCCAAGCTGAAGACCAAGAACTGGTACGGCTACGACGGCGACGGCCGCGTGAACAAGCAGTGGTACATCCAGGCCGACCCGACGGACACCAGCAAGGACAAGGCCGTCTCCGAACGACGCCTCAGCTACGACCCCCTCGGCCGCCTGGCCGGCGACCAGCTCCTGACCGTCGGCGGCGCCGGAACCCCACTCGCGGGCACCGCGTACGAATACGACCTCGACAACCGCCTGACCCGCAAGACCGTCAGCGGCGGGGCCGCCGACCCGGTCAAGGACAACCGCTACGGCTACGACCAGGCCGGCCGCCTCACCTCCTGGAACGGCGACGGCACCACCACCGCCTACACCTGGGACGCCGCCGGCAATCGCACCGGAAACGGCACCGCCACCGCCACGTACGACGAACGCAACCGGCTGCTCTCCGACGGCACCAGCACCTACCGCTACACCGCGCGCGGCACCCTGGCCGGCGTCACCACCGGAACCACGGACGACACTCTCGGCTACGACGCCTTCGGCCGCCTGATCACCGAAGGCACCACGAACTACACCTACGACGCCCTCGACCGCGTCACCACCCGCAACGCAGCCCACTTCACCTACGACGGCGGTTCCAACAACCTGACCAGCGACGGCACCTGGACCTACGCCCGCGACACCGCCGGCAACCTCCTCGGCGCCGCCAACTCCACCACCAGCCTGCGCCTGCGCACCGACCAGCACACCGACGTCACCACCACCCTCGACAACACCGGCGCCACCGTCACCGGCACCACTACCTACGACCCCTTCGGCAAGCCCACCGCCACCACCGGCACCGCCACCACCCTCGGCTACCAGAGCGGCTGGACCGACCCCACCACCGGCGACGTCAACATGGCCGCCCGCTGGTACCGCCCCGGCACCGGCGGCTTCACCAGCCGCGACTCCTCCCTCCTCAACCCCTCCTCCTCCGCCCAGACCAACCGCTACACCTACGCCAACGGCGACCCCCTCAACGGCACCGACCCCACGGGGCACATGTCGACGAAGGACGGGGCCGGTGGCGGCGGTGCCGGCGGCGGTGGAGTCGCAGTGCGCCCCGGACTGCCGAGCACCGGCAGCGCCGCATCAGCCTTCGGAAAGGTCGTCTTCGGACTCGCCGTAGCGGGTATCGGCCAGGAACTGCTCAAGCAGCACAGCGCGGCCCAGAGCAGCTCGGCAGCGGCGACGACCGCCCACTACGCGACGGTCCCCAGCATCCACGACCTCGAACTGGACAAGCTGGACCTCCGCGCCCGCATCGGCGCCCGCCCCGACACCGACCCGGGCAGGGAGGACCCCACCCCTCCCAAGTGCCAGGGCCCCCGGTGCAAGACCCCACGCCCGCCGCGCTTGCCCGAGCCCCAGAAGAAGAAGGAAGAGGAGAACGGCCAGAAGCCCAACGAGAAGCTCTGGGACCCCTCCAAGGCCGCAGTGGAACGCCCCGTCCCCCGGCTCGACTGGGCAGCACCAACCCTCGGTGACATGCTCAGGCTCGTCGCCGCCGCCTATGGCGCCGCCGAGCTCCAGAAGCAGCTGGCCACCAACCAGAACGCCGCCCCGTCCCAGGAACCGGACACCCACTCCGCGCCAGGGGCTGGTACAGGCAGTTCGTCAGATGACAAGAACAGGTCGAACAGTTGTCTGAATCGCAAGCCAGTCGGGGCTGACAGCGACGACCAAAGGGACAAGAATGCACGCGGGTGGATCAAGTATGGGGACATGGAGGATGTAGTAGGAAGTCCTGGTGTGAAGCGGCCTACTCTCGCCGTCGCATGCCTGGTCGGATTGCCGGACAAGGATCGCGGCACGGAAGCGACGAGGGCTGACATCACTGGATGGCTGGAAGCCAAGCAGATCGCACGTAATGCCGGCTGGCGGGTCGATGCCGGTCAGCCGGATGTGAACCTCCTGGCACGTTGCCACTTCATCGCACGAGAGTTCGGCGGTCGGGGAGATCCAGAGAACCTAGCCCCATGTTTCCAGGTCGGAGTCAATACCACCCGCTATGGTATGCGAGACTTCGAAGTGAACGTCGTGGGGGCGGCGCTGCGACAAAATATGGTCGTCAACTACCTGGTGGATCCGATTTACGAAAGTAAGTCAAGCACGATTCCGATGGGATTCTTCATGGTCGCCGTCGGAGAGGCTCCTGATGGCACATTGATACCGCTGAGGGTGAAGACCGTGAATAATGAGAAGCAGGGCCCCAATAATGGGCCGATGGTTCCACTTGGCCGTTAGGAAGAGGAGGGGAAATGGTAGGAATTAATGCCCGACTCGCGGGGATCATGGGTGATGCGGGCCGCGAGCGTGTCGAGGTCTGCTGGGGCGACTCTGTTGAGAGGCTTGGCGTCCGGATGCCGTCGGACTATCGTGAATTCGTGGAGCGATATGGTCACGTCCAATTTGGCGACGACCTTGTCGTGGCGGCGCCGGTGCTCGTTCCGGTGGTCCCGGGTGGAAATTGCTTTGATGGTATTTACTACTTCAACAAGGATCTTGGAGAGATGCTTGAGGGGTGGTATGAATGGAGTCCCGAAATTGGTCGCCCATATGAGACTTTCCCTGCGCGGGGGTGTCTTCTGGGGTGGGGGAACAATACGATCTCTGATTACTTCTGCTGGGATACTTCCGCCGGCGACCCCGATCTCTGGACGGTCGTGGTGTGGCGCTTTGATATTAGCGAGATGATTCGCTTTGATGGCGGAATGACGGAATTCCTTGCGGCTGTCCTCACGGGCGAATTTCCCGATGCCGATGAATTTTTCGATCGGTCTACGGGCTCTCCAACGTGGCGGTCCCTGTAGGTAGCCGGCCCGGTTCGGTGACTGGGCTGTGGCCGAGTCGGCGGCACCGCACCCTGACGAAGGACTCGGACGCTCCCGGGCGCCTGACATCCAAGATCCAGCTTGCCTGGGTCGAGTGGCGGCCAGGTAGAAGGCCAAGGCCCAGGTCGAGGATGTCGCCATCAGGGCCTCGGCCTTGGAGGTGCCCCGAGGGTGCGGACCAAGTGCTAGTGGTTGCCGCCCAAGGGCTGGAGGCGGGGTCGGGGGAATTCTGGGAGGGGGCTGGGAGGGGTGGGAAATCCTGGGGGAATGCTGGGAGTTGGGCGAACGGGAGGGTGTGGGGTGGGAGGTGGGAGTTCATCGACGGGGTCTTGTCGGGGGGATTTCTACGCGCGTAAGTTGTGGGGTCGGCGGGGGAGGGTGGGTGTCTTCCGTCGCTTTCTACGCGGGTAGCGCGCACTTCTGGGGTGGTGTGCGGCCCGTCGACGACCAGGAGACCTGCGCCGGTGACCAACGCTCCCGTTTCCCGTTCCGGCAGAGCCGCGCTGCTGCGCGCCGCCGTCCTTCCGGCCACGCTGGCCGCCTCGCTGGTGCTCGTGCCGCTGTCGGCGGCCGGTACGGCCAATGCGGCCGGTGCCGCGACGCCCGCGCCGACCGAGGCCGGGCCGCTGCGGATTCATGACGTTCAGGGCACCACGAGGGTCTCGCCGCAGGCGGGGAAGGCCGTGGTGGGGGTGCCCGGGATCGTCACCGGGGTTCGGGCGTACGGGAGTTCGAAGGGGTTCTGGTTGCAGGACCCGAACCCGGACGCGGACCCGGCGACCAGTGAGGGCGTGTTCGTCTTCACCGGCGCCGCCCCGACCGTGAAGGTGGGTGACTCGGTGCTGGTGAGCGGCAAGGTGACGGAGTACTACCCGAGCTTCTCGGGCGGCTCGCAGTCGATCACCGAGATCACCGGCCCGGCCGTCACCGTGCTGTCGGGCGGCAACGCGCTGCCCGCCCCGGTCGTCGTGGACACCCGCAACATCCCGGGCACCTACACCCCGGCCGCCGCCGCGGACGGCAGCATCGACTCCGTGGCGCTGAACCCGGAGAAGTACGCCCTGGACTTCTACGAGTCCCTGGAGGGCATGCTCGTCCAGGTCAAGGACGCCCGGGTCATACAGGCGACCGACAAGTACAACGAGCTGTGGGTCGCCGCCGACCGCCAGGACCAGCGCAGCAAGCGCGGCGGCGTGCTGTACGAGTCCTACCGTGAGCCCAACGTCGGCCGTCTGATGGTGCAGCAGCAGGCGCCCGTCTCCCAGCAGCCCTTCCCCGTGGCCAACGTCGGCGACGTGCTGACCGGCACCACCACCGGCCCGCTGGACTACAACAACTTCGGCGGCTACACCCTCGTCGCCGGCACGGTCGGCGCCCTGCAGGACAACCACCTGCAGCGCGAGGTCACCGCCCAGGCCGGCGAGCGCGAGCTCACCGTCGCCACGTACAACGTGCAGAACCTGGCCGCCACCAACCCGGACGCCAAGTTCGCCGAGCTCGCCCAGGGTGTGGTCACCAACCTGCGCTCGCCCGACATCGTCGCCCTGGAGGAGATCCAGGACGACAACGGCAGCAAGAACGACGGCACGGTCGGCGCGAGCAGGACGGTCGCGAAGTTCGTCGAGGCCGTCAAGGCCGCGGGCGGCCCGGCGTACGACTGGCGCTCCGTCGACCCGCAGGACGGCAAGGACGGCGGCGAGCCCGGCGGCAACATCCGCCAGGTGTTCCTGTTCAACCCCCAGCGCGTCTCCTTCACCGACATCCCCGGCGGCACCGCCACCACCGCCGTGGGCGTCACCGGCACGGGCGCCTCCGCCGCGCTCACCGCCTCGCCCGGCCGGATCGAGCCGGCCGACGAGGCGTGGACCAACAGCCGCAAGCCGCTGGTCGGGCAGTTCTCCTTCCGCGGCAAGAAGCTCTTCGTGATCGCCAACCACTTCAACAGCAAGGGCGGCGACCAGGGCATCGACAGCCGCTTCCAGGCCCCGGTCCGCAGCTCCGAGGTGCAGCGGATCAAGCAGGCCACGGTGGAGCAGGCGTTCGTCGCCAAGCTGCTGGCCGCCGACAAGGAGGCGAAGGTCGTCGCCGTCGGTGACTACAACGACTACCAGTTCTCGCCCGCCCTGTCCGCCCTCACCAAGGACGGCGTGCTGCGCGACCTGGTGAACGAGCTGCCCGAGACCGAGCAGTACTCGTACGTCTACCAGGGCAACTCGCAGGTGCTCGACCACATCCTGGTCAGCCCCGAGCTGGGCTACGCCAAGTACGACGTGGTGCACATCAACGCCGAGTTCGCCCAGCAGGCGAGTGACCACGACCCGCAGGTGGTCCGCCTCAAGCCGTGACCTGAGCTGCGGCTATGCTGCCCGGACCGCCGGTGACCACCGGCGGTCCGGGCAGGTTTTTTCGGGGGCGCAGCACATGGGGTACAGGATCGAGAAGATCGGCGCGGGGGACTGGGAGCGGCTCAAGGCCGTACGGCTGGCCCAGCTCCTCGACACGCCGATGGCCTTCGTCGAGACCCACGAGACGGCGCTCGGCCACCCCGAGAGCGAGTGGCGTGACCGCGCCGCCGCCGTGAACGGGCCCGGCCGGGTCGGCCTGGTGGTGGCGGACGGTGACAGTGGTGAGTGGGTCGGGACGATGCTGACCCTGCCGCACCCCGAGGAGCCCGCGACCGCCGTGCTGATCGGCGTCTGGACGGCGCCCGGGCACCGGGGCCGTGAGCGCGGCGCGACGGACGCCCTGCTCGACGCCGTCCTGGACTGGGCGCGCGCCGAGGGCAAGGACCGCGTGGTGCTGCGGGTGCACGAGGCCAACGACCGCGCCGCCGCCTTCTACCGGCGGCGCGGCTTCGAATTCACCGGCGACGCACAGCCGTTCGTGCTGGACCCGGCCACGAACACGCTGCGGATGATCCTCGAGCTGGGCTGAAACGCTGGGCGCGGTCAGCCCACGTAGTCGGCCAGGTGCTCCCCGGTCAACGTCGAGCGGGCGGCGACCAGTTCGGCCGGGGTGCCCTCGAAGACGATCCGGCCGCCGTCGTGGCCCGCGCCCGGGCCCAGGTCGATGATCCAGTCGGCGTGCGCCATCACCGCCAGGTGGTGCTCGACCACGATCACCGACTTGCCCGAGTCGACCAACCGGTCGAGCAGGCCCAGGAGTTGCTCCACGTCGGCCAGGTGCAGACCGGTGGTCGGCTCGTCCAGGACGTACACCCCGCCCTTGTCCGCCATGTGCGTGGCCAGCTTGAGCCGCTGGCGCTCGCCGCCGGAGAGGGTGGTGAGCGGCTGCCCGAGGGTGAGGTAGCCGAGGCCGACGTCCGCCAGGCGCTCCAGGATGCGGTGTGCGGCCGGGAGTTGGGCTTCCCCGGAGCCGGAGCCGGAGCCGGAGCCGGGGCCGAAGAAGGCTTCCGCCTCCGCGACCGGCATGGCCAGCACCTCGCTGATGTCCCGCCCGCCGAGGTGGTACTCCAGCACCGACGCCTGGTAGCGGCGCCCCTCGCAATCCTCGCAGGTGGTCGCGACCCCGGCCATCATCGCCAGGTCCGTGTAGACCACGCCCGCGCCGTTGCAGGTCGGGCAGGCGCCCTCGGAGTTGGCACTGAACAGGGCGGGCTTGACGCCGTTGGCCTTGGCGAAGGCCTTGCGGATGGGCTCCAGCAGGCCCGTGTACGTGGCGGGGTTGCTGCGCCGGGAGCCCTTGATCGCGCCCTGGTCGACGGAGACCACGCCCTCCGAAGCAGGGATCGAGCCGTGGATCAGCGAGCTCTTGCCCGAGCCCGCCACCCCGGTGACCACCGTCAGCACGCCCAGCGGCACGTCCACGTCCACGTCCCGCAGGTTGTGGGAGTTTGCGCCGCGGATCTCCAGCTTCCCGGTCGGCTTGCGCACGCTCGCGCGCAGCGCCGTCCGGTCCGCGAGGTGCCGCCCGGTGACGGTGCCGCTGGTGCGCAGCCCGTCCACGCTGCCCTCGAAGCAGACGGCCCCGCCCGCCGTGCCCGCGCCCGGGCCGAGGTCGACGACGTGGTCGGCGATCGCGATGGTCTGCGGCTTGTGCTCCACGACCAGCACGGTGTTGCCCTTGTCGCGCAGGCGCAGCAGCAGGTCGTTCATCCGGCTGATGTCGTGCGGGTGCAGGCCGGTGGTCGGCTCGTCGAAGACGTACGTGGTGTCGGTGAGCGCCGAGCCGAGGTGGCGGATCATCTTGACGCGCTGGGCCTCGCCGCCGGAGAGGGTGCCGGAGGGGCGGTCGAGGGAGAGGTAGCCGAGGCCGATCTCGACGAAGGAGTCCAGGGTGTGGCGCAGGCCGGCGAGCAGCGGCGCGACCGACGGTTCGTCCAACTCCCGGACCCAGCCGGCGAGATCGCTGATCTGCATCGCGCAGGCGTCGGCGATGTTGAGGCCGGCGATCTTGGAGGAGCGGGCCCCCTCGCTGAGCCGGGTGCCGCCGCAGTCGGGGCAGGCGGAGAAGGTGACGGCGCGCTCGACGAAGGCGCGGATGTGCGGCTGGAGGGCGTCCTTGTCCTTGGAGAGCATGGACTTCTGGAGCTTGGGGATCAGGCCCTCGTAGGTGAGGTTGACGCCGTTGACCTTGACCTTGGTCGGCTCCCGGTACAGGAAGTCCTGCATCTCCTTCTTGGTGAACTTGCGAATCGGCTTGTCCGGGTCCAGGAAGCCGGAGTTGGCGTAGACGCCGACCGTCCACCAGCTGTCGGTCTTCCAGCCGGGGATGGTGAACGCGCCCTCGGAGATCGACTTGGTGTCGTCGTACAACTGGGTGAGGTCGATGTCGGAGACGCTGCCGCGGCCCTCGCAGCGTGGGCACATGCCGCCGGTGATGCTGAAGCTGCGGCGCTCCTTGACGGTCTTGCCGGCGCGCTCGACGGTGACGGCGCCGGCGCCGCTGATCGAGGGCACGTTGAAGGAGAAGGCCTTGGGGGAGCCGATGTGCGGGGTGCCCAGGCGGCTGAACAGGATGCGCAGCATCGCGTTGGCGTCGGTGGCGGTGCCGACGGTGGAGCGCGGGTCGGCGCCCATCCGCTGCTGGTCGACGATGATCGCGGTGGTCAGGCCCTCCAGCACGTCCACCTCGGGACGGGCGAGGGTGGGCATGAAGCCCTGGACGAAGGCGCTGTAGGTCTCGTTGATGAGCCGCTGGGACTCGGCGGCGATGGTGTCGAAGACCAGTGAGCTCTTTCCGGAGCCGGACACGCCGGTGAAGACCGTCAGGCGGCGCTTGGGGATGTCGACGTCGACGTCCTTGAGGTTGTTCTCGCGGGCGCCGTGCACCCTGATGAGGTCGTGGCTGTCGGCGGTGTGCGGCGCGTCCGTCTTCCGGGCCATGGCGGCGCTCTCTCTCCGTCTCGTTCTCTACGGGCGGGGGCCCGCCGCTCCTCGGCCGGTGCGCGAGGAGGGGCGGGCCCGGGACATCCGGCAGGGGGTGCGCTCAGCGGACCTCGTTGAAGCGGATCATGTTCCCCGCCGGGTCACGGAAAGCGCAGTCTCGCACACCGTACGGCTGCTGGGTGGGCTCCTGGACGATCTCGGCGCCGCCGGTCTTGAGCCGGTCGAAGACGCCGTCCAGGTCGGGGGTGGCGAGCACGAGCCGGGCGTACGTGCCCTTGGCCATCATGTCGGCGATCAGCTTCTTCTCGTCCTCCGTGACGCCCGGGTCGGCCGCCGGGGGCTCCAGCACCACCGACACGTCCGGCTGCCCGGCCGGGCCGACGGTGATCCAGCGCATCGGGCCGCCGCCGACGTCCTGGCGCACCTCGAAGCCGAGCAGGTCGCGGTAGAAGCCGAGGGAGGCCTCGGGGTCGGTGTGGGGGAGGAAGGTCCAGTGAATGGTGATCTCGTTCATGACTGCCACGCTAGGCGCGCACCCGCCCGTCGCGCTTCTCGAAAACTGACTGCTTGGGGGTGGTGGGTGGCAAGGACTCGGCCGTGGACCGGCGTGGGCCGGGTCAGACGGCGGGCAGGGCCTGCCAGTCCTGCCAGCTGATGTCGCGGCCCAGGTAGCGCGGCTGCCGGAACGGCCAGTCCGCGGCGATCCACTCGGGGACGAGGGTGTCCAGCGCCTGCTCCAGTTCGCTGCCGACGCGGTCGGCGACGACCCACCAGGAGATCTCGGCGTCCGCGCCGACGCGCTCCGGCGGGTCGATGTACACGCAGCCGCGGATCGCCGTCTCGGCGCTGTCGAGCATCACGTAGTTGAAGGACTCGTGGGCGGCGATCTCCTTCTCGTGCCGCGCCAGGTCGATCCGGTTCGCCTCGTACGTGATCGTCTCCGCGGGCCAGCCCCAGGCCGGGCCGAAGATGCTCCACAGGTGCTCGCGCGAGCCCATCACGGTGGGGTAGTCGAGCGGGGCGTCGGCCTCGCGGATGGGCCGCAGGTGGTGGGCGCCGTCGGGCAGCGGGACGTGGAGGGGGTGGACGAAGTCAGCGGGAAGCCAGGTCATGGCGCCGAGGCTAGCCAAGGACGGGCCGTGGGCGTACCGGTTTCTTCCGGCCGATTCGTTGCGAGGGGGCTCAGGACCGGTCGAGGCCCCCGGCGGTGGGGGACGGGGCACGGCCACCGGGCCGCCGATGACCGGGCGTCCCGGCCTCAGGTGCCGGTGCGGCCGATGGCGACGAGGTGGCCGTCCTTGGTGCCGACGAAGACCCGTCCGCTGTCCGTCGCGGGCACCGAGAACCGGCTCACCGTGCCGAGGGCGAAGCTGCGGCGCAGCTTGAGCGCCCCGTTGACCGGCAGCGGGTCGTAGACGCGCAGTTCGCCGTTCTGGCCGCCCGGTCCGGTGCCGGAGTAGACGGTCCAGACGAGCGCCGAGCCGGAGGCCGTGCCGTTGGAGGTGACGACGGGGGAGCCGGAGGCGTAGCCGAAGCCCTCGGGGCTGGTGCCGGCGCTGGTCAGCTTCGGGGTGCCGGAGCCGTCGACGGAGTACTTGAGGGCGCGCAGGGAGCCGTTGTTCTCGACCAGGTAGACGTAGCCGCCGTCCCCGCCCCAGACGCCCGGGTGTCCCCAGATGCCCTTGTAGGGGCCGGTCGTGCCGACCACGGCGTCCGTCCCGCCCGGGCCCTGCCCGGTGCCGCCGAGGTTGTCGCGGTCGAGGAGGAAGATGCGGCCGTCCTTGCCGACCTGGACGAGCAGGTGCGGGTGGGCGGAGGTGCCGAAGCCGTCGGGGAGCGCGGCGGGGCCTCCGGAGCCGAGGTCGAGGTCGTTGTGGTCGAGGTCCCGGTTGTTGGTGGGGCTGAAGAAGTCCTTCGGGGCGAGGCTGCCGTCGGCGTTGACGCCGAGGCGTACGACCGAGTCGGCGAGGTGGCCGGGCGGCTGGTTGCCGGGGCCGGCGGGCGGTGAGCCGGCGTTGGCGCCGTTGCCGGTGGCGATGAAGATCCGGCCGGCACCGTCGGACATCAGCCCGCCGCCGCTCATCCAGACGCCGCCGTTCTGCGAGTCGGAGCCGGCCTCGGTGGACCAGAGGGTGACCTTGCGCGTGCCGGTGTCGACGCCGCCGACGTGGCCGACGTACGGGTTCTTGCCGCAGTCCGAGGCGAAGCCGAAGTACACGGCGCCGCCGAGGAGCAGCAGTCCGGCGCGCTGGACGGAGGTGTTCGGGTTGAGCGGGACGCCGGGGCTGTTCACCGGTGCGCCCTGGACGGCGACGGGCCAGCCGGAGCGTTCGGCGCCCGTGGTGAGGTCGAGGGCGTGCGCGGAGAAGTGGGCGCCGCCCTCGTTGGACCTGGACACCAGGTAGACGGTGCCGCTCGCCGCGTCGAGCACCGGCGTCGAGGTGATGCCGGTGCCGGGGGAGAGGCAGTCGGTGGAGGAGGGCACGGGGGCGCCGAGGGCGCGCTGCCAGAGGATGCGGCCGTCGGCGGCGTTGACGCCGTACACGTGGTTGGTCTCGGTGGCGACGACCACGGTCGATCCGGCGACCAGCGGCTGGGCGTGCACCGCGCCGTCGATGGCGGTGGACCAGAGCCGGCCGAAGTCCGCGCCCGAGACCTGGGCGGGCCCGAGGTTCGGCTCGGCCGCGTCCCAGCCGGTCCGCAGGTTGTTCACCGAGACGGTCGGGTTGTCGGCCCGCGCCGGCACCGGGGCGAGCAGCGAGGCCGCGGCGCTCGGGGTCAGCAGCGCCAGGCCCGCCAGCAGGGCCGCCGGTCGGCGGCGCCCGCCGCCGGCCGCCCGTGACGGGTGCGGTGCGCGGCACAGGAGTGAACGGGGAGGTCTGCTCATGCGATCGGCCTTCGGTTGTCGGGGGAGTACCGGGGGCGCCCGGCGTCGTGACGCCATTGTGTGACCGCCTGTTCGTACGGTGACGATGCGGCGAGGGCCATCTGGCCGACGGCGTCGCCGACGCCACCCGAGGAGACCAAGGGGCGCGGAAGATGCGCGCAGAGGAAGCGCGCAGGGGGAGGCCGGAAACAAGCAGGCATGATTGCTTTTTTCTGCGGTCGGTGCCACGCTGCTGCGCGGCGGCGCTCGTAGGGGGCGCCGCCAACCCACCGGCAGGGGAGGCGCATTGGCGCGCGAGCGGGCGGTTCTGCGGATCGGCAACGCGTCGGGGTTCTACGGGGACCGGTTCGCGGCGGTGCGGGAGATGCTCACGGGCGGGCCGCTGGACGTGCTCACCGGGGACTACCTGGCCGAGCTGACCATGCTGATCCTGGCGCGCGACCGGCTGAAGGACCCCTCGCTCGGGTACGCGCGGACGTTCCTGCGGCAGATGGAGGAGTGCCTGGGCCTGGCGGCGGAGCGGGGCGTGCGGATCGTGGTCAACGCGGGCGGCCTGAACCCGGCCCGACTCGCCGATGAGCTGCGGCAGTTGGCCGGGCGGCTGGGCGTCGAGGCGGCGGTCGCCCATGTCGAGGGCGACGACCTGCTCGCACGGCGGGCCGAACTCGGGCTGCCCGAAGGGCTGTTGGCGGCCAACGCCTACCTGGGGGCCTTCGGGATCGCGGCCTGCCTCGCCGAGGGGGCGGAGGTGGTCGTCACCGGGCGGGTCACCGACGCCGCGCTGGTCGTCGGCCCGGGGATCGCCCACTTCGGGTGGACGCCCGCCGACCTCGACGCCCTCGCCGGGGCCGTGGTCGCCGGACACGTCCTGGAGTGCGGCGCCCAGGCCACCGGCGGCAACTACGCCTTCTTCCGCGAGCACGAGGTGACGCACCCCGGCTTCCCGATCGCCGAACTCCACGCCGACGGCTCCAGCGTCATCACCAAGCACCCGGGCACCGGCGGCGCCGTCACCACCGGTACCGTCACCGCCCAACTCCTGTACGAGACCGGCGGAGCGCACTACCTCGGCCCCGACGTCACGGCCCGCTTGGACACCGTCCGCCTCACCGAGGAGGGCCCCGATCGGGTCCGCATCGACGGCGTACGCGGCGAGGCCCCGCCGGCCACCCTCAAGGTCGGCCTCAACCGCCTCGGCGGCCACCGCAACGAGGTGGCGTTCGTCCTCACGGGCCTCGACATCGAGGCCAAAGCCGCCCTCGTCCAGCGGCAGTTCACCGAAGCCCTGCCCCCCGAGGCCCGCCCCGCCGAACTGCGCTGGACCCTCGCCCGCACCGACCGTCCCGACGCCGACACCGAGGAAGCAGCCTCGGCGTACCTCAGGCTCACCGCCCGCGACCGCGACCCGGCCAAGGTCGGGCGCGAACTCGGCAAGGCGGCCGTCGAGTCGGCCCTCGCCGGTTACCCCGGCTTCCACCTCACCGCCCCGCCGGGACCGGGCGCCCCGTACGGGGTGTTCACCGCCGCGTACGTCGACGCGAAGCTCGTCGAGCACACCGCCGTCCTCCCGGACGGGCGCCGCCTGGCCGTCCCGCCGGCGCCGGTCACCGGCCAACCGGCCGACATCGAGGGGGAGTTGCCCGAGAAGCTCCCCGAAGGCCCCACCCGCCGCGCCCCCCTCGGCCTGGTCGCCGGCGCCCGCAGCGGCGACAAGGGCGGCGACGCCAACCTCGGCCTCTGGGCCCGCAGCGAGGACGCCTACCGCTGGCTCGCCCACACCCTCACCACCGACCGCCTGCGCGAACTCCTCCCCGAGGCGGCCCGGTTGCCCGTCACCCGCCACCTGCTGCCGAACCTGAGGGCCGTCAACTTCGTCATCACGGGCCTGCTCGGCGAGGGCGTCGCCGCCCAGCACCGCTTCGACCCGCAGGCCAAGGCGCTCGGCGAGTGGCTGCGCGCCCGCCACCTCGACATCCCGGAGGTCCTGCTGTGACCGTCCTGCCCACCCGCCTCGATCCGGCGGGGCCCGAGTACGCGGAGCACCGCGCGGCGATGCTCGCCAAGCTGGCCGAGCTGGACGCCGAGCACGCCAAAGCCCTGGCCGGGGGCGGGCCGAGCTATGTGGAGCGGCACCGGGGGCGCGGGAAGCTGCTGGCGCGCGAGCGGATCGAGCTGCTCGTCGACGAGGACTCGCCGTTCCTGGAGCTGTCCCCGCTGGCCGCCTGGGGCAGCGACCACCCCGTGGGGGCGGCGCTGGTCACGGGGATCGGCGTGATCGAGGGCGTGGAGTGCGTCATCACCGCCAACGACCCGACGGTGCGCGGCGGCGCCAGCAACCCGTGGACGCTGCGCAAGGCCCTGCGCGCCCACGAGATCGCGCTCGCCAACCGGCTCCCGCTGGTCAACCTGGTCGAGTCCGGCGGCGCCGACCTGCCCAGCCAGAAGGAGATCTTCATCCCCGGGGGCGCCCTCTTCCGGGACCTCACCCGGCTCTCCGCCGCCGGAATCCCCACCGTGGCCGTGGTGTTCGGCAACTCCACCGCCGGCGGCGCGTACGTGCCCGGCATGTCCGACCACACCGTCCTGGTCAAGGAGCGGGCCAAGGTGTTCCTCGGCGGCCCGCCGCTGGTCAAGATGGCCACCGGGGAGGAGGCCGACGACGAGTCCCTCGGCGGCGCGGAGATGCACGCCCGCACCTCCGGACTGGCCGACCACTTCGCCGTGGACGAGGCGGACGCGCTGCGCCTGGCCCGCCGGATCGTCGCCCGCCTGGACCACCGCAAGCCCGGCCCGGGCCCCGACCCGCTGGCGGAGCCGCCCAAGTACGCCGAGGAGGAGCTGCTCGGCGTCGTCCCGGGCGACCTGAAGGTGCCCTTCGACCCGCGCGAGGTGATCGCCCGGATCGTCGACGGCTCGGACTTCGACGAGTTCAAGCCGCTGTACGGCACCAGCCTGGCCACCGGCTGGGCCCGGCTGCACGGGTACCCGGTTGGCGTCCTCGCCAACGCGCAGGGCGTGCTGTTCAGCCAGGAGTCCCAGAAGGCCGCCCAGTTCATCCAGTTGGCGAACCAGCGCAACACCCCGCTGCTGTTCCTGCACAACACCACCGGCTACATGGTCGGCAGGGACTACGAGCAGGGCGGCATCATCAAGCACGGCGCGATGATGATCAACGCCGTCTCCAATTCCACCGTCCCGCACCTGTCCGTGCTCATGGGCGCCTCCTACGGCGCCGGGCACTACGGCATGTGCGGCCGGGCGTACGAGCCGCGGTTCCTGTTCGCCTGGCCGAGCGCCAAGTCCGCGGTGATGGGCGCCCAGCAGCTCGCCGGGGTGCTGTCGATCGTCGCCCGCCAGTCGGCCGCGGCGAAGGGCCGCCCGTACGACGAGGAGGCGGACGCCGCGATCCGGGCGATGGTCGAGCAGCAGATCGAGGCCGAGTCGCTGCCGGTCTTCCTGTCCGGGCGGCTCTACGACGACGGCGTGATCGACCCGCGCGACACCCGGACGGTACTGGGCCTGTGCCTGTCCGCGATCCACAACGCGCCGGTCGAGGGCGCGCGCGGCTACGGCGTCTTCCGGATGTGAGGGAACCCCACATGATCACCAATCTGCTGGTCGCCAACCGGGGCGAGATCGCCCGGCGCGTCTTCCGCACCTGCCGGCGCCTGGGCATCGCCACCACCGCCGTCCACTCCGACCCGGACGCCGACGCCCCGCACGTGCGCGAGGCCGACGCGGCCGTCCGGCTGCCCGGTGCCGCGCCCGCCGACACCTACCTGCGCGGCGACCTGATCGTGGCCGCAGCCCTCGCCGCCGGGGCCGACGCCGTGCACCCCGGCTACGGATTCCTCTCCGAGAACGCGGAGTTCGCGCAGGCCGTCCTCGACGCGGGTCTCACCTGGGTCGGCCCGCCGCCCGCCGCCATCGCCGCCATGGGCTCCAAGACCGCGGCGAAACGGCTGATGGCCGAGGCCGACGTGCCCGTCCTCGCCGCCCTCACCGAACCCACCGAGGCCGACCTGCCGCTGCTGGTCAAGGCCGCGGCGGGCGGCGGCGGCCGGGGCATGCGGGTGGTGCGCCGACTCGCCGACCTGGAGGCGGAGTTGGAGGCCGCCCGGGCCGAGGCCCTGAGCGCCTTCGGCGACGCCGAGGTGTTCGTCGAGCGCTACCTGCCCGCCGGGCGGCACGTCGAGGTGCAGCTGATGGCGGACTCCCACGGCACGGTCTGGGCCGTCGGCGACCGCGACTGCTCGCTGCAACGCCGCCACCAGAAGGTCGTCGAGGAGGCCCCCGCGCCCGGCCTCGCGCCCGAGGTCCGCGCCGCCCTCCACGCGGCGGCCGTCGACGCGGCCAGGGCCATCGGCTACCGGGGCGCCGGCACCGCCGAGTTCCTCCTCACCGAGGACGGCCGGTTCTGGTTCCTGGAGATGAACACCCGCCTCCAGGTCGAGCACCCCGTCACCGAGGCCGTCACCGGACTCGACCTCGTCGCCCTCCAACTCGCCGTCGCCGAAGGCGAACCGCTGCCCGGGCCCGCCGCGCCGCCGACCACCGGCCACGCGATCGAGGCCCGCCTCTACGCCGAGGACCCGGCCCACGGCTGGCGGCCCGCCACCGGCACCCTGCACCGCCTCGAACTCGACCGCTCGTACGAGGAGTTCGCGCCGGGGGAGCTGAGGCTGGACTCCGGCATCGGGGCCGGCGACGAGATCACCGCCCACTACGACCCGATGCTCGCCAAGGTCATCGCCTGGGCCCCCACCCGAGCCGCCGCCGCCCGCCGTCTCGCCCTCGCCCTCGCCCGCGCCCGCGTCCACGGACCCGCCACCAACCGGGAGACGCTGGTGCGCGCCCTGCGCCACCCGGCCTTCCTGGACGGGCGGTTGCACACCGGCTTCCTCGCCGAACACGCCGAGGACCTCGCGGCCCGAGGCGCGGCGGGCACCGAACGCGCCGCCCTGGCCGCCGCGTTGGCGGCCGCCGCCGCCCGGCGCACCCCGCTCCCCTCGGGCTGGCGCAACCTGCCCTCCCAGCCCCAGCTCAGGCGCTACCGTACGGTGGACGGCGCCGAGTTGGAGGTGCGCTACCGCCACACCCGCGACGGACTGCACGCCGAGAGCCACCCGGGCGTCGAACTCGTCAGCGCCACCCCCGAGTTCGTCGTCCTCGCCGAGAACGGACTGCGCCGCGGCTACCACCTCGCCCGCCACGGCGACCAGGTGTACGTCGACACCGCCACCGGCGCCGTCACCCTCACCGCCCTTCCCCGCTTCCCGGAACCGACCGTGCGCACCGACCCCGGCGCCCTGCTCGCCCCCATGCCCGGCACCGTCGTGCGCACCACGGCCGCCGTGGGGGAGCGCGTCACCGCCGGGCAGCCCCTGCTCGTCCTGGAGGCGATGAAGATGGAGCACCGCATCACCGCCCCCGCGGACGGCGTCCTGGTCGAACTGCGCGCCGAGCCGGGCCGCCAGGTCGAGGTCGGCGCCCTGCTCGCCGTCGTCAAGACCGAGACCGACTCCACGACCGATCCCACGACCGATCCCACGACCGACTCCGAGACTGAGGATGGACCCGCGTGACCACCACCATCGGCAGCCAGCTCCTCGAGACCCCCGAACGCCGCGCCCTGCGCCAGGCCGTCGGCGACCTGGGCCGCCGCTACGGCTCCGCCTACTACCTCGCCAAGGCCCGCGCGGGCGAGCCAGCCGAGGAGCTGTGGGCCGAGGCCGGCAAGGCCGGCTACCTGGGCGTCAACCTGCCCGCCGAGTACGGCGGCGGGGGCGGCGGCATCACCGACCTGGCCATCGTCCTGGAGGAACTCGGCACCGCCGGCTGCCCGTTGCTGCTGCTGATCGTCTCCCCGGCGATCTGCGGCACGGTCATCGCCCGCTACGGCACCGAGGAGCAGAAGCGGCGCTGGCTGCCCGGGCTCGGCGACGGCACCCGCAGGATGGCCTTCGGCATCACCGAACCGGACGCCGGCTCCAACTCCCACCGCATCTCCACCGTCGCCCGCCGCGACGGCGAGGACTGGCTGCTGACCGGGCGCAAGGTGTTCGTCTCCGGCATCGACCACTGCGACGCCGTCCTGTTCGTCGCCCGCACTGAGGACGAGCGCACCGGCAAGCTCAAGCCCTGCCTGTTCGTCGTCCCGCGCGACACGCCCGGCTTCGAGTACCGGGCGATACCGATGGAACTCATCGCCCCCGAGAAGCAGTTCCAGGTCTTCCTGGACGAGGTGCGGCTGCCCGCCGACGCCCTGGTCGGCGACGAGAACGCGGGTCTGCTCCAGCTCTTCGCGGGCCTCAACCCCGAGCGCATCCTCACCGCCGCGTTCTCCCTGGGGCTCGCCCGCCAGGCCCTCGGCAAGGCCGTGGAGTACGCGAAGACCCGCACGGTCTGGTCCACGCCCATCGGCGCCCACCAGGGCCTGGCGCACCCGCTCGCCCAGTGCGCGGTGGAGATCGAGCTCGCGCGCCTGATGACCCAGAAGGCCGGGCTGCTGTACGACGCGGGCGAGGACGTCGCCGCCGGGGAGGCCGCCAACATGGCCAAGTACGCGGCCGGGGAGGCCGCCGCCCGTACCGTCGACCAGGCCGTCCAGACCCTCGGCGGCAACGGCCTCACCCAGGAGTACGGCCTGGGGGCCCTGCTCGCCGCCACCCGGGTGGGTCGGGTGGCGCCGGTCAGCCGGGAGATGATCCTCAACTACGTGGCCCAGCACACCCTGGGCCTGCCCAAGTCTTACTAGACTGACCCCTCCCCTCCCCGCCCGAAGCAGGCGGGGAGGGGGTCCAACTACCCGCGCACGGAGCTCAGATGGGCGAAGACCACCGTGTTGGCCTCGTACCCGGTGCCCCGGTCGAAGCGGCCGCCGCAGGTGATCATTCGCAGTTCGGCGCGGTCGGCGGTGGCGCCGTAGACCAGCGCGTCCGGGAAGTCCTTCTTCGGGAAGACCTTGACGGAGTCGATGGTGAACACCGCCGTCCGCTTGTCCTTGCGCGTCACCTCGACGGTGTCGCCGGGGCGCAGCAGCCCGAGCCGGTAGAACACCGCCGGGCCGCTGCGGTTGTCCGCGTGGCCGACGACGATCGCGGTGCCCGCGGCGCCGGGTGAGGCGCCGTCCCGGTACCAGCCGGTGAGGTTGCGCTGGTCCATGGGCGGGGTGGCCACCTGGTGGGCGGCGGTGAGCCCGAGGCCGGTGACCGGGGCGTCGACCTTGATCGCCGGGATGCGGATGCGGGTCGGGGCCGAGGCTCCCAGGGGCGGGAAGGCGGGCGGGAGCACGGGAGTGGGCGAGGGTGAGGGCGCAGGGGAGGTGGAGGCGGTGGTGGTCCGTACGGGCGAGGGCGTGGCGGACGGCGGCGCGGGCGGGGGAAGCGGCGGCCCGGCGCGGTCGGCGGAGCCGTGCAGGACGAGCCAGCCGCCGCCCGCCGCGAGCACCAGCGCGAGGGCCCCGGCCGCCCACGGGGGGCGGCCGGGGCCGGTGCGCGGTGCGCGCGCGGGTCGGTCAGGACTCGGCATTGCGCCCGTTGCGGCGGCGGATCACCCGGGCGGTGAGCACGCCGGAGCCGGCGAGCAGCACGGCACCGCCGAGCACCTCGGCCGCGTCGGGCCCGGAGGTGCCGCCGCCGCCGGTGCCGACGGGGCCGTGCGGCCCGGCGCTCGGGGAGGCGCTCGGCGAGGCCCCGGGGGAGGTGGACGGCTTGGGCGAGGTGCTGGGGGATGCGCTCGGGGATCCGCTGGGCGAGGAGGAGGGCGAGCTGGAGGGGGACGACGACGGGGACGGGGAGGGCGAGGAGGTGGCGCAGGAGACCTCGAAGACCTTCTGCTTCGCCGTGCCGGTCTCACCGACGAACGTCCATTCGAGCTTGTAGTGCCCGTCCGGCAGGCTGTACGTCTGCGTCGACCCGGTGCCGTTGGTGAGGACGATGCTCCCGGCGAGCACCTGGGCCGTACCGGTCGGCGGCTGCTGCTCGATCGTCCAGTTGACCAGCTGGACGGTGTCGAAGTTGAAGGCGTCCAGGTAGAACTTGCAGACCTTGGGGTCGTCGTTCTGGCTGGAGACGGGCGTGCTGCTGTCGTGAACCTTGACGTCGCCGTTGTCGCCGGGCGCGGCGAACGCGGTCGGCGCGGCGCCGAGGGTCAGGGCGGCCGCGACGGCGGCGGCGGTGAGGAAACGGGCGGGGAGGAGGGCTCTCACGGGGGTTGGCTCCAAGCTTCGGGACCGCTCCCGGGGGCGGGCGGCCGTGGTGCACCACCGTCGGCGCGGGCGCCCCCCGGGGCAACTGTGCCACGCGCGCGCCCTCCCCGGTTCCCCACAATGGCCCAGCGGGGGCCTGACGGTCCGTATGCTCCAGAGCGCGCCCGGGCCGGCGCCGCGAACCACCCTTCGCCGGCCGTCGTTGATGCGTCAACTTCCTTCCTGGAGGCTTACCTTGGTGTTCCGCAGCGAGTTCCCGGACGTCCCGCCGATCGACCTGCCGATCCATGACGCGGTCCTGCGCGACGCGGCCCGCCACGGCGACCGTCCGGCCCTGGTCGACGGCGTCACCGGGGAGGGCGTCGGCTACGCACGGCTCGTCGAGGCCGTCGAACGCGTCGCCGTCGGGCTGGCCGCCGCCGGGGTGCGCCAGGGGGACGTCCTGGCTCTGTTCAGCCCCAACAGCACCGCCTACCCGATGGCCTTCTACGGCGCCACCCGCGCCGGAGCCACCGTCACGCCCGTGCCCTCCCTGGCCACCCCCGCCGAGCTGGCCGGCCAGCTCGGCGACGCCGGCGCCCGCTGGCTGGTCACCGTCACCCCCCTGCTGCCCACCGCCGCCCGCGCCGCCGAGCTGCTCGCCGAGCGGGGCCGCCCGCTCGCCGGCACGATCGTCCTCGACGGCGCCGAGGGCCACCTCTCCCTCGCCGACCTGCTCGCCGCCCCCGGCCCCGCCCCCGAGCTCGCCGTCGACCCCGCCCGGGACGTCGCCGTGCTCCCGTACTCCAGCGGCACCACCGGGCTGCCCAAGGGCGTCATGCTCACCCACCGCTCCATCGCCACCAACCTCGCCCAGTGCGACGCCCTCTACCGCCCCGCCGAGGGCGAGCGCATCCTCGCCGTCCTGCCCTTCTTCCACATCTACGGGCTGACCGCGCTGCTCAACCAGCCGCTGCGCTGCGGCGCCACCGTCGTCGTGCTGCCCCGCTTCGACCTCGAACAGTTCTGCCGCACCATCGAGGAACAACGCGTCCAGGCCCTCTTCGTGGCGCCGCCCATCGCCCTCGCCCTCGCCAAGCACCCGATCGTCGACCGCTACGACCTCTCCTCCGTCGAGTACCTGCTCTGCGCCGCCGCCCCCCTCGACCCGGAACTCGCCGCAGCCTGCGCCGGCCGCCTGGGCCTGCCGCACCTGCTCCAGGGCTACGGCATGACCGAGCTGTCCCCGGTCACCCACGTCGTCTCCCCCCAGGAGAGCGACCCCTCGCCCGGCTCCGTCGGCCGGATGGTCCCCTCCACCGAACTGCGCGTCGCCGCCCTCGACGGCACCGACGACGACCTCGGCCCCGGCCTGCCCGGCGAGCTGCTCATCCGCGGCCCCCAGGTGATGAAGGGCTACTTCGGCCGCCCCTCCGACACCGCCGCGATGGTCGACGCCGAGGGCTGGCTCCACACCGGCGACATCGGCTTCGTCGACGGCCGCGGGTACCTGCACATCGTCGACCGGGTCAAGGAGCTCATCAAGTACAAGGGCTACCAGGTCGCCCCCGCCGAACTCGAGGCCGTCCTCCTCGGCCACCCGCAGATCGCCGACGCCGCCGTCATCGGCGTCACCGACGCCGACGGCGGCGAGAGCCCCAAGGCGTTCGTCGTCCGCGCCCCCGGCAGCGCGCTCACCGCCGAGGAGGTCACTGGCTACGTCGCCGGACACGTCGCCCCGTACAAGAAGGTCCGCGCCGTGGAGTTCGTCGACGCCGTCCCCAAGTCCGCGGCCGGCAAGATCCTGCGCCGCGAACTGCGCGCCCGCGAGGCCGAACGCGCGGGAGCGGCGGCGGGAGCCGCAACGGGGGCGGCAGCGGGAGCGGCCCTCTGACCCCCGGCGGGCGAAGACCGCGGCCCGTCTGTGAGGATCGACCGACCGCGCCACCGTCCGGACAGGAACCACCGCCCGCCATGACCAGCCAGCACCCCGCCCGCACACCCCAGCAGGACCGCAGCCGCGCCACCCGCGCCCGGCTGCTCGCGGCGGCCGTCGAGTGCCTGGCCGAACTCGGCTGGCAGGGCTCCACCGTCACCGTCGTCGCCGAACGGGCCGGCGTCTCCCGGGGCGCCGCCCAGCACCACTTCCCGACCCGCGAGGACCTCTTCACCGCGGCCGTCGAACACGTCACCGCCGAGCGGCTGGCAGCCGTCCGCGCCCACGCGGACGAACTGCCGGCCGCCGGCCCCGACCGCACCCGCGCCGTCGTCGACATGATCGTGCGCCTCTACACCGGCCCCGCCTTCCGCGCCGCCCTCCACCTGTGGACCGCCGCCGCCACCGAGGAGGCCCTGCGCGAGCGCATCGTCTCCCTCGAAGGCCGCGTCGGACGCGAGGCCCACCGCGCCGCCGTCGAGTTCCTCGACGCCGACGAGACCCGCCCCGGCGTGCGCGAATCCGTCCAGGCCACCCTCGACCTCGCCCGCGGACTCGGCCTCGCCAATCTGCTCACCGACGACAGCCATCGGCGTTCCGGGGTGATCCGGCAGTGGGCGGGCGTTCTGGAGAGTACGCTGCGCCCGGTACGCCCATGACGCCCGTACATCCCGAGCGGCCGGACGCCCCCAGACCAAGGGGTCGCCGGGCGGCCGATGTCCGTGCAGTCTGGAGAAGAACCCCGGCCGGCACGGACCGCGAGGCCCACCCGGCCGGGCACGAGCCGAACCGGGGTGCTGCCTGATCATGCACGGACACGACTGGGACGCCACCGACGCCGCCGGCCCCGCACCCGGCGGCACCTTCGCACGCCCCGAGGGCCACCGGCTCGTCCCCTTCGCGACGGTCCTGCTCCAGGGCGACGGACTGATCCTGCACTGGAGCGAGGACGCCGAGGCCCTGCTCGGCTACACCGCCGACGAGGCCGTCGGCACCTACGCCGCCCAGCTGCTCACCGACGGCACCGACCGGCCCGCCGTGCTCGCCCTCTTCGCCCGGATCATGACCGGCACCGGCTGGTCCGGCGTCTTCCCCGTACGCCACCGCGACGGCCACAAGGTCGACCTGGAGTTCCGCACCCACCGCATCGCCGGCCCCGCCGGCACCCTGCTGCTGCTCGCCACCGCCTCCGACACCCGCGCCCTGCACGCCGTCGAGGCCGACCTCGCCGTCCTCGACGGCGTCTTCGCCCGCTCGCCCATCGGCATGGCCGTCTACGACACCGACCTGCGCTTCGTCCGGATCAACGAGTCCCTCGCCCGGATGAACGGCGTGCCCGTCGCCGCCCACCTCGGCCGCCGGATATCCGCCGTCCTGCCCGGCATCAACACCGCCGAGATCGAACAGACCATGAGACAGGTCCTCAAGACCGGCAAACCCGTGGTCGACGCCCGCTCCCACGGCCGCGTCCCCGGGGACCCCCGCCGCGACCGCGCCTGGTCCGCCTCCTACTTCCGGCTCGAGGATTCCACCGGCCGGGTCTTCGGCGTCTGCTCCTCGATCATCGACGTCACCGAACGCTTCCAGGCCGAGGCCCGCGCCGCCCGCGCGCAGGAACGCCTCGCCACCATCGCCGAGGCCACCGCCCGCATCGGCACCACCCTCGACCTCCAGCGCACCGCCGAGGAGCTCATCGAGGCCGTCGTGCCCCGCTTCGCCGACTTCGCCACCGTCGACCTCCTCGAACCCGTGCTGCGCGGCTCCGAACCCAGCGCCATCCCCACCGACCGCACCATCACCCTGCGGGCCGTCGCCGTCGGCGAGTCCTACGAGTCCGGGCTCGCCCACGCCGTCGACGTCGTCGGCGAGACCAGCGAGTACGCCCCCGACCGCAGCTACACCCAGTGCCTGCGCAGCGGGAAGCCGCTGCTGCGCGCCCACGTGGACGAGGAGGTGCTCCGCGGACTGGTCTCCAGCGAGGACCGCGTCGCCCCCGGGATCGCGGCCGGCATCCACTCGTACATGATGGTGCCGATCACCGCCCGCGGCATGGTCCTCGGCGGCTCCGAGTTCATCCGCATGCGCAACCCCGAGCCGTTCACCGACGCCGACGTCGCCCTCGCCGAGGAACTCGTCGCCCGCACCGCGCTCGCCCTCGACAACGCCCGCCTCTACCGGCGCGAGCGCGAGACGGCGCTCACCCTCCAGCGCAGCCTCCTGCCCCAGGAGATCAACCGCACCCTCGGCCTGGAGATCGCCTACCGCTACCTGCCCAGCAGCGTGGTCAGCGAGGTCGGCGGCGACTGGTTCGACGTGGTGCCGCTGTCCTGCGGGCGCGTCGCCCTCGTCGTCGGCGACGTCATGGGCCACGGCATCCGCGCCGCCGCCACCATGGGCCAGCTGCGCACCGTCGCCCGCACCCTCGCCACCCTCGACATGCCGCCCGAGCAGGTCCTCACCCGACTGGACGAAACGGCCTCCGGCATCGGCGAGGGCCAGTTCGCCACCTGCATCTGCGCCGTCTACGACCCGCTGGAGCGCACCGTCCAGGTCGCCTCCGCCGGCCACCTGCCGCCCGTGTGGGTCGGCCCCGACGGCATCCCCCGCCGGGTCGAGGTGCCGCCCGGGGTGCCGCTGGGCGTCGGCGGGGTCGCCTTCGAGTCCATCGAGTTCACCCTCCCCGAGGGCGGGCTCGTCACCCTCTACACCGACGGCCTGGTCGAGCGGCGCGGCCAGGACCTCGACGACGGGATCGACCAGCTGGCCCGCACCCTCGCCGGGCCCGGCCGCACCCTGGAGGAGAACTGCGACGCCGTCGTCTCCGCGCTCGTCACCGACGGCACCGAGGACGACATCGCGATGATCATGGCCCGGGTGCTCCCGCTGCCCGCCGACCGCATCGCCACCCTCCCCCTCACCGGCGGCGGCCGGGTGCCCGGGCAGGCCCGGCGCTTCACCCGCGCCACCCTGGAGAACTGGGGCCTGAGCGCGCTCTCCGACTACGCCGAACTGCTCGTCAGCGAACTCGTCACCAACGCGCTGCTGCACGCCGACGCCCCGCGGCGGCTGCGGCTCTTCCGCGACCGGGTGCTCACCCTCGAGGTCTCCGACGCGGGCGGGCAGACGCCGCAGCTGCGGCCCTTCGCGGAGCAGGACGAGGGCGGGCGGGGGATGTTCCTGGTCAGCGAGCTGGCGCACCGGTGGGGGAGCCGGCTGACGCGGGACGGCAAGGTGGTCTGGGCGGAGCTGGAACTGCCGTTCGGGGTGAGCTGACCGGGGTGAGCTGACGGGGGTGAGCTGACGGGGGCGAGCTGACGGGGTGAGCTGACCGGGGCGAACTGACGGGGCGAACGGAAAGGTCCCCGTACGCCTGGGCGTACGGGGACCTCTGTCGCTGCTACGCGCCCACCGTCCTCGGCTGCTGCTGCGGGTCCACCTCGACGGGGCCCTCCTGCGCGGGGGCCTCCTCGCCGGGGAGCCCGCGCAGCAGGCGCCAGGCCATCAGCGACGCGGCCGCCAGCAGCAGGGCGGCCAGCAGGCCGGCGGAGTTCATGCCCTGGACGAACGCGTCCTTGGCGCTGGCCAGCAGCGGGGCGGCGACGTCCACCGGCAGGGTGCCGGCCGTCTCCACGGCCGCGCCCAGGGACTCGCCCGCACGGGCGGTGGCCTCCGGGCCCGCGGTGGCGGGGACGGTCAGGCCGTTCACGTAGATCGAGCCGACCACCGAGCCGACCAGCGCGATGCCGAGCGCCGTGCCCAGCTCGTACGCCGTCTCCGAGACCGCCGAGGCGGCCCCCGCCTTGTCGGCGGGCGCGGCGGTGAGCACCAGGTCTGCGCTGAGGGTGTAGGCCACGCCCTCGGCCGTGCCGACCACCAGGAACGAGGCGGCCAGCGCCAGGTAGGTGGTGTCCTGCTGGAGTAAGCCCAGCACGCCCATGCCGAGGCCCATGGCCAGCAGACAGGTCGTCAGCAGCACCCGGGCGCCGAAGCGGCGGGCCAGCCGGGCCGTCAGCAGACCGCCGGCCACCGAGCCGGCGAAGGCGGGCAGCTCGGCCAGACCCGCCTGGAGCGGGCCGTAGCCGCGCACCAGCTGGAGGTACTGGGAGCTGACGAAGATCACGCCCGAGACCCCGACCAGCGAGATCAGCGAGGCCGTGACCGCCGCGGTGAAGCGCCGGTTCGCGAAGAGCCGCACATCCAGCAGCGGGCTCTCCAGCCGCAGCTGGCGGCGGACGAAGACCGTCAGCGCGGCGGCGCCGAGCAGGAAGGTGACGGGCACATCCCAGCGGGCCACGCCGTGGGCGGCGGCCTCCTTGATCGCGTACACCACGCCGATCACCCCGGCCATGGACAGCGCCACGCTCAGCACGTCCCAGCGGCCCGGCTTCGGGTCCTTCGACTCCGGCAGCAGCCGGGCGCCGAGGACGAGCAGCAGGAGCAGCACCGGGATGTTCATCAGGAACACCGAGCCCCACCAGAAGTGCTCCAGCAGCACCCCGCCGACCACCGGCCCGAGGGCTGCGCCGGCCGTGGCCGCCGCGCCCCAGATGCCGATCGCGGTGGCCCGCTCGCGGTCGTCCGGGAACAGGGCGCGGATCAGCGAGAGGGTGGAGGGCATGATCGTCGCCCCGGCCACGCCGAGCAGCGCGCGGGCCAGGATCAGCCAGCCGGCGCCGGGCGCGTAGGCGGCCAGCAGCGAGGCGGCGCCGAAGGCGGCGGAGCCGATCAGCAGCAGCTTCTTGCGGCCGATCCGGTCGCTGAGCGCGCCCATGCTGACCAGCAGGCCCGCCAGGACGAAGGAGTAGGAGTCGCCGATCCAGAGCAGCTGGGTGCCGCTGGGGCGCAGCGTCTCGCTGATGGACGGGATGGCGAGGGAGAGGACGGTCGCGTCCAGGGCCACCACGGTGACGGCCAGGACGAGGACGGCGAGGCCCGTCCAGCGGGTGCCGTGGAGGTCGCGGGTGTTGTGGTCGCTGGTGCTGGTGCGGGCAGGGGCGGTGCTGCTCATGGGGTATCGGTTTCCGGTTTCCGGTCCGGTGTGCTGGGGGTGGGGTCGGTGGCTCTGTCGGCTCTCGGGGCCCCGGGGTGGCGCAGGGCGCCGCCGAGGAAGAGTTCGGCCAGGGAGAACGCGGCGTCGCGGGGGGCGAGGCGTCCGTCCTGGATGGCCCAGCCGATGCCGGCGACGAGGTCGAAGAACGCCTCGCTCAGCCAGGCGGCGCTGAGCTCGATCCGGAAGACGCCCTGCTGCTGGCCGCGCAGGAAGAGCGCGTGCAGCCGGGCGATCTGGACTTCCCAGAGCTCGTTGATGTCGTCGTTCTCGTAGAGCTGATTCTCGCCCGCGAGGAAGGCGCAGAGCGCGGCGTCGGGCACGGAGGCGTCGACGAGGCGGCGCAGGGCGGCCTCGGCGTCGCCGTCGTCGACGGCGGCGGCGTCCAGGGCGGCGGCGAAGCGGTGCAGCCCGAGCAGGCCGACCTCGCGGATCAGCGCCTCGCGGCCCGGGAAGAGCCGGTGCAGGGTGGCACGGCTGATGCCGGCGGCGCGGGCGATCTCGTCGAGGTGGGCGCCCGGGCGGCGGGAGAGGACGCCGACGGCGGCTTCGAGGACGGTGTCGCGGTCGGTGGCCATGGGTCGAGTGTAGAGCAGATGAGACATGGATGTCTCAAAATTACCCCGTGGATCTCAGTTGGCCCCCGAACGTGCACTACGCCAGTAGTGGCACTACGGAAGTAGTGCCACTACTGGCGTAGTCCCGGCGGCCCCGGAGGGAGAAGGGAGGCAGCAAAAACCGGGGACGGCGGGTGTGCCGTCCCCGGTGGGGCGCCGCTCGGTCGCGGCTCGCTGTCGCGGCCGCGCTCAGCTCTGGTTGTAGAAGCCCGTGTCGTCCAGCGGCCGGTCGATCACCGTGACCTCGACGTCTGCCGGGGTGAGCAGGAACACCCGGCGGGCGATCCGCTCGATGCCGCCGCGGGTGCCGAAGATCAGCCCGGACGCGAAGTCGACCATGCGCTTGGCCTCGGCCTCGTTCATCTCGGTGAGGTCCATGACCACCGGGATGCTCGCCCGGATGTGCTCGCCCACCGTCCGCGCGGCCTCGAAGCCGGTCGGCCGGAGGGAGACGATCTTCGCGGGCGCCGGCACCGCCGGGATCGTGTCCTGATCGTCCCACTCGTCCTCGTACACCGCGGCCGGGTAGTTCCCCGAGGGCATCAGCCACCCGTTGTGGTGCTCGTCGCGAAGTGCTCCCATGCCGCGGCCTCCCTGTCTCGTCCCGTCCTGGTCCCCCGGGGTTGCGTGTCCTTTTTGACACGTCATCCACTCGTCGGAACTGTCCGAGTATCGCACTGTTCACCGGTCCTGTGCCCGCTCGCGGCCTCCGTACGAGTCGCGCCGTGCCGGATTCCCGGGCGGGCCCGGGCACCATCAGCGACGCGCAGGTGCACCGTACGGTTGCGCGCGTAGACCATATCGGTCACGGTCACCGTCTAATTGACCTTCTGTCAACAATGCGGAAACGATTTCACCCACGTTGGATCACGGGCTCACTCGCCGGTCGAGCCGTCCACGAGTTCCCGCAGAAGATCCGCGTGTCCGTTGTGCCGGGCGTACTCCTCGATCATGTGGACCACGATCCAGCGGAGCGTCACCTCCTCGCCCCGGCGCGGCCGCATGCCGATGGTGTCCAGCGACAGCGCGGCCGCCGCGCGGCGGGACGCCTCGACCTCGGCGCGCCAGACGGCGAAGTCGGCGGCCACGTCCGCGGTGGCGACGTCGTCGAAGTCGCCGTCCTCGTTCTCCGCGGTCCAGAAGTGACCCGAGGCGAACTCCTCACCCAGGAGGATCTCCTGGAACCAGTACCGCTCCACCTCGGCCATGTGCCGCACCAGGCCCAGCAGCGACAGGTTGGACGGCGGGACGGAGCGCAGCCGCAGCTGGTCGTCGGTGAGGCCCTCGCACTTGAGGGCGAGCGTGGCGCGGTGGTAGTCGAGCCAGGCGTAGAGCGTGTCGGCCTCGTCGGCCGCCATCGGCGGATCGATCCGCTTCTCGAGTTCGGTCATGGTTGGCAATCCTGGCGGGTGCGGCCCCGCCCGGCGAGCGGTTTTCGGTCAGACCGCGGCGGCGCGCCGGCTCCGGCGGCGGGCCACGGCCGCGCGCCACAGCCCCACCAGGGTGCCCAGCGCCAGCACGGCCACGCCGCCGGCCGAGACCAGGAACGCCGTCGAGCCCGGGCGGTTCGCGCTGGCCGCCGCCGCCACGTACACGGCGGTGGTCGGCACCACGCCGATCAGGGTCGCGAGGACGAACGGGAGGAAGCGCACCCCGGAGAAGGCGGCGCCGTAGTTGCCCGCCTGGAAGGGCATGCCCGGCAGCAGCCGCAGCACCAGCACGCTGCGGAACCCCTGCTCGGTGAAGCGCCGGTCGAGCGCCCCGAGCACCTTGCCCCGCAGGTACGGGCGCAGCGCCTCCCGCCCCAGCCAGCGGCCCAGGCCGAAGGCCATCGCCGCGCCGACCGTCGTCCCGGCGACGGCCAGGGCCACGCCCTCCTGGATGCCCAGCAGCAGTCCGGCGGCGGCGTTCAGCGCGGGCCGGGGCACGAAGGCGAGGGTGCCGACGGCGTAGACGAGGGCGAACAGCGGCGCGAACCAGTAGACGGGGAGCCGGTCGGCCAGCCCGCCGTCGAGCACCTCGGCCGGGCTCCAGAGCAGCAGCGACCCGGCGGCGGCGCCCAGCAGCACCACCAGCACCCCGAGCCGCCACCACGCGGCCGCGCGGCTCCGCGGCGCCTCGGCGGCGGGCGCGGTGACTGCGGCGGGCGCGGTGTCGTCGGCGGTGAGAGGGGCTTCGGTCACGGGCATCCGTCGAGCTTAGGGCGTGTCGTTCGGCTCACGTCGGGTGAGCGGGCGGCGTTGGGGCACGCACCTCGCCGGCTTCTCGTCAGTCACCAATGCTCCGCAGTGGCTCCCTCCTCGGCACCGCCGATGCACGCACCCCAACGCCGCCCGCTCACCCGACGTGAGCCGAACGACACGCCCTGACCCGCCTCCTGTGCCCGTCCGATGGCCGGGGCGCGGAGGCCGTGTGGGGAGCGGGCCTTGGCGGGGTCGGACCCGGCCCGTAGGGTGTGCCCTCCACCGCGGGCAGCGTGGTGGTCCAAGGGGAGGGAACGCGTGAACTCGCTTGCTGCAAAGGCTCGTTGGTTAGGTGCGCTGGTCACGGCGGGGGTGCTGCTGCTGACCGGTGCGGGTACGGCCGGTGCGCGGACGACGGACGGGGACGAAGGGCCGGTGCGGGGCGTCCCGCAGACCGTCCAGCTGAAGCTGGGGGCGCGCTCGGTGGCGGTCGGCCCGGACGGGCGCAAGGCGTACGTCTCGGTCGGCAGCCAGACGGGCGGTGCCCGGCTGGACGTGGTCGACACGCAGAGCGGAGCCGTCACCGCGGAGGTGGTGCTGAACTCCGGGTTCGAGGTCCAGGTCGGGCAGGTGGCCGTCAGCCCGGACGGCTCGCGGGTCTACGTGCTCTACGGGCTCGGCCGGCACCTGCAACTGTCCATGCTGGCCGTCGTCGACACGGCCACCGACACCGTGATCGCCAAGGTGGAGGCCCCCGACCAGCCCCGGCCCAACCCGGAACGGACGACCACCGGGCGCCTGAGCGCGCTGGCCGTCAGCGACGACGGGTCGCGGGTCTTCGTCGCCCAGGCGGGCCCCAAGCCGCCCAACCGCCCGATCCTGGAGGGCGCCCGCATCCTGCAGTTCTCCGCGGACGACCTGGCGTACACCGCCGCCGTGACGGTGCCGGGCAAGTACGCGGGGGGCGTCGCCGTACGGCCGGGCGGTCGCGACGCGTACATCGCCACCGACGAGGGGCTGTCGCTCCTGGACACGAGCACGGACACCCCACTCCTGGAGAAGACCCTCGCCGGTGCGGGCGGCTGGCAGGCCGCCCTGGCCGCGTCCCCGGACGGTTCGCGGCTCTACCAGGTGGACTCCGCGGGCGCGGGAGCGGTCGTCGACCTCGCCACGTCCACCGTCGACTCGACCTTCACCGTCGAGCCGGGCCGCTCGCTCTGGTCCCTGCTGCCGAGCGACGACGGCTCCCGGCTCTACACGGTCGCTCAGGGCTCCAAGGTCCTCTCGATCGACGCCGACACGAACACCGCCGTCCCCGGCGAGGGCGTCGCGGGGCTGAGCGGTGCGAGCGAGCTGGCGGTCGGCCCGGACGGCCGCACCTTCTACGTCACCGCGGGCGCCACCCTGCGGATCATCGGGTTCTGACCGGCCGGGCCGGACCCCGAGGCCCGCTCGGTGACGTCTGAGACGATCACCGGGGAGGGTGCGCCCTCACCGAGCCGATCCCCGGCGCCGGCAGCGAGCCGGAACGACAGCTCAGAGGGGGCGTGTAGAGGCATGGACGCGGTACCGGCATTCGTGCGCAGCTACCACCGAGGCTTGGGACGCGCGTCCATGGCCATGCTCGGGTGCGGGCTGCTGCTGTTCGTCCTGGCGGTGGCCTACCTCATACCGCACGACAGCCATGTCGCCTCGGTCCTCAACGGTCGCGGTGTGCAGGTGCGGGGAGCCGTCACGGAGTGCGTGTCGGTGGGCAGCGACGACGACGGTTCCCCCTCCGCCAACTCCCGTTGCCGGGTGCGCTTCGCGGCGTCCGACGGGCGGTCCGTCGAAGCGGAACTGGCCTATGTGACGAGCGACGTCAGGAACGGCCAGTCCGTCACCGTCGTGTACGACCCGCAGGACACCGGGCTCGTCGCCCTGCCGTCGAGCATCGGCTTCTGGAACACCCTCGGCCGGAACGCGGTGGACTGGTTCGCCCTGGTGGCCTCGGTGGTCATGCTGCTCGTCGGGACGGCGACTCTCGTCTGGTACCTGCGGGTACGCGCTCAGCTGAGGCGGGCGGGAGCGTGACCCGGCCGTGGAAGGATCCGGGGATGCTGGAAGATGTGATGACAGCCGGGCCGGGCCTGCGGGTCTACCCCGAGCCCTCGGACGTGTTCGTCGCCGACCAGGTCGAACTGGCCGAGCACCTGCACCCGTTGATCTCGATCGAGCTCGCCCGGGTCGACCCGGCCTGGCACGGGTGGATCCACCTGCTCAGCCCGCTGGAGCCGGCGGAGGGCTACCTCGGCGACCACACCGGGGCCTTCCACTCGCCGTTGCAGACCACCAACTGGATCGGGTTCGCGCTGGAAGGCGACCGCTACCGGCTGCTCGGCGACGTCCGCTACTTCGCCCGGGCGACCACTCCCGACGAACTGCCCGACCCGCGCGAGGGCTTCCGTGCCCAGCTGGAGGAGCACTGCCGCGGGGAGGAGCACAGCTATCGCCTGCACCGGGACTCGTTCCGCCGCGAGGGCAGGCTGCTCATGCTCGACGCCGATGGTGCGCCGCTCCACGGGTCCGACGAGGCGGTGGCCCTGCTCGAACAGCTCGGCGGCGCCGACGAGGGCGGCAACTGGTCCGAGACCGGGTTCTTCCCGCTGGAGTACGCCGGGGGCGAGGCCCGGCCGGTCAGCCCGGCCGGGCACGAGTTCCGCTTCGTGGCGGCCGTGCCCGGCTACCACTACCGCCGCACGGGCGCCGACTGGATTCTGCTCTTCTTCGAGCCCGTCGAACGACTGGCCCTTCTGACCTTCGACTGGAGCTGACCGCGCCCCGCACCGGCGCGTCACAGCGCGTCGACGTCTCTTCTGGAACGCCTGTCCGGTGACGCCGTGGCCACGGGGCCCGGGGCGGAATTCCTTTCCGCCACCCGCAGCGCGCCGGCGCCCACGGCCATGGCGAGGACCAGGAGGGTGACCAGCCCGAAGGAGACGGTCAGCGAGGTGGCCTGGGCGAGGGCGCCGATGACGGCGGGGGCGATCAGGCCGGAGGTGTAGGTGACGGTGGCGACGCCCGCGATGGCCTGGCTGGCGTTGGTGCCGATCCGCCCGGCCGCCGCGAAGGCCAGCGGGACGATCACCGCGACGCCGACGCCGATCAGCGCGAAACCGGGGATCGCCAGGGCGGGCCGGTCGGCGGCGACGACCAGCAGGCCCCCGGCGGTGGCCACGGCGCCGCCGAGGCGGGTGGAACGGACGGCGCCGAGGCGGCGGATGGCCGCGTCCCCGGCGAGGCGGGCGGCGGCCATGGTGAGGGCGAAGGCCGTGTACGAGGCGGCGGCGACGGTGGCGGAGGAGCCGGTGACGTCGCGCAGGTAGACGCCGCTCCAGTCCATCGAGGCGCCCTCGGCGAACACCGCGCAGAAGCCGATCAGGCCGATGATCAGCGAGCTGCGCGGCGGCAGGGCGAAGCGCGGCGGCGCCTCGGCCTCCTCCCCGGCGCGGATGTCGGGCAGGCCCGCGCAGACGGGCTGGGCGAGGAGCAGCAGCGCCAGTGCCGTCACGGGCAACTGGATCCGCGCGTCCAGGTCGAGGTGGGCGGCGAGGATGCCGAAGCCGGAGGCGACCAGCCCGCCCGCGCTCCACATGCCGTGCAGCCCGGACATGATCGAGCGGCCGAGGCGCTCCTCGATCTCCACGCCCTGGGCGTTCATCGCGACGTCGGCCATGCCCGCCGTGGCGCCGTACACCAGCAGGACGGCGCACAGCGCCGGCAGCGAGGGGGCGAGGGCGGGCAGGACGAGGGTCAGGCAGCACAGGGCGAGCAGGCCCCGCACCGCCGCCCGGCCGCCGTGGCGGTGCGCGATGCGGCCGGCGAGCGGCATCGCGAGGGAGGAGCCGATGGCGGGCATCACCAGGGCCAGGCCGAGCTGGCCGGGGGAGAGGTCCAGGCGGTGCTGGAGCCAGGGGATGCGGGTGACGAAGGTGCCGCCGACGGCGCCGTGCACGGCGAAGACGAGCGCGATGCTCGTGCGGGCGCGGCGCGGGGCGTCGAGCGGTGCGAGTGGTTCGCGTGGTTGAGGCGCGGGGGCGGTGGGGTGTGTCATCCGGCGTTCCCTCCCGTTCGGGCGACGGTTCGATAAATTATCAGGAAGGAACCCTGATAGAAACCCTCTGGAAGGATGAACGGCCATGACCACCGCGCGCACGGCCACGCCGAGCACCGCCCGGGCGATCAACGACCGGCTGGCCCTCAACCTCCTGCTCGAACAGGGCCCCCTCACCGCCACCGAGCTGCGCGACCTCACCGGCCTGTCCCGGCCCACCGTCGCCGACCTGCTCGACCGCCTCCAGCGCACGGGCCTGGTCGCCCTCGCCGGCGAACGCGGCGAACGGCGGCGCGGTCCCAACGCCCGGGTGTACGCCCTCGTCGCCTCCCGCGCCCACATCGCCGCCTTCGACGTCCGCTCCGGCGGCGTCAGCCTCGTCGTCGCCGACCTCGCCGGGCGGGCCCTCGCCACCGCCGAGGTGCCCGTGGACGGCGGCGGCGAACCCGACACCGCCGCGCGGATCGTCGAGGCCCTGTGGGAGGCGGCGCGCGGCGCCGGGGTCGAGCGGCTGCACACCGTCGCCGTCGGCGCCCCCGGGCTCGTCGACCCGGCCACCGGGCGGCTGGTCAGCACCGGCGACCTGCCCGCCTGGCACGGCGAACTCTTCGCCGCCCTGCGGGAACTGCCCCACACCGAGGTCATCCTGGAGAACGAGGTCAACCTCGCCGGACGCGCCGAGTACCGCCTCGGCGCCGCCCGCGACCGCGACACCTTCGTCCTGATGTGGCTCGGCCACAGCGTCGGCGCCGCCGTCGTCATCGACGGGCGGCTGCGCCGGGGCTTCTCCGGCGGCACCGGCGAGATCTGCTTCCTGCCCGTCCCCGGCACCACCGCCCTGCCCAGCGCCGACAGCTGCGAAGGCGGCTTCCACGGCCTCGTCGGCAGCGCCGCCCTCTGCGCCCTCGCCCGCGTCCACGGCCTGCCCGCCGACCCCGCCGACGACGCGCCCGCCGCCGAAGGCGCCGTCCGGGCCGCACTGGCGAGCCTCGACGGGCCCGGCGGGGCCTTCCTCGACGAGCTGGCCGGGCGGATCGCCATCGGCGCCGCCTCCGTGTGCGTGGTCCTGGACCCCGGCTGCGTGGTGCTCGGCGGCGAGATCGGCCGCGCCGGCGGCCCCGAACTCGCCGGACGCGTCGAGGCGCGCCTGGCCGGGCTCTCCCCGCTGCGCACCGAGGTCCGCGCCGGGACGGCCGGCGGCGGCGCCGTCCTCGCCGGGGCCGTGCTCACCGCCGGGGACGCCGTACGGCGGGACCTCTTCGGCGAACCCTGATCCGCTGACCGTCATCCGCTTACGGCAGGATGGCGGCGGGGGCGCGCACCTCCATCCCGAGAACTGCCATCCCGAGGACCACTCTCCCGAGGACCACCGTCCCGAGGACCACCGTCCCGAGAACCACCCTCCCGAGAACCACCGTCAGGAGTCGCACATGGGCCAGGCCGGCGCGGTCAACCCCTACCGGATCGGCGAGGCCGCCGCGCTGCTCGGCGTCAGCGCCGACACCATGCGCCGCTGGGTGGACGCCGGACGGCTCGCCGCCGAGCGCGACGAGCACGGCCACCGGATCATCCCCGGGGCCGAACTCGCCGCCTTCGCCCGGGAGTTGTCCCGCCAGGAGAGCGCCGAGGGCCGCCCCTCCTCCGCCCGCAACCGCTTCCCCGGCATCGTCACCGAGGTGAAGCTCGGCGACGTGGCCGCCCAGGTGGAGATCCAGGCCGGGCCGTTCCGGGTGGTCTCCCTGATCAGCCGGGAGTCGGCCGAGGAGCTGAACCTGGTGCCCGGCGCGCCCGCCACGGCCGTCATCAAGTCCACCAATGTGATGGTCGAACCGCGCTAGCGGTCGCGCAACACCTTCGAACGAGAGGCCCGGATGCCGCACCTGCCCACCACCCAGAGCGCCGTGCTCGCGCTGGAGGAGCTCGCCGCCCGCCACGGCCGCGAGGTCCGCGCCCAGCACGACATCGGCCGCGACCGGACCTTCGCCGGACTGGTCGGCACCGACGCGGCGGGCGACGGGCTCGACGCGATCCCGCACGAGGCCCTGCTGGAGTTCGGCGGCCGGCCCGCGCTGAGCGTGCGGCTGTTCACCCACGACGAGGCCGTCGTGACCGTCGAGGGCATCGCCTTCGACGTCGACCGCGACAAGGTGCCCGCCTTCGTCGACGCCGTCTGGAAGGACCTCGTGCACGTCAAGTCCCGGACGTTCCCGCCCTCCACCACGCTGGTCGTCACCGTCCCCGGCGAGGACAGCTACCGCGAGGGCATCGGCGCCCACGACCTCACCCCCTGGCTGGCCGGGAGGATCCGATGAACCCCAAGCCCCTGGCGGTCGCCCACCGGGGCGACCCGTACCGGTACCGCGAGAACACCCTGCCCTCGATCGCCTCCGCGATCGCCGCGGGCGCCGACGCCGTCGAGATCGACGTCCAGCTCACCCGCGACAAGGTGCCCGTGCTGCTGCACGACCGCACCCTCGAACGGCTCTGGGGCGACCCCCGGGACATCGGGCGCGTCACCACCGAGCAGCTCGAGGACCTGAGCCGGGGCGAACTCGCAGTCCCCACCCTCGCCGAGGCCCTCAAGACCATCACCGCCGCCGACGGCCCCAGGCTCCTCATCGACCTGGACGAGCCAGGTCCGGCCGCCGCCACCTGGTCCGCCGTCACCGACCTCGGCGCCGAGCGGCACGTCGCCTTCTGCGGCCCCGCCACCGCCATGCTCGCCGTGCGCGCGCTCAGCCCCGAGGCCGAGATCGCGCTCACCTGGAAGCAGCCCCGGCTGCCCGGGCGCCCCCTGCTCGACGACCTACGCCCGCGCTTCCTCAACCCGCCCTTCGGGCTGGTCACCCCGCGCCTGGTCGGGGAGGCCGCCGACCTGGGCCTCGCCGTCTCCACCTGGACGGCCGACCTGCGCCGCACCATGCGCCGGCTGCGCGAGACCGGGGCCGCCTCCATCACCAGCAACCGGATCTCCGTGCTGCGCTCCGTCCTGGACGGCCGCCGGTGAGCGAACCCACGCTCTCCACCCGGGCGCTCGGCCGCGCCCTGCTGGCCCGTCAGCACCTGCTGGAGCGCAGCGACCTGCCGCCCGCCGCGATGATCCACCACCTCGGCGGACTCCAGGCCCAGGCCGCGCCCCAGCCGCCCTACCTCGGGCTGCTCTCCCGCATCGAGGGTTTCCGGGCCGAGCGGCTGAGCGAGCTGATCGAGCGGCGGGAGGTGGTGCGGATCGCCCTCCAGCGCGCCACCATCCACCTCGTCACCGCCGAGGACTGCCTGAGCCTGCGCCCGCTGCTCCAGCCCGTCCTGGACCAGGGGTTCGCCGGCAACCACGGCAAACGGCTGGTCGGCGTCGACCTCGACGAGGTCACGGCCGAGGCCCGGGCCCTGGTCGAGGAGCGGCCGCGCACCTTCAAGGACCTCGGCGCCCTGCTCGCCGCCACCCGCCCCGACCGGGACCCGGCGGCGCTCGCCCAGGCCGCCCGCTGCCGGCTGGCGCTCGTCCAGGTGCCGCCGCGCGGCGTCTGGGGGCGCGGCGGCGCGGCCGCGCACACCACCGCCGAAGCCTGGCTGGGCCGCCCGCTCGACCCGGAGCCCTCGCTGGACGCGATGGTCCTGCGCTACCTGGCCGCCTTCGGCCCGGCCACCGCCAAGGACGTCCAGAAGTGGTGCGGCCTCACGGGCCTCGGCGCCGTCCTCACCCGGCTGGCCCCCGGGCTGCTGACCTTCCGGGACGAGCAGGGCCGGCTGCTGTACGACCTGCCGGACGCTCCCCGTCCGGGGGAGGACGCGCCGGCGCCCGTACGGCTGGTCGCGCCCTTCGACAACCTGGTGCTCTCGCACGCCGACCGCAGCCGGGTGCTGCCCGAGGAGTACCGGACGCGGGTGATGAGCGTCAACGGGCTCGTCTCCGGCACCCTGTTGGTGGACGGGTCGGTCGCCGGGACCTGGCGGCTGACGGGGGAGCAGGAGGTCGTGGTCGAGCCCTTCGTCCGGTTGCGGGCCGCCGACCGGGACGCCGCCGAGGCGGAGGCGCAGCGGGTGCTGGCCTTCGCGGGCGGGGACGGGGGCGCGGGCGGGGGCGGATCGGTGCGGTTCGAGGGCCCGTGACGGAAGGCCGCTGAGGGAAGGCCCCTGACGGTTCCTGACACCCGTTCGGGGGGTTTCGGCGGGCGACGCACGGCCTGGTCTGCTGAGCTGGGTCGGTTCGGACCGACGCGACGACGCCCCCGGCGGAGGTGGCCCGTGACCGTGGAGCCCGGCAGGCCCCCGGAGGACCGCCGCCGCCCGTACCTGATGCTGCCGGCCCCGCTGCGGCAGGCGGCGGCCTGGTCGGCGGCGGTGGTGCTGCTGATCGCCGTCGCCTCGCTGGCGGTGTTCGCGCTCGTCGAACTGCGGGCGGCCACCGTGCCGTTCGTCCTGGCCCTGCTCGGCGCCTCGCTGCTGTACCCGGTGGTGCCCTGGCTGGTGGGCCGGGGCGTCGGGCGGGGCCTGGCCGCCGGGCTGACCTGCGCCGTCCTGGTGGTGGCCGTCGGCGGGGTGATCGCCCTGCTCGTCAACTCCCTGGTGCACAGCGCCCCGCAGATCGCCGAGTCGCTCCAGGAGGCCGGGCACAGGCTCGCGGACTGGCTCGGGCCCGCCGGCGCCAAGATCCAGCACGCGCTGGGCAACGCCAAGGGCGAGACCAACTCCCTGCTCTCCACCCTCACCAGCGGCGTGCTCTCCGGGCTCGGGCTGCTCACCCAGCTGGTCACCGGCGGGGTGCTGGCGCTCGCCCTGGTGTTCTTCTTCCTGCGCGACGGCCACCGCACCCCCGAGGCGATCCGCTCCTACCTGCCCGAGCGCGCCGCCGCCACCGTGACGGCCTGCGCCGAGCGGGCCTTCGAGGCGATGGCCGGCTTCATGCGCGGCACCACGCTGATCGCCCTGATCGACGCGGGCTTCATCACCGTCGGTCTGGTCGCCCTCGGCGTGCCCGGGGCGCCGGGCCTGGGCGCCCTGGTGTTCATCGGCGCGTACATCCCCTTCGTCGGGGCGTTCCTGTCCGGCACCGTCGCCGTGCTGGTCGCGCTCGCGGACGGGGGCCTCGGGACGGCGCTGTGGGCGCTGGGGGTGGTGCTCGCGGTGCAGATGATCGAGGGGAACATCCTCCAGCCGGTGATCCAGAGCCGGACGGTGGAACTGCACCCGGCGACCATCATGGTCGCGGTCGTCGCGGGCTCGGGCATCGCCGGGATCATCGGGGCGCTGCTGGCCGTGCCGGTCTGCGCGGCGGCGGTCGGGGTGATCTCCGTGCTGCGCGGCGAACCGGGGCGCGCGGGACGTACGGAGCGTACGGAGCGTACGGAGCGTACGGAGAGCGCGGGACGTACGGGACGTACGGAGCGTTAAGTCGTTGCGGGGGCCGGGCCCTCGTGTGAGGGTCGCGGGACGGGATCGGCGAGAGGGGCTGGGATGCGACGGGTGCTGGAACTGATCGACGCCGCGCCGCAGGGCGCGGGGCCGTACGGGATCACCGCCGGGCCGGACGGCGGCGTCTGGTTCACCCTGGTGCACGGCGGGGAGATCGGGCGGCTGTCGGCGGACGGCACGGTGACGCGCCACGCGCTCGGCGCGCCCGGGTGCGGCCCGGCGGTGATCACGGCCGGCCCGGACGGCGCGCTCTGGTTCAGCCGGATGCGCGACCACCGGATCGGGCGGATCACCGTCGACGGCGAGGCGAGCGCCTTCGAGCTCCCCACCGAGGGCGCGGGGCCGTACGGGATCGCCGCCGGGCCCGACGGCGCGCTCTGGTTCACCGAGCTGAACGCGGGCCGGATCGGGCGCATCACCGTGCGGGGCGAGGTCACGGAGTACGCGCTGCCGCTGGACGGAGCCTTCCCGTCGATGATCACGGCCGGTCCCGACGGCGCGCTGTGGTGCACCCTCAACCAGGCCGACGCGGTGGCGCGCATCGGCACCGACGGCGAGGTGGCCCTCCACCGGCTGCCCACCGGCGGCACCGCGCCCGTCGGCATCACCGCCGGGGCGGACGGCGCGCTCTGGTACGTCGGCATCGGCGGCGGGCTGGTCGGGCGGATCACCGTCGACGGGAAGGTGAGCGAGCACCCGCTGGCCGACCGTACGGCCAGGCCGCACGCGATCGCCGCCGACGCGCACGGGCGGCTCTGGTTCACCGAGTGGGGCGCCGGCCGGATCGGGGTGCTGGACGCCGACGGGCGCCTGGACGGGTACCCGGTCCCGGGCGAGGGCGCCGAGCCGCACGGCATCGCCGTCGGGCCGGACGGCACGGTGTACGCGGCGCTGGAACGCGGGCAGATCCTGAAGCTCGGCTTGGTCTAGCGCCCGTCAGGACCCGGGCGGGAAGGCCCGGGTGGGGAGGGCGGACTCGGGCCGAGGGGCCCCGGGGGTGTGGCCCCCGAGCTGCCGAGGATCCGCTCCGAATGGCCGGCCTTCGACCTCCACCACCCGGCACTGAGCCCCTCGGGCCGTCGGGTCGGTGTGGGGGAGCGCCCCCGTCCGGCGGCATGGCCGGACGGGGGCTGCGGGTGGTGCTCAGCCGGAGGTGGGGACGGGGGTTCTCGCGCTGGGGCGGCGTCGAGTGGTGCGGGTACGGCGGGATCCGGCCACCTGTGGGAGGTTCGCGTGCGACGGGTGAGGTGCGCGGGGACGTCGGGGCGGATCCGGAGGGGTGTCAGCGGAGCTTGGCGAGGCCCCGGGCGGTGCGGCGGGCGGCGCCGCGGGAGACGGCCAGCGCGTCCCAGCCGTCGGGGCGCTCGGGCAGCCGGGCCGGGTCGATCTGGACCTTCCCCGCGTGTACCAGCGGGAGCAGCGGCTGTTCCAGGATCTCGGCGGCGCAGCTGATGCCGCCGACGGCGACCCCGCCGATGCCGCTGCCGTGGCGGGTGCTGGCTCCGACGACGTGCAGGCCCTCGATGGTGGTGCGGGTGTCCGGCCGGTGGCCGGCTTTGCCCCATCCGGCCAGCCCGTAGGGCGTTCCGCCGCTGGAGCGGGTGTAGCGTTCCTGACTGAGGGGCGTGGCCAGCTCCACGTGCGTCAGGTTCCTGCGGAACGGTCCGAGCGCCTCCTCGGCGGCCTGCAGCATGGCCTCGGTGAGCTGCTGCTTGCGGGCCAGGTAGGCGTTGCCGCGCCGGTACCGGCCGCCGTCGGCGGGGCCCTGTTCCACACCCCACCATTCGAGGTCGGCCGGGCAGAGGGTCATCACCTGGAAGTTGCTGTGCCCGGGCGGGCACACGGCGCCGGACTCGGGTTCCTTCAGGGAGGCGAAGGAGACGAACATCGCGTCCACGGTGTCGAGTTCGCCGCGTCTCAGGCGCTGGTACCAGCTCTCGATGTCGGCGTCGCGGTACCACCAGAGGTTGGCGTTGGGCCGGTCGTGCAGCGGGCGGTCGAGCGCCAGGTAGAGGATGGCGAACGGGTGGGCCATGGTCGCCTCACGGGTCCTGTCCGCGATCCGCTGGGGGAAGTGCTCGGCGCCGACGAGCTCCAGCACGGTGCGCCGGTAGTCGGCGTTGGAGACCACCAGCGGGGCGCGCACCTGCTGCCCGTCGGCCAGCAGGACTCCGGTCACCCTGCCGTCCTCGACCAGGACCCGCTGGGCTGCGCAGCGGGTGCGCAGTTCACCACCGTGCGCCTCCAGCACCTCGACCAGGCCGGCGGCCAACTGCTGTCCGCCGCCCACCGGGTAGTAGGCGCCGCGCAGGTAGTGGTCCATCACGGCGGCGTGGATGGCGACGGTGGAGACGTCCGGCGCGAGCCCGTAGTTGGGCGACTGGGCGGCGAGCACCGTGCGGGCCCGGGTGCTCAGGCCGCAGTGCTCGAAGAGCCGCTCGAGCGTGCGCCGGCCCCAGCGGACGGTGACGGGCGTTCGGCGGGCCAGCTGGGCCGGGGTCAGGTCCTCGGTCGACAGCTGGGCGGCGCGTAACTCCGCGGCCAGTGCCTGGCAGATTCCGGTGAACTCCTCGATGCCCGCGGCGTCCTGGGGCAGCGCGTCGGTGAGCCTGCGGCGGTACGGGTCCCAGCCCGCCGGCACGTCCAGGGTGAGGCCTGGCACCGAGATCCGGTCGAAGCCGTCCTGGTCCATCTCCCGGAACCGGATCCGGTCGCCGAGCCCGAGGCCGCCGAGGATCGCCGGCAGCATGCCGTCGGACCCGCAGTCGCCGAGGTAGTGGACGCCGACGTCGAACTCGTAGGACCGGCGCCGCCGGAAGACGTGCGTGTTTCCGCCGGCCACGTCGTGCTGCTCGACCACCAGCACCCGGCGGCCCGCGGCCGCGAGGTAGCCGGCACACACCAGCCCGCCGATCCCCGATCCGATGACCACCGCGTCCCAGTCGTCCTGGTCCGTCATTGCGGCCGTTCCCCCTTCGCACTGTCGACCCGGTTACAGGGCCAGACCTCCCGTCGACCTGGAAGACCTGGCCAGTGTTGTACGAGGCGTGCTCGGAGACGCAGGAAGCCGACGGGGTCGGCGACGTCGGGCAGCCGCCCGAAGTGGCACGGAGCCGTCCGGTCCGGCATCTCCTCGCGGCACCTTATAGGACAGGCGTGCGGTTATGTCGGTGGTGAGGGAAACTCGGCGTAACCACGTTGGCCGGATTTAGTAGCGGTCGCGATCGTCCGTCAGCACCTGTGCAGGGCCAGGCAGTTGACCCGATACGCACCGCCCCCGGCCCCGGCGACTTCCGGTCGATCCGGAGGAGGGGGTTCGGGTGGGAACCACCGGATCGCGGGACGACCACGAGGTGGTGCGCCGCAGGGTGCACGATCTGTTGGACGGCGAACCGGACCTGACGGTCGTCGGCGAGGCCGCGACCGCCGGGCAGGCGCTGCTGGACGCGGTGATGGCGGGCGGGCTACTCGTCGAACCAGACGACCAGCCGGACGTTCCGCTCCCCGTGCACCCCCGCGAGGGTGCGCATGACCTCCCACACCGGCTGCCAGGGGCCGTCGGCGGGGACGGCTTCGCGCCGCCGGGCGCGTTCGGCGCGGAAGAGGGTGGTGCCGGCGTCCCATTCGGTGCCCTCGGCCCACAGCTCGCCGACGGCGCCGGGGTCGACGGTGCGGGTGTCGATGCCGCTGGCCCTGGCGAAACCCCGGCTCCAGTCCCCGCGGTGGGCGAGCGTCAGCGTGCCGTCCGGCTGCCGGCGGTACCGGGCGATGTGGGTCGCCCGGGGGATCGCCGGCTCGTCCCAGTCGACGGCGAGGACCTCCTGCCAGCCCAGCCAGCTGGCGCCGAACGCCGACCCGTCCCAGGCCGCGTACCCGGCCCGGGCGCCCGCCGAGGCGTCGGCGGGCAGGCCCCGGTCGGCGGCGATCGGATGCCAGTGGTCGCCGATGTCCCCGACACCGAAGAGGCAGGCGAAGCCCGGGTAGTCCCGGCCCACGCCGAGCAGTGCCAGGTCGACGGCCGCCTGCCAGGCGGTCTCCCCGATGCCGAGGCCGGGGCCCCAGGTGTGGCACTCCACGAATCCGTGAACATCCGTTCCCATGGCCCGATTCTGTCGTGTCCAGGGGCCAGTGACTCAGCAGGGGGCTTAGGAGGTGGCTCAGCAGGGGGCTCAGGAGGGGGAGTCGGCCGGCCGGGCGAAGGCGTTCTCGGGGCCGAAGCAGCCGTAGTCCTGGAGCGGCCGGGGCACGTCGAGCACGATCTCGACGTGGTCGCCCGCCGGGGAGAGTCCGTCCGGCCGGTCCGCGAACCGCCGCCCGGGCAGGCCCGCGGTGGTGCCGGGCGGGTCGGGGGTGAGGCGCCCGTGCAGGTCCAGCAGGGCGAACGCGGCGTCGTGGACGTCGGCGACGTGCTCGGCCACCGCCTGCTCGGGGACGTCGGGGTGGAGCTGCCGGAAGGCCGCCCGGGCCGCTGCCATGAAGCGCTCGGGATCGACGACCACCACGTCCTGCCGGTGCCAGACGCTGATCGTCATGCCCTCGGCCGGGAGCTCCAACTCGTCCACCCGGCCACGGTACTTCGGGTGGGGGCGGTTGTCAGAGCCTTGTGGCACCGTCCGGACATGACAGCGAACTGGGACGGGCTGCACTGGGACGGCTGGCAGGACGCGGGCGAGATCCGGGCGCGGCTGGCGGCGGGCGCCGATCCGGACTCGATGGGCGGGCACGGACATCCCCTGCGAGAAGCGGCCGTGTACGGCTCTCCGGAAGGCGTGGCGGAACTGGCCCGCCATGTCTCGGACGTGGCGGCGACCGGCTGGCGCGGGACGACGGCGCTCTGGGAGGCGGTGGAGGCGGACCGGCCCGACAACGCCCGGGCCCTGGTGGCGGCCGGTGCCGATCCCTGGAAGGCGGAGCTCGCGGGGTGGTCCCCGGGGCGGCTCGCCCTCGCCGGGCCCGTCCCGGACCTGTTCCCGCTGCCCGAGGGGGAACCCGGTCTGTCGGGGGCCGAACGGGCGGCCGTCGAGCGGGCCCGGCGGCTCACCGCCGCGCTCGGGAAGCCCTCCGTGGACGGAACGGGCCTGGCCTGCGTCGCGGGCATCGACGCGGCCGAGGCGATCCGGCGCCTGGGGGCGGCGCCGGTCGAGGACGAGGAGTTCATGGACGCGTTCGTGGAGCAGCCGTGGGCGTACCCGATGAGTGAGGGGCTGCGCCTCGCCGGGGTCACGACCGTGCCGGGCGGGTGCGTGGTCACCCAGCCCTGGGGCTACGCGCCGTACACCACCGAGGCCATGGCCGCCCTCACTGTAGGGACCTTCGGCTACGCCCTCTTCGCCAACCCCAAGAGCGGCAACCAGGGCATGATCCAGCGCGACGGCGAGGTTGAGGGCTGGGACCTCCACCCCGGTGGGGGCCCGCGGCCCGGCGACGGGCCCGAGGAGGTGCTCGCCGCCTACCTCTACCGCCGGGACGCCGTCGCCTACGCCTGCGCCTTCGCGGGCCTGGAGCCCGAGGACGCCCGGGCCGTCACCGGGCCCGCCGACGTCTGGGTTCGCCTGCCGGAGGCGGGATCGACGGGTTCCCGGTAGTGCCCGGGTGTCGCGGGCCGGTAGGGCGGGGCGGGGCGTACGGTGCGGGCGTACACGGCCTGCTTGCACGGCGGGCGTAGGCGGTGGCGGCGGGTCTTTCGTCCCGTCCTTCCCGGGCCCTGCGGCACTGGTGCCCGGCCGCGCGTGGGCGCGAGGGTGGGGGCGGACGAGTGGACGGGCCGTCAGGCCGTACGGCCGCCGGGGAGCCCGGGTCGGTGACCGAGACAGTGGAGGAAGTCATGACGCGCATCGTTGCGGCCGGAGTGGACGGATCGCCGGAGAGCGCCGCGGCCGCGCACTGGGCGGCCGAGGAGGCGCTGCGGCGCGGGGCCGTGCTGCGGCTGCTGTACGCCTGGCCGTGGCTGACGGACGGTGTGTCCTCCTTCGCCGAGCCGGACGACCTGCCGGCGGCCGCGTTGCAGACGCTGGAGGCGGCCGCGGCGGAGGTCCGCGAGCGGCACTCCGGGCTGGAGGTGCGCACCGACGCCGTCCTGGACTCCCCGGTGGACGGGCTGGTCGCGGCCGTGCCGGCGGGCGAGGCTGAGCTGCTGGTGCTCGGCTCGCGCGGGCTGGGCGGGTTCAGCGGGCTGCTGCTGGGCTCGGTGAGCATGGCGGTGGCCGGGCGCAGCGCCGTGCCGGTGGTCGTGGTGCGGGAGGCGAGCGGGGGTGGCACGGGCGGCGAGGTCGTCGTCGGGGTGGACGCGCACAGCCCGGAGGAGGAGGTGCTCGCCTTCGCCTTCCGGGAGGCGGCGCTGCGCGGGGCCCGGCTGCGGGCCGTGCACGGCTGGGACCTGCCGCCGGTGTTCGGCTACGCGGGCGGCGCGGTGCCGGCCGCGGAGGTCGCGCAGCTGGAGGCGCTGGAGGCGAAGCTGCTGTCGCTCGCCGTGGCGGCGCAGCGGGAGGAGCACCCCGAGGTGGAGGTGGTGGAGGACGTGCGGCTCGGCGCGGCGCGGGGGCTGGTGGAGGCGTCGGCGGGTGCGGCGCTGGTGGTCGTCGGCCGGCGGCGGCGCCCGGTCGAGTTCGGGCCGCGGCTGGGACGGGTCGCGCACGCGGCGCTGCACCACGCGCAGGCTCCGGTGGCGGTCGTGCCGCAGGGGTGACCCGGAGTCGGGGTTCGGCGGCGGGGTCGTGGGGGCTCCGCCGCCGCCCTACGTGCGGGTCTGGTTCGGCCCGACGCAGGAGCCGCCGCCGGGCCGGGTCCGGCGGCTGCGGCTGGAGCCGGTGAGTGCCTAGGCGGACGGGGCCTGAGGGTGGGGGGCCACCCCGGCGCGCAGGAACTGCGTGAACGCCGCTACCGCCGGGGGCATCCGCTGCCCGCGCCGCACCGCCGTGAACACGTGCCGCACCGGGGTGTCGTCCGGGTGCAGGGGGAGGAGGACGATGTCCGGGCGGGCGGCGGGGACGGCCAGGGAGGGGATCAGGGTGGGGCCCAGACCGGCGGCGACCAGGCCGAGTTTGGCGGTCCAGTTGGCGACGGCGTACTCGATCCTCGGCTGGAACCCGGCGCGCATGCAGGCCGCGAGGAGGGTGGTCCCGGGGTCGCGGCGGGCCGCGATCCAGGACTCGTCGGCGAGTTCGGCCAGCCTCAGGCGCCGCCGCCTCGCCAGGCGGTGCCCGCGCGGCAGGGCGACCATCACCGGGTCCTCGGTGAGCAGTCGGAGGTCGAACTGCCCGTTGTCGTAGGGCTCTTCGGTGGCGTCGGGGAAGGTGGCGAGCAGTGCGAGGTCGATGGCGCCCTCGCCGAGGAGTTCCAGCAGGGGTGTGGAGAGCCCCTCGGTGAGGCTGATCGCCACCTGCGGGTGGGCGGAGCGGAAGGCTGCGAGGGCGCTGGGGACGAGGGCCACGTTGGCGCTGTCGAAGGCGCCCACCCGTAGGCGTCCGGCGCTGAGGTCGGTGAGGGCGGCGAGGTCGCGCCGGGTGGTGTTCAGGCGTTCCAGCATGGCCTCGGCGTGGGGGAGGAGGGTGCGTCCGTGGTCGGTCAGCCGCACTCCGCGGGCCAGCCGGTCGAAGAGCGGGGTTCCCAACTCGGCTTCCAGGGTGGCGATCTGGCGGGAGATCGCGGACTGGGTGTACCCCAGCCGTTCCCCGGCGGCGGTGAAGGAGCCCGTGTGGGCGACGGTGCGGAAGACGTCCAGCCAAGCCATGTCCATCCCGCATGGTTACCATGCCGGACATTCGCTTGTCGCCTGGCTCGGCCCTGCCTAGCGTGGTGGTCATGGGAATGAAGATCGCGTTTCTGGGGCTGGGCCGCATGGGCCTGCCGATGGCCCGCCGCCTCGCCGCCGCCGGGTACGAACTGACCGTCTGGAACCGCTCCGCGGGCAAGGGGGAGGGCCTCGTCGAGGCGGGAACCCCGGCCGAGGCCGTGGAGGGCGCCGACCTCGTGGTCACGATGCTCTCCGACCCGGCCGCCGTGGCCGAGGTCGCCGGGGCGTTCGTCCCCGCCCTGGCGCCGGGCGTGCTGTGGGTGGACATGTCCTCCATCGGCCCGGAGGCGGCGGCCGAGCTGCGCGCCCAACTGCCTTACGGCGTCGGCATGGTGGACGCACCGGTGCTCGGCAGCGTCGGCCTGGCGGCGCGCGGGGAGCTGACCATCTGCGTCGGTGGCGAGGACGCCGACCTGGAGCGGGCGCAGCCCGTGCTGGAACACCTCGGCACGGTGCGGCGCTGCGGCGGCCCGGGCGCGGGGGCGGCGCTGAAGGTGGTGGTGATCAGCGGGATCGTGGCCTCGGTCACGGTGGTCGCCGAAGTGCTGGATGTGGCGCAGGAGTTGGGAGTCCCGCAGGAGCTGGCCCTGGAGGTGCTCGGGAACGGCCCGCTCGCCGGGCCGGTCGCCCGGGCGCGCAACAAGGAGTCGGACTTCCCGGTGCGGCTGGCCGCCAAGGACCTCGGCCTGGCGGGCGGTGGTCCGGTGCTGAGGGCCGCGCGCCAGGTCCTGCTCGCGGACCCGGCGATCGCGGACCTGGACCTGGCGTCCGTGGTGACGGGGCTGCGGTAGCACGGGGGTTGAGCAGGGGCCCGGCGTCCACCACAGGGGAGTGGACGCCGGGCCCCGGTGCGTCACCGTGGGCGTGAACCGGGCGGCAGGACCTGGGCGGAGACCCGCAGGGAGGGGCTGCGGCGGAAGTGGAGGGTGAACTCCACCCACTGGCCCGCCGTCAGCGGCGGCGGGTCGGCGATCAGCACGTCCGCGTCCTCCGGGGTGAGTGCCAGCTCCCCGCCGGGCGGCACCGGCAGGTCGGGCACCGGCTCCCAGCGGCCGGCCGCACCCTGGTGCAGATGGCGCTTGAGGGTGAGGCGCCCGCCGAACTGCCAGCCTACGGAGGTGAGTTCGTCGGGTATGTCCCCCGGGTTACGGAGCGTGAAGAAGGCCGCCGTGGCGGGGGCCGCGCCGGCGGTGGGCAGCAGCACCCAGCCGGGGCCGGTGGCCTCCACCGGACGGGCGCGGCCCGCGCCGCCGACGGCCGTCCAGCCGGTCAGCAGGGCGAGGGCGAGCGCGGCGGCCCCGAGGGGTGGGGCCATCGCGCTGACGCGGTCGGGGATCCTCATCGCCTCGGCCCCCGTCCGCGACCGGGCTGCCAGGTGCGCAGGCGCAGGCTGTTGCCCACCACCAGCAGCGAACTCAGCGACATCGCCACCGCCGCCAGCATCGGGTTCAGCAGCCCGACCGCCGCGAGCGGGATCAGCACCAGGTTGTAGCCGAACGCCCACAGCAGGTTCGCCCGGATCGTCGCCAGGGTGCGCCGGGCCAGGAGCACCGCGTCCACCACCGTCTCGATGTCGCCGCGTGCCGGGGGCCGCGACGGGTCGAAGGTCGCCTGACGCGGCACCAGCGTCAGCCCCGCCGCGCCGATCGCCGCGTCGCTGCCCGAGGCCAGTGCCACCCCGAGGTCGGCCGAGGCCAGCGCGATCGCGTCGTTGACGCCGTCGCCGACCACGGCCACCCGCCGCCCCGCGGCCCGCAGTTCGGCCACCAGCTGCGCCTTGCGCTTCGGCGAGGCGGCCGCGTGCACCACCTCGATGCCCAGCTCCCGGGCCACCGCCCGCGCCGCCCCCGGGCCGTCCCCCGTCGCCAGCACCGGCTCCAGGCCGAGCCCGCGCAGCCGGTGCAGCGCCCGCCAACTGCCCGCCCGTACGGTGTCGCCGACGGCCAGGACTGCCTCGGCGCGCCCGTCCACCTCCACCAGGACGGCCGTGCGGCCCGCCTCCCCGGCCGCCGCCACGGCCCGCTCCAGCTCGGGCGGGAGAGCGGCGGTGGCCGCGTCCGGGCGGACCAGGCGGACGGTGCGGCCCTCGACCGTGCCGCTCACGCCCAGTCCGGCGGTGGCCGCGAAGCCCACCACGGGCGGCAGGGCGCCGCAGCGTTCGAGGGCCGCCGCCGCGACGGCCCGTCCGATCGGGTGCTCGGAACGGTGCTCGACCGCGCCCGCCAGCCGCAGCACCTCCTCGGCGGCGGCGTCGTGGGCCGTGGTGACCTCGGTGAGGGCCATCCGGCCCGTGGTCAGGGTGCCGGTCTTGTCCAGCACGACCGTGTCCACCCGGCGCAGGCTCTCCAGCACCTCCGGGCCGCGCACCAGCACCCCCAGTTCCGCGCCCCGCCCCGTCGCCGCCAGCAGGGCCGTCGGCGTGGCCAGGCCCAGCGCGCACGGGCAGGCCACCACCAGCACCGCCACCGCCGCCGTCACCGCCGTCTGCGGGGCCGCGCCCGCCCCCAGCCAGAAGCCCAGCACACAGGCCGCGACCGTCAGCACGCAGGGCACGAACACCCCGGCCACGGCGTCCGCCAGGCGCTGCGCCTTGGCCTTCCCGGCCTGCGCCTCGGCCACCAGGGCGGTGATCCGGGCCAGTTGGGTGTCCGCGCCGACCGCCGTCGCCCGCACCACCAGCGCGCCGCCGACGTTCACCGTCGCCCCCGCCACCGTGTCCCCCGGGCCGACCTCCACCGGGACGCTCTCGCCCGTCAGCAGGCTCAGGTCCAGCGCCGAACCGCCCTCGACCACGACCCCGTCGGTGGCCACCCGCTCACCCGGGCGCACCACGAACTCCTGCCCCGGCAGCAGGAGTTCGACCGGCACCAGCCGCTCGGCGCCGTCCTCCCCGCGCAGGCAGACCTCCTTGGCGCCCAGCTCCGCCAGCGCCCGCAGGGCGGACCCGCCGCTGCGCCGCACCCGGGCCTCCAGGCGGCGCCCGGCCAGCACGAACAGGGGGACGCCGACCGCCGCCTCCAGGTAGACGTGGGCGGCGCCGCCGGTGGCCGTCAGGGAGAACGGCATCCGCATGCCCACGGCCCCGGCGCCGCCGAGGAACAGCGCGTACGCGGACCAGCCGAAGGAGGCGAGGACGCCGAGGCTGACCAGGGTGTCCATCGTCGCGGTGGCGTGCCGCAGCCCACGGAGCGCCCGGCGGTGGAAGCCCGCCGAGCCCCAGGTGACCACCGGGACGGCCAGGGCGAAGCACACCCACTGCCAGGCGGGGAACTGCAGGGCGGGGACCATCGACAGGGCGAGGACGGGGAGGGCGAGGAGGGTGGTGAGCGGCAGACGGCTCTCGTCCGGCTCCTCCTCCCGAGGCGCCGGCGGGGCGCCGGGGGCGGCCAACTCGGCGGTGTAGCCCGCGCGTTCCACGGCGGCGACCAGATCGGCGACCTGGACTCCGGCCGGGTGCAGCACCCGGGCCCGGCCCGTCGCCAGGTTCACCCCGGCGCTCACGCCCTCGATCCGCGCCAGGCGCTTCTCCACCCGGCCCACGCAGGCGGCGCAGGTCATCCCGCGGACGGTCAGGTCGGTGCTCACCAGGGCTGGGCCGGGGGTGGCGCTGGGGGTGGGGTTGGGAGTGGAGCTGGGAGTGGGGCTGGGGCTGGGGGCTGCGGGGGTCATCGCATCCCGCCCATGCCGTGCCCGCCCATGCCCGGCGACGCCCCGCCGCCGCTGCCACCACCCCCGGCCGGGCGCAGGCCCGGGGCCACCGGCCCCGCCTGCCGTCCCACGGCGTAGGAGACGCCGAACACCGCCACCAGGAGCAGGGCGAACCCCACCAGCACACTCATCGACTTCACGTTCACGTTCCAGCAGTCGGACGGGGATGCCCGGTGGTTCCCGTACGGCCGGAAGTTCCTCGGAGGCATGTGGGAAAGTGACAAAACCTCGGGAGCAGATCCATCGAAGAGGGCACCTGATCGACCGTAACTCCCCTGACAGTGTGGCTCGTATACCGAGCTCCCCCTCGCCGCTCGCGGTGGGGGGTGTGACTCCTCCACAAAGGGGATGTGTGATGACGACGAACGTGGTGGTGACCGGACTGGGCGCCACGACGCCGCTCGGCGGCGACGTGCCGACCACCTGGGAGGCTCTGCTGGCGGGCCGCTCCGGCATCCGCGCGATCGAGGAGGAGTGGGCGGCCGACCTGCCCGTCCGGATCGCCGGGCGCCTGCACGTCGAACCCGGCGAGGTGCTCGACCGCGTCCAGGCCCGCCGCCTGGACCGCTGCGAACAGGTCGCGATCGTCGCCGCCCGGGAGGCGTGGGCCCACGCCGGGCGGCCCGAGGTCGAGCCCGAGCGGCTCGCCGTCGTCGTCGGCACGGGCACGGGCGGGGCGCTCACCATCCTCGGGCAGCACGACGTGCTGCGGACCTCCGGCGTGCGCAAGGTCTCCCCGCGCACCGTCCCCATGATGATGGCCAACGGCCCGGCGGCCTGGGTCAGCATCGAACTCGGCGCGCGCGGCGGCGCCCACACCCCCGTCAGCGCCTGCGCCTCCGGCGCGGAGGCCATCGCCATGGGCCTCGACCTGATCCGCCTCGGCCGCGCCGACGTGGTCGTCGCGGGCGGCGCCGAAGCCTGCGTCCACCCGTTGCCGCTCGCCGGATTCGCCCAGGCCAAGGCCCACTCCACCCGCAACGACGAACCCGAGCGTGCCTCCCGGCCCTTCGACGTCGACCGGGACGGCTTCGTCATCGGCGAGGGCTGCGTCCTCGTCGTCCTCGAACGCGCCGACTTCGCCGCCGCCCGCGGAGCCCGCGCCCACGCCGTCCTCGCCGGCGCGGGCATCACCTCCGACGCCCACCACATCACCGCCGCCCACCCCGACGGCCAGACCCGCGCGATCCGCCTGGCCCTGTCCGCCGCGGGCCTCACCCCGCAGGACATCCACCACGTCCACGCCCACGCCACCTCCACCCCCTCCGGCGACCTGACCGAAGCCGAATCCATCGCCGCGGCCGTGGGCCTCCACCCGGTCGTCACCGCCACCAAGTCCATGACCGGCCACCTCTTCGGCGCCGCCGGCGCGATGGGCGCCCTCGCCACCATCCTCGCCATCCGCGACGGCATCGTCCCCCCGACCGCCAACCTCGACCGCCTCGACCCCGAGATCCCCCTCGACGTCGCCGCCGGCGAGCCCAGGAAGGGGCTGTTCCCCGCCGCCCTCACCAACTCCTTCGGCTTCGGCGGCCACAACGCCTCCCTGGTCTTCACCGAGGCGTAGCGCCGGACCGGACGGCCCCCGCGGCGCTACGGGCGGACGCTGCGGGGGCCGGTGACGGTGGCGCCCAGGGCGGTGACGCGGGCCCGGAGTTCGCGGTCGGCGGTGGCCACCAGGCAGGTGCGGTGGGGGAGTTCGGCGAGGGCGTCGCGGACGGCCTCGACGATGCGGTCGTCGCCGCTGCCGGCGGCCTCGGCGACCTGGACCGCCGGCAGGGCGGCGACGCCCCGGGCCGCGCCCTCCACCACCAGCAGGACGTCGAGGGGGCCCGGCAGTTCCGGGAGGCCGTGTTCGGCGACGGCGACCAGGGCGTCGCGCAGCCGCTCGGCCGCGCCGCGCCGGTCGCGCCACCATCCGTCGGGCACGGACCCGACGACGTTCGCCCCGTCCACCACCAGCAGCGGCCGCTCGGCGGCACCGGTCTCCTCGCGTTCCATGGGGGCCAGCCTGCCACGTGGCCAGGTCAGAAGAGGGGGTGGGCGTCCACGTCCTGTGTCACCGGTTGCGGAAGACCCCCGCCGGCAGCGGAGCGCTCGATGGTGGCGAGGAGGCGGTGGTTGCGCGGCGCGGCGCGGAAGTCGGGGAAGCCGGAGGTGTCTCGTCCACACCCTCTCCGACGGCATCGCCGTCCAGGCGGCGGCCGGGCGCTCCCGGGAGGAGCTGACGGCCGTCGCCGGGGCGGCGCTGGAGATGCTGTTCAGGGCAGGGTGACGCGGATCGGGTTGCCGGAGCGGGAGCCCTTGATCGCGGTGCCGTCGCCGAGGGGGCTCACGCAGGGGTACTCGCCGTGGATGTGGCCGGTGCGGGCGTCGATGCGGTAGGAGTCGGACCACTCCCATCCGTCGTCGTCGCCCTCGAGGTCGACCAGGAGGTGGTCCTGGTCCAGGTAGCGGGCGCCGTGCCAGTCGAAGAAGATCGCGCGGGGGTCGTGTCCGAACGCCTCGACGGTGAGGGTGAAGACCTCCTCGCCGCCGGGGTAGGCGTGGACGGTGAGGACCGTCCGGTCCTGGGCGAGCGTCACGAAGCGGCGGCCGTCGGGTGACATGGCGAGGAGCCCGCGGTCGGACCAGGGGTAGCGGGCGAGGTCGAGGCGGCCCTCGGCCAGCGAGGCGCGGAAGAGGACGGTTCCCCTCTCGCCCTGGCCGACGTCGAAGAGCACCTCGCCGCTCGTCGGGTGCGCCAGCTGCAGCGCGCCGTGGCCGGCCGTCCCCAGCTCCGCCTCCCCGAGGGTCGCGCCGGTCGCCGCGTCGACGGCGAGATACCGGTCGCCCGTGCCGCGCCCCGCCCTGGCGTCGGGCCGGTAGAGCCACAGCACCCGGCCGTCCGGCGAGAGCGCGCAGCCGGGCGTGGGGCTGTGAACGCACGCCGACTCCGGATCGAACGCCGAGCGCCACACCTGGGTGCCGTCCTCGGCCACGGCGACGAGCGCGTTCATCGTCGTGTAGTAGGCGCGGGCCAGGTCGGGGGCGACGGCGTGCTGGAAGACCTTGTCCCCGGGGGCGGGACGGAACACGGCGGCGGGCGTCAGCTCGCCGAACTCGTCGTCGGCGGGGCGGTAGGCGCGGATGAGGCCGCCGCTGTTCCAGGTGAAGGCTTTCACGGCGCCAGGTGGCGGGTCGGGTGGCCGGAGTCGGAGGCGGTGAGCCAGGAGCCGTCACCGAGGGGGTACAGGTCGTACGAGCCTTCGCCGTGCGAGGTGATCTCACCGTGGACCTGCCCGGTGCGGGCGTCGACCCGATAGGTGCGGAACCACTCCTCGTCCTCCTCCACCGGCTCGTCCCCGGGCTCGCCGACGAGGTTGATCAGCAGGGTGTCCTGGTCCAGGTACCCGCCGGCCCACTCGACGAAGATCGTCTCCGGGTCGTGCCCGAAGGCGTCGACGGTGAGGGTGAAGACCTCCTCGCCGCCGGGGTAGGCGTGGACGGTGAGGTCGCACTGCGCGTGGTCGATCGTCAGGAAGTGGCGGCCGTCCGGTGACAGGCCGATCAGGCAGCGGTCGTCCCAGGGGTAGCGGGCCAGGACGGGACGGCCCTCGGCCAGCGAGGCGCGGTAGACGACCGTGCCGTCCTGGCCCTCGCCCACGTCGACGAGCACCTCGCCGCCGGCCGGATGGGCCAGCTGGACCGCGCCGTGCCCGACCGTCTCCAGCTCCTCCTCCCCGAGGCTCTCGCCGGTCGCGGCGTCGAAGGCCACGCACCGGTCGTCGATGCCGCGCCCGGCCATGGCGTCGGGCCGGTAGACCCACACCACCCGGCCGTCCGCCGACACCTCGCAGCCGGGGTGGTGGCCGTGCGTCTTGCTGGACGCGGGCTCGAAGGGCGCGCGCCACAGCTGAGCGCCCTCCGCCGTCACGCAGACCAGGGCGTCGAGCGTCGTGTACCAGGCGTGCCGCAGGTCGGCCGCGACGGTGTGGCCGGAGACCTCGTCCCGGCCGACGGGACGGAACACGGCGGCGGGCGCCAGCACGCCCGCCGCCCCGGCGGCGGGGCGGTAGGCGCAGACGAGACCGTCGACCAGGCGGGTGAAGGCAGGCATGGGGCGGAGGCTACCGGGAGCCACTGACAATCCGTCCGCCGGGCCCGTCCGGGCGGCTTCAGTCGGCGAGGGTGATCCGGATGCCGACCGTGCCGCGCTCGCCGCGGCGCAGCCGGCTGCCGAGGAGCGTCAGGACGCCGACCAGGCCGTACTTCTGGCGCAGCAGGGTGCGGTAGGCGCCGGCGCGTTCGGGGGCGAGGATCTCGGCGGTGCCGGGGTACTGCTCGCCGGTGGGCCGGCCCTTGACGTCGCAGGGCCCGACCAGCACGTCCGCGCGGTTGCGGATGCGCTTGACCTTCCAGGAGTCGGCGACGGTCCAGATGCCCAGCGCCTCGCCGTCGCGGACCACCCACACGGGGGTCGGCACCGCGGTGCCGTCCTTCTTGTACGTGGTGACGAGCAGGTAACTGCCGGAGGAGAGGCGGACGATCCGGGCGAGCCGGTCGGCGTGGGCGGGGTCGGGCGTGGTCATGACGGGAAGTCTAGGGCGTGCTCTAGAGCCGCCGGGAGCGCGGGGCGTGGAGCAGGGCGCGGGCGCGGCGGGAGAGGCGGCGGTGGGTGCGGCCGCCGACGGCGGTGGAGCCGCCGGTGGGGGAGGCCGGCGCGGTGGCGGTGCGGCGGCGGGCGAGGGTGCGGGCGGCCCACAGGGCGAGGGCGGTGCCGAGGAGGGCGGCCGTCCAGGCGGCGGGGGCGAGGCCGGGGTCGTCGGTGGAGTGGGTGAAGGGGGCCTGCGCCCAGCGGACGGGGTCGGTGGCCGCGGGCTCGGCGGACGGCGGCGCGTCCTCCTCGACCAGGCGGCCCACCGGCTGGACCTTCCCGGCGGCGGCGAAGCCCCAGTCCAGCAGGCTGGCGGCCTCGTCGTAGACCTTGCCCTGCGCCTCCGGGTGCATGACGGTGACCAGCAGGGTGCGCCCGCCGCGTTCGGCGGCGCCGGTGAAGGTGGCGCCCGCGTTGGTGGTGTAGCCGTTCTTGACGCCGATCAGGCCCGGGTACTTGCCGAGCAGGCGGTCGGTGTTGGCGATGTCGAAGCTGGTGCGCTGGCCGGTCAGCTTGTCGAGGCCCCCGGGGAAGCGGGCGGTGCGGGTGGAGCAGTACGAGCGGAAGTCGGCGTTGCGCAGGCCCGCGCGGGCGAAGAGGGTGAGGTCGTAGGCGGAGGAGACCTGGCCGTCCATGTCGTAGCCGTCGGGGGAGATCACCTTGGTGTCGGTGGCGTGCAGGGCCTGGGCGCGGGCCTGCATCTCGGCGACGGTGCGCTGGAGGCCCCCGTTCATGTGCGCCAGGACGTGCACGGCGTCGTTCCCGGAGCTGAGGAAGACGCCCCGCCAGAGGTCCTCGACGCGGTAGGGCAGGTTCTCCTTGACGCCGACCAGGCTGCTCCCGGCCCCCAGGTTCGCCAGCTCGGCGGGGGCGACCTTGTGCTCCGAGGCGCGGTCGAACTTGGGCATGACGGTGTCGGCGAAGAGCATCTTGAGCGTGCTGGCCGGCGGCAGCGGCAGGTGGGCGTCCCGGGCGGCCAGCACCTCGCCGGTGCCGGCGTCGGCGATCAGCCAGGAGCGGCCGGTCAGACCGGCGGGCAGGGCGGGCGCCCCGGCCAGCGGCGCGACCTGGACGGCCTGGCGGCCCAGGCGCTCGCCGCCGACGGCGGAGGCCGCGTCCTGGGCGAGGGCCGGCGCGGAGCCCGCGGCGGCGAGCGCCAGGGCGGCGGTGGCGCCCGCCACCCGGGTGACGGACTGCCGTCCGTGTGCGCACTTCGAGCGATTCGCGTGTTTGGGCACACGGCGAACGTAACCGCGCCGCCCCCGGGCCGCCGTACCTGCTGCTCCGTCCGGACCTCGGCGCGGGGCGCGACTTTGGTGATCCCGGGCCGCACCGAAAGTCGGATTACCTGGGCGGAGGGTCCTTCTAGGCTCACGGATATGAAGGACCTGCTCGGATACCTCGGCCTCGTACTGATCCTCGGCGGCGGCACCGGACTGCTGGCCGACCGGCTCGGCGGCTTCCGGCTGTTCGGCTTCGTCCGCCACCTGGTGCCGGACGGGCACGAGACGGTCGGGTACGCGACGCTGCTGGTCCTCGGGGTGCTGCTGGCGATCCCGGCGGCGAAGCGCGGCTGAACGAGTGGCGTTAGTACTCGCTGCTCGGGGCCTGGGTGGTGGGGCCGAGGTCGGGCCGGTCGCGCAGGTCGAGGGCTTCGCCGTGCTGCCGGAGTTCGAGGACGAGGAGTTCGTTGGGGCCCTCGCGCCAGAGCGGGGCGGGGGCGTAGAGGGTGCGCTGGGGGCCCTCGGCGCTGTAGCGGCCGAGGAGGAAGCCGTTGAGCCAGAGGAGGCCGCGGCCCCAGCCGGGGAGGGCGACGAAACCGTCGGCGGGGGAGGGGAGTTCGGTGGTGAAGCGGTGGAACGCCGGTTCGCCGTCGCGGAGTTCGGCCTTCGGTGAGTACCGCAGCGCGGACAGGTCCGTCAGCGGCAGTGGGCGGATCCGCCAGTCGAAGAGCCGCTGGTGGCCGTGGGAGACGCCGCGGGTGATGCCCTTGCGATCGTCCGTCTGGGGGCCGTAGTTCACCCGGCCGAGCGCCTCGACCAGGATGTCCAGCACCACCCCGCCGTCGCCGGTGGCCAGGGGCAGGGTCTCGCCGGGGGAGTTGCGGTCGAGCGTGCCGAGCGGGCGCCCGTCGGCGAAGACGTACGCGCGGTCGGCCAACCCGTCGATGCGCAGCGGGAGTTCCTCGCGCGGGCCGGGTACGTGGGTGCGGTAGTGGATGAACCCGCGGTCCTGGCCGAGGCGTTCCATCGGCTCGGGGCAGGGGCGGTGGACGGGGGTGGAGAGCACGTCCAGGGAGGCGGGGCCGAGCAGCGGGGCGCTGCCGGACGAGACGATCCGGTGCGGGGCCAAACGCGGTGCCGGAGACGGGAGTTCGTCCTCCGGCAGCGGGAGGTAGCGGCCGATGACCTCCCGGAAGGCGTGGAACTTCTCGGTCAGCTCGCCGGCCTCGCCGATCGGGGCGTCGTAGTCGTAGCTGGTGACGGTCGGCTCGTACCCGGCGTCGTACGGGTGGGTGCCGAAGTGGTTGGCGCCCGCCCAGAGGCCGAAGCTGGTGCCGCCGTGCGCCATGTAGAGGTTGACGGAGGCGCCGGTGGCGAGCAGTTCGTCGAGGGAGGCGGCGGACTCCTTCGCGTCGCGGACGTGGTGGGGACTGCCCCATCGGTCGAACCAGCCGATCCAGAACTCCATGACGGCGAGCGGCCCTTGGGGCCGGTGCCGGCGCAGGACGGCGAGGCGTTCGGGGGCGCGGGAGCCGAACGTCGCGGTGGCGAGGTGGCCGGGCAGTGAGCCGCCCTGCTGCATGGTGTCCTGGGCGCCGTCGGTGGTGAACAGCAGGCAGTCGACGCCGCGGGAGACCAGGCCGTCGCGCAGGTGGCGCAGGTAGGCGGCGTCGTCGCCGTAGCTGCCGTACTCGTTCTCGACCTGGACGGCGAGGACCGGCCCGCCCCGGCTTCCGAGCAGGGGCAGCACCTCGGGGATCAGGGCGTCGAACCAGGCGTCCACCTCGGCGAGGTAGGCCGGGTCGGCGCAGCGCAGCCGCAGGCCGTCCACGGCGAGCAGCCGGGCGGGCAGGCCCCCGAACTCCCACTCGGCGCAGATGTACGGGCCGGGGCGCAGGATCACGTCCAGGCCGAGGTCTCCGGCCAGGCGCAGGAACCGGGGGAGGTCCCGCCAGCCGGTGAAGTCGACCTCGCCGCCCGGGAGTTCGTGGAAGTTCCAGGGGACGTAGGTGTCGACGGTGTTGACCCCGAGGGCGCGGACGCGGCGCAGCCGGTCCTCCCACTGGTCGGGGTGGACGCGGAAGTAGTGGATCGCGCCGGAGACGATGCGGTGCGGCTCGCCGTCGCGCAGGAAGCCGTCGGCGTCGAGGTCGAGTCGGGTCACGGGAGGCGTCACCTGTCTTCGCGGGAGGGCGGCGAGGTCGACAGCGTACGGGCGGGGGCGCCGGGTCGGCGGGCTCCCACACCGCGGGGAGCGGTTGCGCCGATTGTAAGATCGGCGCGGACTCAACGGGGGAGGGCGAGATGTTCGGATCACGCGAGCGTGTGGCGGAGTTGACGGCCTGGCAGGGCGGTGACGAGGTCAGAGGTGTGGCGCTGCTGCTGCCCGGGGGCTCGGTGCGCAGCCGGCGAGGCCCGTCGAAGCTCGCCCGGCTGGGCCTGCGCGACCTGGTGACCGAACTGACCGAGCGCGGCCGTGCCCACGGCATCGCCGTGCACCTGCTGCACTACCGCTACCGCGGCTGGAACGGCGAGGCCGCCGACACCGCCGTGGACACCCGCTGGGCCCTGGCCGAGCTCGCCCGCCGCTACGGTGACGTCCCCGTCGTGCTCGTCGGCAACTCGCTCGGCGGCCGGGCCGCGTTCCGGAGCGCCGGCGATCCCGTCGTGACCGGAGTGGTCGGCATCGCCCCCTGGCTGCCGGACGGCGACCCCGTGGACCACCTCGCCGGCCGCCGCGTCCTCATCATCCACGGCGACCGGGACCACTCCACGGCCAGCGCCGCCGACTCCCTCGCCTACGCCCGGCGCGCCGCGGAGTTCGTCCCCGGCCTCGCCCGCTACGAGGTCCCGAACGGCGGCCACTTCCTCACCCGGCGCGCCGACGACATCCGCGCCCTCACCACCGCCTTCGTGCTCTCCACTCTCGCCGACGAGCCCGCAGGCCTCGCCACGGGCCAGCTCCACACCCCGCTGCCCGCTCGCGGGTAGGGCGCTGTGATGCCGACGGTGGCCGACCCGCCGCCTTGACCCATTCCGACGTCAGAAATCGGCTGTTTCGAGTTCGAGATCGAGCGGCGCGGGCAGGCGCACAGGGGTTCCGAAAGGGTGGGGGCCCTCGACCAGCGTGTAGCCGAGCTGCCCGGGCTGGGAGAACAGGGTGCAGGTGCGTTCCTGCCGGTCGACCAGGAGGTAGACGGGGGCGCCGAACTGGGAGTAGCGGCGCCGTTTGGTGGTCCGGTCGGTGTCGCCGTTCGACGGCGACGTGACCTCGACGACGAGCACGGTCTGGTCGGGCAGGAGCGCTCCTTCGGCCTTCGCCAGTTCGGCGGGCACGACGGCGAGATCCGGCACGTAGTAGTTCTCCGTTCCGGGCAGGTCGAGGTTCCCGGACCCGGCACGGAGACCGAGTTCGCGCATGCGGGGGCCGATCTGCTCGCGGATCAGGTCGACGGCTGTCTCGTGGGCCCAGGACGGTGACACGGGGGTGATGACTCCCTCGACGATCTCGACACGATCACCCGCGATATGCCGAATCGCATACTTCAGGGCTTGCTCCGGGTTCGGCACCTGGCTGTAGTCGCCCGGGCTCGCGTGCGCCGTACTCACGTGCTGTTCTCCTGTTCGGAACCCAGTCCTCGAACGTTCACGGATGGTGTGGCCCCACTGACGTTACTAGGTGGAGGCAGCCGAGGCGGCGATGCCGTCGAGGAGGACGGCGAGGCCCTCCTGGAGGGGTCGGGGCGGGGTGGGGGCGGACTGCATCGCGGTGAAGAGGGGGTAGCGCCGCGGGAGGTCGGGGGCGAGGTCGGCGAGGCCGGTGGAGCGGGTGGTCCACCAGGCTTCGTCGGAGATGCCGGTGGCTTCGGCGGCGCCGCGGGCGTCGGCGGTGACGGCGGCGAGGCCGCGGACGAACTGCCAGAGGGCGGCGACGGCTCCGCGCAGGCGGGTGGGTGGCAGGGCGGCGGGGGCGAGGGCGCGCAGGAGGGTTTCCATGGCGGCGAGTTCGGCGGGGCCGAGGACGGGGCGGGCCTGGGAGACCTGGAGCATCCAGGGGTGGCGCAGGTAGCAGTCGTGGAGGTCCTCGGCCCAGGTGGTGACGGCTTGGCACCAGTCGTCCGACTCGCCTTCACGGGTGGGGAGTTCGGCGAGCGCGCGGTCGTGCATCAGGTCGAGGAGTTCGTCCTTGCCGGGGACGTACGTGTAGAGCGCCATGGCGGTGCGCCCGAGGCGTTCGCCGACGGCGCGCATGGAGAGGGCGGCCATGCCTTTGGCGTCGGCGACCTCGATGGCGGCGCTGACGATGGCGTCCACGCTCAGCGCCGGTCGGGGGCCGGTGCGCGGGGTGGCCGGCGGTGCGGCGCCCCAGAGGAGGGCGAGTGAGCGGCGGGCGTCGCCCTGCCCGGCGTAGACGGTCATCCCGGCATCTCCTTATGGCGTAAAGTATCGTCCTCGACGGCAACTCTTTATGCCGTAAGGTTACCAACCGAAGGGGTTTCGCGATGACACCGCCCACCACGCTCCCGGTCACCTTCGTCGAGGTCGTCGAGATCCGGCGGATCACCCCGCGCACGGCCCGGATCACCTTCGAGGCCGAGGCGCTGGCGGACTCCGTGGGCACTCGGCCCGACCAGCAGCTCAAGCTCTGCTTCCCGCGCCCCGGCCAGAGCGTGCCCGAACTGCCCGCGCCCACCGGGGATCCGATGGGCTGGTACCAGGCGTACCTGGCGATCCCCGAGCCCCGCCGCCCGCTGATGCGCAGCTTCACCCTGCGCCGGCGCCGCCCGGGCACCCGGCTGGTCGAGGTCGACTTCGTGCTCCACGGCGACACCGGGACGGCCGCCGCCTGGGCGCTGCGCGCCGTGCCGGGGGACCGGCTCGGGATGGTCGGCCCCTCCGCGCTGTACGCCCCGCCCGTGCCCTTCGCCGAGCGCGCCGCCGCGGCGGACTGGGTGCTGCTCGCCGGGGACGAGAGCGCGCTGCCCGCGATCGCGACGCTGGTCGGGGCGCTGCCCGAGGGAGTGCGGGCGCTGGCCTTCGTCGAGGTCGCGGACGTGCGGGAGCGGCAGCCGCTGGACGGGCCCGCCGGGTTGGACGTGCGCTGGCTGTACCGCGACGGTGCGCCGGAGGGCTCGGTCCTGGCGGCCGCGGTGGCCGCCGCCGAGCTGCCGCCGGGCACGCCGTACGCCTGGCTGGCGGGGGAGGCGGGCGCCGTGCGGGCGTTGCGGCGGTACCTGGTGGCGGAGCGCGGGGTGCCGAAGGCGGCGGTCGACTTCACCGGGTACTGGCGCCACCGGCTGACCCAGGACGACGCGCCGACCGCGGAGGACCTGGCGGACGCGCGGGAGCTTCAGGAGAGGCTCGCCGGGCGCTGAGGTGTTTTCGCGCGGTGCGGAACGGGAAGAGTGCCGAGCGGCCGTCCGGCGCCCTTCGAAGGTGGCGATGGTTCGCCAGTGTCCAGAGTTCGCCACCGACTCTTCCCGTACTTCTTCGATCGCTTGTGACCGGGCGTGTGACCAGGTGTGGTCAGGGAAACAAGCGCGGACCTGGCCCGATTTCTCCCATGAATTTTACTTCCTGATGGTCATTTTTACTTTCTGATGGGGATTTCCCCCCTTGTCGTGGTCGTGCCGCATGCGCTGGAATTCGACCGCTGTCGGGACGCGCGGTCCGGACCAACCACGCGGCCGACCTGGACTCGCGTACGGTGGGCCGTGCTGACCTGACGTCTCATCAGACGAAAGGATGTCCATTGATCGGCTGGCGGAAAGCCCAGCTCGCAGCTGCCGTCTCGGTCACCACCGCGTCCATGGTCCTCACCTTCGGGACCAGTGCGAACGCGGCCCCCGTCCCCGCCCCGCAGGACGCCCCGGCGGCGTCCGCGGACGGGCCGGCGGCTCCGGTGATCGTGATCCTGAAGGACCAGATAGCGGACGCCCCGGCCGACTCCGGCCATGTCGGCGCCCGCCAGCAGAAGACCGCGCACGCGCAGGCCCCGCTGCTGGACAAGGTCAAGGCCGGCGGCGGCACGAACGTCAAGAGCTTCGTGGTCGGCAACGCCTTCTCGGCCACCGTGAGCCCGGCGCTGCGCGCCTCGCTCCAGGCCGATCCCTCCGTCGCCTCCGTGGTGACGGACGCCCAGGTGCAGGTCGCCCCGGCGGCCGCGGGTGCGGCGAAGAAGGACAAGGACGCCACCAAGGCCGACAAGGCCGGCGGGAAGTCCGAGGCCGTTTCGGGCAGTAACGGCCAGACCTCGGAGGAGAACCCGACCAACACGGTCTGCCCCTCCGACCCGTCCAAGCCGCTGCTGGAGCCCGAGGGCCTCTACTCCACCCACGCCTACACCGGCAACGGCAAGCCCGGCGTGGAGAACCTGGCCACGGGCAAGGGCGTCAAGGTCGCCTACATCGCGGACGGCCTCGACCCGAACAACCCGGACTTCATCCGGGCCGACGGCTCGCACGCCGTCGTCGACTACCAGGACTTCGCGGGCGAGGGCGTCAACACGCCCACCGGTGGCGCGGAGGCCTTCGGCGACGCCTCGGCGGTCATCGCCCAGGGCCGCCAGGTCTACGACGTCGCGGACTTCGTCAACCCCTCGCACGCGCTGAAGGCCGGCTGCACCATCCGCATCCGCGGCCTGGCGCCCGACGCCGACCTGGTCGCGCTGAAGGCCGGCGGCGAGATGATGTCCAACTCGTCGATCCTGCAGGCCATCGACTACGCGGTGCGGGTCTCGCACGTCGACGTGCTCAACGAGTCCTTCGGCGGCAACGTCACCCCGGACAGCGGCGCGCACGACACCATCGCGCTCTTCAACGAGCAGGCCGTCAAGGCCGGTGTCACCGTCGCCGTCTCCACGGGCGACGCCGGCATCAGCGGCACGATCGGGACCCCGGCCACGGACCCGTTCGTCATCGCGGTCGGTGCCTCCACCGACAACCAGAACTACCAGCAGACCGGTTACGCGGCCTCCCAGTTCTCCAACAAGACCTGGAGCAACAACCGCATCTCCGCGCTGTCCTCCGGCGGCTTCACCCAGGCCGGCCGCACCGTCGACCTGGTCGCCCCGGGCGAGTCGGACTGGGCCCTGTGCTCGCCCGACACCACCAAGTACACGGACTGCACCGGGTTCAGCGGCAAGGGTTCGCCGATCCAGTCCTTCGGCGGCACCAGCCAGTCGGCCCCGTTCGTCACCGGCGCCGCGGCCCTGGTCATCCAGGCGTACCGCGACACCCACGGCGGCGACTCCCCGACCCCGGCCCTGGTCAAGCGCCTGCTCACCGGCACCGCGCAGGACCTCGGCATCCCGGCGGAGGAGCAGGGCGCCGGTCTGCTGAACGTCCGCGCCGCCGTCGAGGCCGCCCGCGGCTACGACGACGGTGACGGCACCGAGGGCGCCAACACCGTGGTCGTCAACACCGGCCAGCAGGACATCGCCGGCACCCCGGGCTCGACCCACACCGCCGACGTGGCCGTCAGCAACACCAGCGACACCCCGCAGACCGTCAGCGCCTCGACCCGTGCCTTCGCGCCGCAGTCGAACAACACGCAGACCGTGACGCTGGACACCTCCTCCAAGGACACCTTCAAGTACGCGACCAACGGCGCGGACTGGGTCCAGAAGCAGGTCAAGTTCACCGTCCCGGCGGGCGCCGACCGCCTCGCGGCCTCCATCGCCTGGCAGGGCGCCCCGAACCCGGTCACCAACGGCCCGGTCGTGCGCCTGACGCTGCTCGACCCGTCCGGCCGCTTCGAGACGAACACCCGCCCGCAGGGCGGCGCCACCCCGGCCAACTTCGGCCTGGTGGACGTCCCGCGCCCGGTCGCCGGCGAGTGGACCGCCGTCTTCTACACCCCGGCCGGCGCGAAGGGCTACAACGGCCCGGTCCAGTTCGGCACCGCCACCCAGCGGGCCGTCCCGGCCGGCGGCGTGAGCCCGACCACCGCCCAGCTGCAGCCCGGTGAGACCAAGCACCTCAAGGTGCAGCTCACCACCCCGGTGACCAGCGGCGACTCCAGCGAGGCCATCGTGGTCTCCAGCTCGAACGGCAACACCACCAGCGTGCCGGTCGTGCTGCGCAGCCTCGTCCCGCTCAAGGACGGCCAGGGCACCTTCACCGGCTCCATCACCGGTGGCAACGCCCGCAGCGCCTCCCCGACGCAGTCCTTCGCGTACGGCTTCGACGTCCCGAAGGGCCAGAAGGACCTGCGGGTCGGTGTGACGGTCAAGGACCCGAAGCTGCTCATGCAGGGCGCGCTGATCAGCCCCAACGGCACCCCGGTCGACATCGAGGGCAACGCCGTCCTCGACGCCCAGGGCAACCTGACGGGCAGCGCGGCCGGTGTCTCGGCCACCACGGTCAACCCGGCCGAGGGCCACTGGCGCTTCGTCCTGAACGTGCTCGGCCCGGTCAGCGGCCAGGAGCTCGCGCAGGACTTCACCGGCACGGTCGCGCTCAACCGCGACCAGGCCACCGCGCCCGGCCTGCCGACCGACGGCAAGACCAAGCTGGAGGCCGGCAAGCCGGTCAACGTGACGGTCAACTACACCAACAACACCGTGGCCCCGCAGCGGATCGCGGCCGAGGGCCGTCTCGACAGCCGGGTGGACGTGCCGCTGGTGCCGCAGGGCGCCTCCGCGACCGTCGCCCTGCCGCTGAGCCTCACCTCCTCGGTGCCGTCCTTCCTGGTGCCCCCGGGCACCGACCAGCTCAAGGGCGTCGCGGCCTCCACGACCCCGGCCCAGCTGGAGCTGAGCGCCACCACCGGCTCGCCGGACCTGTTCGGTGACCTCAAGAAGGCCCAGAACGGCTCCACCATCTCGGTGGTGACCTCGAAGGGCAGCGCCGCGCAGCAGGTCGTCCCCGGCAACTGGGGCACCTTCGTGCAGCAGATCGGCCCGTTCGCCGGCCCCGCCCCGGCGGGTTCGGCCACCATCACGGCCACCGCGCACACCCTGGCGTTCGACCCGGCGCTGACCTCCAGCACCGGTGACCCGTTCGCCGCCGCGGTGAACGCCTCGGCCCCGGCCGCCACCCCGGTGGTCGTCCAGCCGGGCGCCAGCGGCTCGCTCCAGGTGACCGTGACCCCGACCGGCCCGAAGGGCAGCACGGTCAAGGGTGTGCTGTACCTGGTGTCCGGCCCGAGCTCGGTCGCGACCGCCAACAACTCCCTCAGCACCACGGGTGCGGTGCTCGCGGCGATCCCGTACAGCTACACCGTGAGCTGACGGGTTGTCAGTAGTGCTCAACCGGCCGAGGCCGTCCCGGAGTTCCGGGGCGGCCTCGGCCGCGTTTGGTACGGGGAAAGGTGGGCAGGGACCGGGATGTAGGACATGTCGGCCCAAACGGGGAGCGGTTGTGTACGAGGAGATCAAGCACAGCGAGGTCGAGGTCAACGGCGTGCGGCTGCACATCGCGGAGCAGGGCGAGGGGCCGCTGGTCCTGCTGCTGCACGGCTTCCCCGAGAGCTGGTACTCCTGGCGTCACCAGTTCGCGCCGCTCGCCGAGGCCGGCTACCGGGTGGTCGCGCCCGACCAGCGCGGATACGCCCGCAGCGAGCAGCCCGAGCGCATCGACGCCTACACCGTGCTGCACCTGCTGGGCGACGTGGCCGGGCTGATCAAGGCGCTCGGCGCCGAGCAGGCCGTGGTCGTCGGCCACGACTGGGGCGCGCCCGTCGCCTGGTCCGCCGCCGCGCTGCGGCCCGACCTGGTGCGCGGCGTCGTGGGCCTGAGCGTGCCGCCGCTGCCCGCCGGGCCGTCCCCGCTGGCCTCGGCGCGGGAGAACTTCGGCGAGGGCTTCTACCAGATCTACTTCCAGGAGCCCGGCAAGGCCGACGCCGAACTCGCCGCCGACGTCCGGTCCAGCCTGCGGCGCGTCCTGTGCGGCACCCGGCCGGACGGGAAGCCCCGGCCGTGGGTGGTGCCCGAGGGGAAGGCGCTGCTGGACACCGTCCCCGAGCCGGAGCGGCTGCCCGACTGGCTCACCGAGGCCGACCTCGACGCGATGGCCGCCGACTACGCCCTGCACGGCGAGCGGGCGTTCACCGGCGGGCTCAACTGGTACCGCAACATCGACCTCAACAACGAACTGATGCAGGCGTTCAAGGGCGTGCGGATCGAGGTGCCGTCCCTGTACGTGGTGGGCGAGCAGGACCTGGTCAACGCGATGGTCCCGGCGCCGGTGCTGGCCTACCTGCTGCACGAGATGACGCCGAACCTGTACCGGCACGTCCGGCTGCCGGACACCGGGCACTGGACGCAGCAGGAGCGCCCGGCCGAGGTGACGGCGGAGCTGCTCGGCTTCCTCAAGCACCTGGACGGGTAGGCGGGTCGACGTGCGGCGGCCCCGTTTCGACTGTACGGAACGGGCGCCCCGCTTGTCGATCCGTCAGTTCGCCTGCGAGGAGAGCCATGCCTGCGACCCCGACCTCCGAGGACGCCCGCCCGCTGAGGGCCGATGCCCGCCGCAACCGGGCCAAGGTGCTGGCGGCCGCCCGCGAGGCGTTCACCGCCGAGGGGCTGGCCGTGCCGCTGGACGAGATCGCCCGCCGGGCCGGCGTCGGCGCGGGCACGGTCTACCGGCACTTCCCCACCAAGGAGGCGCTGTTCGAGGCCGTCGTCTCGGACACCCTGGAGAGCCAGACGGCGCGCGGCCGGGCCGCGCTGGCCGAGGACGACCCGGGCGCGGCGCTGTTCACCTTCCTGGAGGAACTGGTCGCCGGGGCGATGGTCAAGATGGACCTCGCCGACGCACTGATCGGCGCGGGCGTCCCGCTGCAGCCCGGCACCTCGGCCGTGGCGGCCCGACTGCGGGAGGTGCTCGTCGAGTTGCTCACCCGGGCGCAGGCTTCCGGAGCGGTCCGCACCGACGTGGACGGCGCCGACCTGTACGCGCTGATCGCCGGGGCGGTCGCCGCCGAGCGCCGCCGCCCGGCGGACACGCGGGACGGCCGGCTGGTGCGGGTGCTGTGCGACGGGCTGCGGGCTTGAGCCGGAAAGCCCTTACTGGGGGAAGAGGTTGTTGAAGTACATCCGGCCTATGCGGTCCCGGATCTTCGTGCGCCGCTGGGCCTTGTTGAGCCCCCTGCCCTCGATCTCGCTGTAGTCGTCCTTGGCCAGTTCCTGCTCGATCGCTTCGAGCAGGCGCCGCTGCGAGCCGTCCTGGTCGTTGGTTTCGAGGTACGCGACCAGGGCCTTCCAGGGCTGGTTCAGCCCGGTGACCCCGGCCGCCGTGGCCCGGTCCCTGACCGCGCTGACGATCGAGTTGTCGGCGCTGGTGTACTCGGTGCGCATGCCCCCGGTCCGGGGGTTCTCGTTCACGAGCATGTTGTGGTACTCGACCAGGGCCCGGCGGCCGCCGGACATGTCCACACTGAACCCCTGTTCGTGCTGGAGCAGATGGCCCATCTCGTGCTGGATGGTCTGCAGGGCGGTGAACCCGCCCTCGGGCCTGCTGTTGACCAGGATGATCCGGTGCTCCGACAGGTAGCCGCCGCCACCCGCCAGCGCCACGGCGTCGGCCGCCATCTCGTCCGCCTGACCGCCGTTGAGGGCCTGGACGCTCAGGTTCAGGTCCGCGTCGGTCAGGTTGAGGCAGTGCCCGGCCGGATACGCGCGGAACGGGGTCCCGGCCGTGACGCCGTCCGGCACCTCGACGATCTTCACCGGGCCGGCGATGCCCTGGGCCTCCTGCTCGCCCTGGATCACCGCCGGGTCGATCACGCGCTGCACGGCGAGGCCCGCCCCGGCTGCCGGGCGGCGGCGCTCGCGCTCCAGCATCTCGACGGCGGCGGTGTTGCCCACCGTCCGTTGCAGGGCCAGCCCGGGGGGCAGGGCCGCCGCCCTCGTGCGGGGGGAGCGGCGCGTCTCGTGGTCGCTCTGTCGGGCCGGCTCCTGGGCGTGCATGCGCGTCCTTCGGTGGTACGACACGGATGGCACGGAGTCTCGCGCACGGCCCGCACCCCGGCCCAGGTCCGGAGGGACAGGGGAGGGGCAGGAAACCCGGCCCGAACGGGCAGCGGCGGATCGGGTGTCACACCGGGAGGAGGCGGCTGATCAGGTCGGCGAGGCGGCGGGCGTTGCGGCAGGAGTGCATCTCGACGACCTCCGCGTAGGCGAGCGCCGCCGAGTCGCCGGTGGGCCACAGCGCGGGCTGCTCGGGGTTGAGCCACAGGACGCGGCGGGCGCGGGCGTCGATCAGCCGCAGGGCCGCCAGGTTGGGGTCGCGGTGGTTGTTGCGGGCGTCGCCGAGCAGCAGGACGGTGGTGCGCGGGCCGACGGCGTCCAGGTGGCGGTCGGCGAAGTCGCCGAGGGCGGAGCCGTAGTCGCTGTTGCCGTGGTGGCCCATGACCTCGGCGCCGGTGAGGATGCGGGCGGTCAGGCGGGCCGGGTCCCCGCCGGTGCCGCGCAGCAGGTCGGTGACCTCGGCGGTGCGGTTGACGAAGGCGAACACCCGGACCCTGCTGAACTGTTCGCTCATCGCGTGCACCAGCAGCATGGTGAAGTCGGCGAACCCGGCCACCGAGCCGGAGACGTCGCACAGCAGCACCAGTTCGGGCCGGGCCGGGCGGCGCAGCCGGTAGGCCGGGCGCAGCGGCACCCCGCCGGTGGTGAGCGAGCGGCGCAGGGTGCGGCGCAGGTCGATCCGCCCGCGGGCGGCGCGGCGGCGCCGGGCGGCCAGGCGGGTGGCGAGCCTGCGGGCCAACGGGTGCACGGTGCGCCGCAGTTCGGCGAGCTGGTCGCGGCCGGCGGCGAGGAAGTCGATGCGGTCGACGGTGGGCGCGACGGCCCGTTCGGCGATCCGCTCGGTGCCGCGCAGTTCGGCGACGCGGCGGCGGGCCTCCCCGGCCACGAGACCGCGGAAGCCCTGGATGCGGCGGCGGATCTCGTCGGCGAGCACCCGGTCGGCCGGGTCGGCGGGGTCGGCGCCGCCCGGGCGCAGGGCGGCGAGGACGCGGGCGAGCAGGGTCTCGGGGGCGAGCCGGCCGAGTGCCTGGTGGGCGGACCAGCCGTCCGTGCCGGGGCTGGAGCCGTCGCCGTAGCGGCCGAGGGCCTCGATCACCTCCCCGGCGAGGCGGCCCTGGGCGGCGCGGTCGTCGGCGGCGAGGGCGGCGGCGAGGCGCTCGCGCAGGTCGTCGCGCAGCGGGTCGGGGCGGCCGAAGCGGGGCGGTTCCGGGTCGTCGGGCAGCGGCGGAGGGTCGGCGCGCACGGCCTCGGGGGTGCCGACGCCGAGGGGGAAGAAGAGGTCGAAGGTGGCGTCGAAGACGGCCCGCTGGCCCTCGGAGCGCAGTACCGCGGCGGCCAGCCCGGCGCGTACCCGCTCGCGGTCGTCGAGGCCGAGGACGGCGAGGACGGCGGCGGCGTCCACGGTCTCGGAGGGGCCGATCCGCAGGCCGTGGCCGCGCAGCGCCCGGACGAGGCCGGTCAGGCGGGCGGCCGGGTCGGCGGGGCCGGGGGTGTCGGGCGTCGTCATGCGAGGGTGAGCTTCTGGGACGCCTTGCGCACGTCCTCCTGGTGCTTGAGGATCACGCCGAGGGTGTCGCGCACCACCGCGTCGTCCAGCGTGTCGGCGCCGAGGGCGAGCAGGGTGCGGGCCCAGTCGATGGTCTCGGCGACGGACGGGGCCTTGCGCAGCTCCATCGCCCGCAGGGCGCCGACGATCCGTACCAGGGAGTCGGCGAGGGCCTCGTCCAGTCCGGGCACCTTGAGGCGGACGATACGGCGCTCCAACTCGGCGTCCGGGTAGTCGAGGTGGAGGAAGAGGCAGCGGCGGCGAAGCGCCTCGGAGAGCTCCCGGGTGGCGTTGGAGGTGAGCAGGACGAAGGGGCGCCGGGTCGCGGTGATGGTGCCCAGCTCGGGCACGGTGACCTGGAAGTCGCTGAGGACCTCCAGGAGCAGGGCCTCGACCTCGACGTCGGCCTTGTCCATCTCGTCGATGAGCAGGACGGTGGGCTCCTGGCCGCGGATCGCGGTGAGCAGCGGGCGGGGGAGGAGGAACTCCTCGCCGAAGATGTCGGTGCGGGCGGCGTCCCAGCCCTCGTCGCGGCCGGCGGTGATGCGCAGCAACTGCTTGGCGTGGTTCCACTCGTAGAGGGCGCGGGCCTCGTCGATGCCCTCGTAGCACTGGAGGCGGACGAGCCGGGCGCGGCCGATCGCGGCGAGGGCCTTGGCGAGTTCGGTCTTGCCGACGCCGGCGGGGCCCTCGACGAGCAGGGGCTTGCCGAGGCGGTCGGCGAGGTAGACCGTGGTGGCCACGGCGGTGGAGGCCAGGTACCCGGTGGCGGCCAGCCGTTCGGCGGTGTCCGTCACCGAGGTGAAGAAGCCCGTGCCCTCGCCGGTGTCGCTCATGGTGGTGCCCCGCTCCGCTGGGATGTGTCCGTCGGGGCGCCACCCTACCGGCCGGTCACATTCCTGTCGTGGGGGTCCGTGGGAGCAGAGCGGCGTACGGCGACCGTGGGGCCGCCGTACGCCTTCGGTGCTCTACCGGCGGTGCCGGGAGGGTCAGTTGACGTACAGGAGCGGGCTTCCGGCGACCGAGCTGTCGGAGACCGGGCCGTAGGTGGCGCTGAAGTAGCCGGTGGAGAAGCACAGGCCCGGGCCGGAGACCAGGGCGAACGGCTGGGCCGAGAAGCCGATGGAGTTGGCGCCGTTGTCGGTGGTGCCCGCGATGCCGGTGGTGTTGGAGTACTTGCAGGTGACGCTGCCCAGGATGGTGCCGAGGACGACGGTGGTGCCCATGGAGCCCGCCGCGCCGGGGGTGAGCGCGACCGGATAGCCCGGGTCGTCGCTGACGGTGTTGGTGAAGGGCAGGTTGGTGACGGTGACGCTGCGCACGCTCGTGACGCCGAAGACGTTGGAGGTGCAGGAGCCGAAGGTCTGGGTGTTGAGCTGCTCGACGGCCGAGCCCGGGGCGGCCGGGTTGGCCGTCACCGTGGCGGAGAAGGAGGAGGCGGCGCACTTGATGCCGCTGGTCCCGGTGCTGCTGCTGTAGAAGGTCGCGTAGGTGCCGGAGACGAGGTTGGCGGTCAGGACGTCCCCGACGGAGACGTTCGGGCCGCCGAGGCTGCCCGTGGTGAGGACGGCGGTGGCGTCGGCCTGGGCGGGGGCGACGGCCGCGCCGGTGAGGGCGATGGCGGCGAGGGTGGCGGTGGCGAGAGTGCGGCGGATGCGCATGAGGGTGCCTCTCTCCGTCCCGGGGGACGGGTGGGGGAATCCCCGTCGGCGGGTGTGGTGGTGCGCGCGACGGGGGAGGTGCGGTGGCATGGCACACCGGGAACTGCACGGGGTGGCGTGTGCGGGCACGAGCCGAGGGCACGCCGGGCACGGCGGGCCCGGCGCCACGGGCCCGAACGTGCTGCACCCCTGAGGTCCTCCGGCCGGGCTGCTCGCCCGCCGGGTTGGAAACCTGCCAGTGTTGTAAACCCGGCGTTACGTCAAAGTCAAGACAGGACACAGGAGTTGGTGATGGACGACGAATCCCTCCGCAGAGCCGACGTGATCCTGCTCCCGGGCGCCAGGACCGGCCGCGATCCGGCCCGTTCGATCAAGCCCGGCCCCCGCCGCCAGCCCGCCGGCGTCGTCGCCGCCACCCAGCGCGAACGGCTGCTGGACGGTCTGGTGCGCACCGTCGCGGACCGCGGCTACCAGCACGCGACGGTGAGCGACATCTGCCGCGCGGCGGGTGTGACCAGGCCCGTCTTCTACGAGCAGTTCAGCGGCAAGGAGGACGCCTTCCTCGCCGCGCACCGCTTCGGCACGGGCGTGGTGATCCGCCGGATGGCGGCGGCCTTCGCGGCCGAATCCGACTGGTGCGCCGGGATCCGGGAGGCGCTCGGGGCGATGCTCCAACTCCTCGCGGGAACGCCCGCGTTCGCCGCGATGGCGGTGATCGAGATCGAGGCCGTCGGCCCGGCCGGTCGCCAGGAGCGGGAGCAACTCCTCAGCCGGTTCCGGGCGTTCTTCGCCGAGGTGCCCCAACCGCCGGGCGGAGTAGCGGTGCTGGAGCTGGTGGACGCCGTGGTGGGCGGCGTCTACAGCGCGCTGTACCGGTGGATCTCCTCCGGGCGTACTGATCAACTCCCCGACCTGCTACCGGTGTTGAGCCTGTTCTGCCTGGCGCCCTTCCTCGGCCCGGAGCAGGCGGCCGTTCGGCTCGGGCCGGTCCGGTCGACGACCGGTGAAGATCCTTCGTGCACCCGTATTGACCCGGCCGATACCCGGCAGTAGCTTTCCGGTTACTCCGAACGCTGTCCGCGCCAGGACAACGTGCCAGTGCCTGCACAATCCCGAATCCACCCTTCAGGGAGCACACATGGCCATGTCCGAGGAAGCCGCCGGCGCCGCCGAAGCGGCCGAGGCACCGCCGACACCCGCCGCCACAAGAGGCCGGGTACGGTTCAGGCGCACCGCCCTGATGGCCGTCCCGGCCGTCGCCCTCGGCGGACTGCTGATGACGCTCACCGCCCAGGGCGTGCTCGCTAACCAGTTCTCCATCTCCGGCATGCCGTTCACGATCACCGCCGACCGCCTCGAGGGCGACGGCTTCGCACAGTACGGCAGCCTGGACGAGATGATCCCGGACAGCCCCAACCAGGGGAACACCGGCGGTCAGGTGCTGGTCGCCGTCTCCGCGATCAAGACCGCCAAGATCACCAACCTGTGCCAGAGCGTCGACCTCGGCGGCGTCAACCTGGTCATCCACGCCGGCGACGGCAAGGATCCGGTCACCGCCACCGACCTCACCACCGACTCCGACCTGCTCTCCGGCGACGCGGTCTTCGACAACATCGAGATCGGCGGCGACGCCAGCACGTACAAGAACGCCGGACGGTACGGCAAGGGCAACCCCGGCGTCTTCGGGCAGCAGGCCGACCACGTCGACATGACGCACGTCAGCCAGCACAACTACGCCAGCACGGCGCTCAAGTTCAAGCTGCCCAACCTGCGGCTGAGCTTCGACTCCAAGGGCTGCTGAGCATGGCGGAGTCCGTGCCGGAGCCGGCCGCGCCCGTCGCGCCTGAGCCCGTCGCACCGGCTGTCGCCCCGCATGCGAGGAAGGGCGACTGGCGGGGCCGGCGGCCGTTCTGGGGCGGGCTGCTGCTGACGATCGGCGGCGGCGAGGTGCTCTTCGTGATGAAGATGCCGCTGCCCCTCGTGCTGCACATCGGCATGGAGGGGCTCGCCGGGCTGCTGGTGCCCGCCCTGATGCTGGTGTGCGGGCTGCTGATCCTCTTCAACCCGGCCCAGCGGCTGTTCTACTCCGTCATCGGCGTGCTCGCCTCGCTGGGCACCTGGGTGACCTCCAACTTCGGCGGCTTCCTGCTCGGGATGCTACTCGGGGTGGTCGGCGCCTGCCTGACCTTCGGATGGGTGCCGGACCAGCCGCTGCGACGTGGGAGGCGGCGGCGCGAGGACCGGCGGGCGCGGCGCCGGGAGGCGAAGGCGGCCGCCGGGGTGTGAGCGGCCGGGCCCCGCGTCCCGGTGGTGGGAGAGCACCGGGGCGCGGGGCACGGTCGTGGAGGGTTCGTCGGACGGGGCCTCAGATCGTGGAGGCGTCGATCACGAACCGGAACCGCACGTCGCCCTCCGCCAGGCGCCGGAACGCCGCGTTGATCCCCTCGGCGCCGATCAGCTCGATCTCCGCCGTGATGCCGTGCTCGCCGCAGAAGTCCAGCATCTCCTGCGTCTGCGGCAGCCCGCCGATCTGCGAACCGGACAGCGACCGGCGCCCCGACAGCAGCGCCCCGGCGTTCACCCGCACCGGCTTCTCCGGCGCGCCGAGCTGCACCAGGGTGCCGTCCACGCGCAGCAGGCCCAGGTAGGCCGTCAGGTCGAGGTCGGCGGAGACGGTGTTGAGGATCAGGTCGAAGCCGCCCGCCAGCTCGGTGAAGGTCGCCGGGTCGGAGGTGGCCCGGTAGTCGTCGGCGCCCAGGCGCAGCCCGTCCTCGCGCTTGCGCAGCGACTGGCTGAGGACGGTGACCTCCGCGCCCAGCGCGTGCGCCAGCTTCACGGCGAGGTGGCCGAGGCCGCCCAGGCCGATCACCGCGACCTTGCGGCCCGGGCCAGCGCCCCAGTGGGCCAGCGGCGAGTAGACGGTGACGCCGGCGCACAGCAGCGGCGCGGCGGCGTCCAGCGGCAGGGCGTCGGGGATGCGCAGCGCGTACGCCTCGTCCACCACCAGCTCGGTGGAGTACCCGCCGTACGTGGTCAGGCCGTCGCGGCCGGTGCCGTTGTACGTCCAGACGGTGCCGCCCTCGCCGGTGCAGTACTGCTCAAGGCCCGCACGGCAGTTGTCGCAGGTGCGGCAGGAGTCGACGAAGCAGCCCACGCCGACCCGGTCGCCGACCTTCCAGCGCGTCACGCCCGGGCCGACCTCGCTGACCACGCCCGCGATCTCGTGGCCCGGGACCATCGGGAACGTCCCCGCGCCCCAGTCCTCGGCGACCTGGTGCAGGTCGGTGTGGCAGATGCCCGTGAAGCGGACGTCGATCACGATGTCGTGCTCACCCACGGCCCGGCGGCGGACGGTGGTCTTCGCCAGCGGGGCGTTCGGCCGCTCGGCGGCGTAGGCGGCGACGGTGCGAAGGTTCGTCTCGTTCATCTCGTTCGTCATGGCAGCCAGCCTGCGCCCGGGCCGCGCGCCCAGCCAGACCCGAGGCCGTCGTACGACCACCCAACCTACGTCTGGCAGTAGTACCCTCACCGTCCTCACCGCGCCGTGACGTGCGCATACTTCTGGGATGGACCAGCGCACCGAACTCAGCGAGTTCCTCCGATCCCGACGCGCCCGGCTGCGCCCGGAGGACGTGGGACTGCCCGGCACCACCACCCGGCGCCGGGTGCCCGGCCTGCGCCGCGAGGAACTGGCCCAGCTCGCGGGCGTCAGCACCGCCTACTACACCCGGCTCGAACAGGGCCACGGGGAGAACGTCTCCGCCTCCGTGCTGGAGGCCATCGCCCGGGTGCTGCGGCTCAGCCCCGCCGAGCGCTCGCACCTGCTGCGGCTCACCCGGCCCGCGAAGCGCGGCCCGGCGCGCGGCGCCGCCGGCCGCCCGCAGCGGGTGCGCCCGGCGTTCCAGCAACTGCTGGACGCGATGGACGGCGTGCCCGCGTACGTGCTCGGGCGGCGGCTGGACGTCATCGCCTGGAACCGGCTCGCCGCCGCCCTGCTCGGCGACTTCGCCGCGATGGCGCCCGAGCGGCGCAACATGGCCTGGCTGGTCTTCCTCGACCCCGCCACCCAGGGCCTGTACAGCGACTGGGAGGGCAAGGCCACCGACGTCGTCGGCAGCCTGCGCCTGGACGCGGGCCGGGACCCGGACGACCCCCGGCTGGCCTCCTTGATCGGTGAACTCTCCCTGAAGAGCGCCGACTTCCGCCGGCTGTGGGCCGCCCACGGCATCCAGGACAAGGGCTACGGCGCCAAGGAACTGCACCACCCCGTCGTCGGCCCGCTGAGCCTGCGGTACGAGACGATGCGGCCGGCCGACGCCGAGCAGGAGTTCGTCTCCTACCACGCCGAGCCGGGCAGCACCTCCGCCGAATCCCTGCGCCTGCTGGCCAGTTGGGCGGCGAGCGAGTCCGTTTGTCCGGACTCCCCGACACCGGCGGAGCGGTAGCGGCGCCGCGGCCCGATCAGCGGCAGCCCGATCAGCGGTAGCAGTACGAGTCCGAGGAGGCGTCGCCGCCCGCCAGGTGCGTCTGGTGCACCCGCAGGCCCCGGAAGTCCGCGCCGTGCGGGAAGAAGCGCTCGTCGACGGTCAGGCCGCCGGCCTCCGGGTCCGCGTCCAGCTTGACCAGCCACGGGTCGATGCCCGCCGGGTAGAACTGGTCGTCCCAGGCGCCGTAGAGGGAGTTGGTCAGGTAGAGCCGGCGGCCGTCCCGGCTGATCTCGACCATCTGCGGCGCCCCGCTCAGCGGCCGGTCCGGCTCGGCCGGGTGCGGGGTGCGGTCGACGATCCCGCCCAGGCGTACGGAGGCCGTCCTGCGGGGGTGGAACGGGTCCGACACGTCGAACTGGAGCAGTTCGCCGGTGCCCCAGGCCGACACGTACAGCCAGCGGTCGTCCACCGACAGGTTGATGTCCGTGATCAGCGGCGGCACCGCGCCGAAGGGCTGCAGCGCGGGCGGCAGGTCCTCCGCCTTCGCCGGCTCGGCCGGGATCTCGATCACCTTGCGGGCCGTGAACGCCTCGCCGTCGCGGTACCAGAGCCACACCGAGGCCGAGAGGTCCTCCACGTTGGTGACCACCCCGACGAAGCCCCACTCCGCGTGAGGGTCGTGCGAGGGGCGCAGCTCCAGCACCATCTGGTACTGGTCGCCGAGGTCCACCCGCTGGAGGTGGCGGCCCGACTCCAGCTCCCAGAAGTGCAGGGCGTGCCCGTACTTGCGGCCCAGCAGCAGCTCCGGCACCACCCCGTTCTCGACCATGCCCGGGGTGCCCCACTCGCTGGTGACGCCCACGCCCGTGCCCAGGTGCCACCACACGTCGTACGCGAAGTGCTGCGGGCCGCGCTCCGTCTCCCACGGGCGCAGCACGTCGAAGGTGGTGTGGTCCAGCAGCGCCACCCCGCCGGGGCCGTCCTCGCCGCGCGCCCCGCCCAGGCAGGACAGGAACACCCCGTCCGGGCCGCAGTGCAGGGTGTGCGGCCGGGAGTAGCCCGCCTTCGCGGCCAGCTCCTCCGGCTCCACGGTCTTCACCAGGCGCGGGCGCACCGGGTCCGGCCGGGTGTCCATCACGTGCAGCCGGGAGGAGCGCAGCCCCGGCAGGAGCAGGTAGCGGCGCTCCGGGTTCTCGTGGCAGGCGTGGGCCAGCGCGCTGGAGCAGGCGTTCCAGCCGAAGTGGTGCAACTCGTCGCCGAGGGTCGGCAGTTCGGCGAAGTTCAGGACCGTCCCGTAGGTCGGCGAGGCCGGATCGGTGTCCACCGTCAGCAGCGCGTCCGGCCGCTCGGCCGTCCGGTCGAACCCGGCGACGTACGCCAGCTTCTCCGGCGGCGCGGCGATCGCCTCCGCGGCCGAACGGTAGAGCGACGGATCGGTGTGACCGGCCTCGGGCATGGGCTCTCCTCAACTCTCCAGGAAGATCAACGAAGTTGGACCTTCCCGGCAGCGTTCCACACCACCGGCGGCGCACAGCAGGCGCACGGGGGGTGAGGGCGGCGCAGCCGGTGCGCCGCGCGGGCGGGACGAGCCGTTGAGCGGACGCCCCCTACCGGCCGGTATGGTCGGGGGCGGAACGGGCGGTGGCCTGCCCCGGAGGCTCCGGGGCGGCGCGAGAGAAGAACGGGTACGGCGGAGACGATGGAGTTTCGGGAAGACATCCTCGGTGCCCCCTACGAGGCGGCCGAACTGACCCTGCGCCCCGACGACGAGGGCCCGGTCTGCGCCACCCTCGTCCGCCGGCTCGTGCCCGGCGCCGAGCGGGCCGTGCTGTACGTCCACGGCTACAACGACTACTTCTTCCAGACCCACCTGGCCGACCACTACACCGCGCTGGGCTTCTCCTTCTACGCCCTCGACCTGCGCAAGTACGGCCGCTCGATGCGCCCGCACCAGTCGCCCAACTTCGTGCGCGACCTCGCCGAGTACGACGAGGAGATCGACGAGGCCGTCCGCATCATCCGCGAGGAGGACGGGCACGACTGGCTCCTCCTCAACGGCCACTCCACCGGCGGCCTCATCGGCTCCCTGTGGGCCGGCCGCCGCGCCGGGCGCGGGCTCGTCGACGGGCTGTTCCTCAACAGCCCCTTCCTGTCCATGCCCGCCGGCGCCGCCGTCCGTACGGCCGGAGGCCCCGTCGTCACCGCCCTCGGCCGTCTCGCCCCCACGCGCGTGCTGCCCTCCGCGCTCAACCCGCTCTACACCCACAGCCTCCACAAGGACCACCAGGGCGAGTGGGAGTTCGACCTCACCCTCAAGCGCCCCGAGAGCTTCCCCCTCTACGCGGGCTGGCTCTCCGCCATCCACCAGGGCCAGCGGCGCCTGAAGCGCGGCCTCGGCATCGACGTGCCCGTGCTGCTCATGGCCTCCACCCGCTCCATCTCCACCACCAAGTGGACCAGCGCCCTGCACCACGCCGACGCCGTCCTGCGCGCCGACGACATCGCGGCCGAGGGGCCGCGGCTGGGGCGGCACGTCACCATCGTCCGCATCGAGGGCGGCATGCACGACCTGGTGCTCTCCGGGGAGGCGGCCCGGAGCGCGGTGTTCGCCGAGCTCGACACGTGGCTCGAGGCGTACCTGGACGTGGACGTGGCCGGCGCCGCTCGGCCGGTGGAGGCGTGACCCCTGTCGAACCGCTCCCGGTCGGACGGCGGACCGACCTCGGGTACGCCAAGCTCATGCCCGACGTCGACCGCGAGGAGGCCTGGCTGCTCACCCTCGACGGCACACCCCAGTCCTACGTGGACCTCGCCGAGCCGACCCACCTCGAGTTCGAGTACACCCGGCGCCTCGGCCACCTCGCCGACGTCCTCGCCCCCGCCGGCCGCCCCCTGGACGTCCTCCACCTCGGCGGCGGGGCCCTCACCCTGCCCCGCTACCTCGCCGCCACCCGGCCCGGCTCGCGCCAGCGCGTCGTCGAGGTCGACGGGCCGCTGCTCGACCTCGTCGCCGAACACCTGCCCTGGCGGGACCAGCCCGGCGCCGACATCACCGCCGTCGTCGGCGACGCCCGGGCCTGCCTCGCCGCCGTTCCGGCCCGCTCACAGGACCTGATCGTCGCGGACGTCTTCCACGGCTCCCGCACCCCCGCCCACCTCACCTCGGTCGAGTTCCTGCGGCTGGCCGCCGCCGCCCTGCGCGAAGGCGGCTGCTACGCCGCCAACCTCGCCGACGGCCCGCCCCTCGCCTTCGCCAAGGCCCAGGCCGCCACCCTCGCGGCCGTCTTCCCGTACGTCTTCCTCGCCACCGAGGCGCCCGTCCTCCGCGGTCGCCGCTACGGCAACATCCTCCTCGCCGGCTCCACAGCCCCCCTCCTCACCGCCCCCCTCGCCCGCCTCCTCGCCGCCGACGTCTTCCCCGCCCGCCTCACCGAACCCCCCGCCCTCACCACCCTCATCGGCCCCACCCCACCCACCACCGACACCACCGCCACCCCCTCCCCGCCCCCGCCCGACGGCGCCTTCTCCGTCGGCTGAGCCGTGTCGTCATACCGGTGGGATTCGACACCGAGGGATTGGACATCCCCGGCCGTGCTGTTCCGACTGTTCCGACCCGCCCGCCCGGGTACTACGCACGTAGTGGTACTACGTACGTAGTGCCACTACGTGCGTAGTACCCGGCGCCCCGGTGTCCGCCCGGGAGAAGTCCGCTACCCGAGGGCGAGCATCGCCTCGGCGACCTCGCCGGCCGCCGCCTCCGGGATCGCGGTGGCGGCCCCGTCGAGGACCAGCAGCCGGGCTGCGGGGATCTCGCGGGCGAGGGCCTCGCCGTTGCCGAGCGGGAAGAAGCGGTCGTGGCGGCCGTGGACGACGAGCGTGGGGAGCTCGATCTCCGGGAGCCGCTCGCGCCAGCGGGGGGTGCAGTCGAGCCGGGAGAACACCATGCGCAGCTGGTTGGCAAGCTGGACGGCCGGTGCGGTGCTTGGCGTGCGGTCCCAGATGCGGGCGGCGACGGCGCGGGCGGTGACGGGGTCGTCGCCGAGGATGTCCGCGCCCTCGGCGGCGAAGTCCGCCACCGCCTCGCGGTCCGCCCAGTCGGGCAGCGGGCGGGCGAACACCCGGCCCATCGTCGCCCGGTCGTGCCCGGGCAGGTCGTCGTCCGGCGGGCCGGGGGCGACCGGACGGGTGCCGACCAGCGTGAGGGCGGAGAACGCGTCCGGACGGTCGAGCGCGGCCACCTGGGCGACCATCCCGCCCACACCGACCCCCGCCAGGTGCGCGGGCCCGCCGCCGAGCGCCTCGACGAGCGCCGCCGCGTCGGCGGCGAGGTCGCGCAGGGTGTAGCCGGGCGCCTCCGGATCCCCTGCCGTCGACTCCCCGCTGTCCCGCAGGTCGTACCGCACCACCCGCCGCCCGCCGCCGGCGAGGTGCTCGCACAGCGCGTCGGGCCAGGACAGCATCGTTACCCCGCCCACCAGCAGAACCAGCGGCGCGTCGCTCTCGCCGAACGCCTCGACGCCCAGGGCGACGCCGTTGACGTTGATCGTGCTCATCGGATCACCTGAGTTTCGTCGTGGACCGGGGCGCCACCGGGGGACCTCGCGAGGAAGGCAGGAGCTCGTCTCATACCGGTGCAGACTCCCGCCGCTCCCGGAACTCATCGCCCGCACGGAAAGTCGGCCCGCCCGACGTCCGGTGCGGGTGTGAGAATCGGCGGGTCCGGGGTGGTGGCGTGGGAGGAGCGAGGGTGATGGGTGGCGGCGGCGAGGGGCTGGGGCGGGTGGAGGAGACGGCGTTGTGGACGCTGTGGCATCGGGTGGTGGAGGCGCGGCGGGGGGACGGGGTGCTGCGGGATCCGGTGGCGGTGGAGTTGGCGGGGCGGATCGACTTCCCGTTCGAGGAGCGGTTCGGGAGCTCCGGGTGGGTGAGCCAGTTGCAGGGGCTGCGGGCGGGGTGTTTCGACCGGGAGGTGGCGGACTTCCTGCGGCGGTGCCCGCGGGGGACGGTGGTGGGGCTCGGGGACGGGCTGGAGACGCAGGCGTGGCGGGTGGACAACGGGCGGGCGCGCTGGTTGTCGGTGGATCTGCCGGAGGCGGCCCGGTTGCGGGAGCGGTTGTTGCCGGCGGACGAGCGGCGGCGGGTGTTCGCGTGTTCGGCGACGGATCCTCGGTGGATGGACGAGGTGGACGCCCGTAACGGTGTGATGATCAGCGCGCAGGGGCTGCTGATGTACCTGAGGCCGGCCGAGGTACGGGAGCTGATCGCCGCCTGCGCGGAGCGGTTCCCGGGCGGGGCGATGGTGCTGGACGCCGTGCCGCGCTGGTTCAGCGCGCGGGCGACGGCGGGGAAGCTGAAGGACAGGTACTACGAGGCGCCGCCGATGCCCTTCGGCATGGACGCGGACGAGGCCGGCAAGCTCGCCACCGCCCACCCGGGGGTGACCGGGGTGCGCGAGGTGTACCCGGAGGGCGGGCGCTGGCCGGTGCGCGCCCTGCTGCCGCTGGCGCGCAGGGTCCACCAGAGGCCGTCCGTGGTCGCACTGCGTTTTGCCGAATCTTGAAGAAAGCCCGCCCGACCTGGAACCATGGCCACGCACCGCACGTCGTAACCACGGGTGATCGGCCAGGGGGACGGGCCTGCCCGGCGCGTTAGGCTGCCCATCGGGGGAGGCGGCCTGGGTGCCGTCATCGGAGAGAACCGTCGGGACCGCGGCGGCGCCGCCGCGCGCCGCTCGACGGTCCCGTCCTGCCACGGAGGGACCTGGCCTTGCACATCGACACCTGGATCGAGAGCGTTCCACCGACTGCGGTGTACGCCCTGGTCGGGCTGATCATCCTGATCGAGTCGCTGGGCATCCCGCTGCCCGGCGAGATCGCGCTGGTCACGGCGTCGCTGATGGCGGTCAAGGGCGTGGTGAGCCCGTGGGGCGTCGCGGGCGTCGCGATCGCGGGCGCGATCATCGGCGACTCGATCGGCTACTCGATCGGGCGCAAGGGCGGGAAGCCGCTGTTCGAGAAGCTGGGCAGGCGGTTCCCCAAGCACTTCGGGCCGTCGCACCTGGCCACGGCCGAGCGCTCGTTCCAGAAGTGGGGCATGTGGGCGGTCTTCTTCGGCCGGTTCATCGCCCTGCTGCGCATCTTCGCCGGTCCGCTGGCCGGCGCGCTGAAGATGCCGTACTGGAAGTTCCTGATCGCCAACGTGCTGGGCGGCGTGATCTGGGCCGGCGGTACGACGCTGCTCGTCTACAAGGTCGGCAAGAGCATCGAGCCGTGGCTGGCGCGCTTCTCCTGGGCGGGGCTCGCGGCGGCGGTCGTCATCGGCATCACCTCGGCGTGGATCATGAAGCGCCGGGCCGCGAAGACCCACGCCAGGATCGAGGCGGAGGAGGCGGCCGCCGCCGCTGCCGCCAAGGCCGGCGTGGCGGAGTGAGCTTCGGTTCGTGACGGAGAGTGGTCGTCGGGCCCCGGTAGCATCGGCGGGTAAGCTCCCCGATCCTGCCCAGCTGGAGGGCCCGATGACGCACCCGAACGAGCGGTCGCCGCAGGACGTCTGGAACGCGGTGGACGACTACTTCTCCGAGCAACTCGTCGGGCACGACCCCGTGTTGGAGGCGGCCACCGCCGATGCCGACGCGGCCGGACTGCCCGGGATCGCGGTGGCCCCGAACCAGGGGAAGCTGCTGCACCTGCTGGCGCTGACGCAGGGCGCGCGCCGCATCCTGGAGGTCGGCACGCTCGGCGGGTACAGCGCGATCTGGCTGGGCCGGGCGCTGCCCGAGGACGGCACGCTGATCACCCTGGAGCTGGACCCGAAGCACGCCGAGGTGGCGCGCGGGAACCTGGCGCGCGCCGGCCTGGGGAAAGTGGCGGAGGTGCGGGTCGGGCCCGCCGCGGACTCGCTGGCCGCGCTGGTCGAGGACGCCGTGGAGCCCTTCGACCTGGTGTTCATCGACGCGGACAAGCCGAGCAACCCCGAGTACTTCCGCCGGGCGCTGGAGCTGACCCGGCCGGGCTCGCTGATCATCGTCGACAACGTGGTGCGCGGCGGCCGGGTCGCCGAGGCCGACTCCACCGACCCCTCGGTGGTCGGCACCCGCGCGCTGCACGCGCTGCTGGCGGCGGAGCCGCGGGTCAGCGCGACCTCGGTGCAGACGGTCGGCAGCAAGGGTTACGACGGGTTCACGCTGGCCCGCGTCCAGGGCTGAACATCGAAGGATCGAAGGATCGGGAAGAAGGAGACGCCGTGCGCATCGGACTGCTGGGAACCGGCCCCTGGGCGGAGCGGGTGCACGCGCCCGTCCTGGCCGAGCACGAGGGGCTGGAGTTCGCCGGCGTCTGGGGCCGCCGCCCGGAGGCCGCCGAGGCCCTGGGCGCGGCGCACGGCGTCCCCGCGTACGCGGACCTCGACGAGCTGCTCGCCGCGGTGGACGCCGTCTCCATCGCCCTGCCGCCGTCCGTGCAGCCCGGCCTCGCCGTGAGGGCCGCCGAGGCCGGCTGCCACCTGCTGCTCGACAAGCCGGTGGCGCTGACGGTGCCGGACGCCCGGGCCGTCGCGGAGGCCGTCAGGCGCGGCGGCGTCGCCTCGGTGGTGTTCTTCACCGTCCGTTTCGGCGGCGACCAGATCCCCTGGATCGAGCGGCAGGCGGCGCTGGGCGGCTGGTTCACCGGGCGCTCGGACTGGCTCGGCTCGGTGTTCGCGCCCGGCAGCGCCAGCCCGTACGCGGACTCGCCGTGGCGGCGGGAGAAGGGCGCGCTGTGGGACGTGGGCCCGCACGCGCTGTCCGTGCTGCTGCCGGTGCTCGGCGACGCGACGCGGGTGACGGCGGTGGCCGGGCCGCTGGACACCGTCCACCTGGTGCTGCGTCACGCGAGCGGCGCCTCCAGCATGCTGGCGCTGAGCCTGACGGCGCCGGTGGCGGGCGGCGGCACCGGCATGGAGGTCCGCGGCGAGCACGGTGTGGCGCACCTGCCGGAGCGCGGCGAGGGCCCCGTCGCGGCCCTGCACCGAGCCCTGGACGCGCTCACCTCCTCGGCGGCGAGCGGGCGACCGCACGCCTGCGACGCGGAGTTCGGGCTGCGGGTGGTCGAGATCCTGGCCGGCGCCGAGGAGTCGCTCACGGCGGGGGCGGCCGTCGACGTCTGAGCCGTCGATTCTCGCCGGAGGCGGTGACACAGCCCCTCGCAGGGGTATCCCCGTAGGAGGTGCACGGGGGTGCTTCGGACGTACGGGGGGAAACGATGGTGGGTTCGGTGCGGTTGACGGCCGCGGGGGCGGTCCTCTTCCTGGGGGGCTTGCTCTGGGGATGCCTCTCGACGGTCGAGGGGAAGGACGGGGCCTGCGGGTCGGTGTTCTTCTACGAGGAGAAGCACACGGCGGAGTCGGACAACGGTCAGACCTTCACCTACACCTACGAGCCTGCGGGGTGCCCCGTCGCACGCGGGGAGCGCGAGGTGCCGGTGGTTCTGGTGATGATCGTGGGCGCGGCGGTCGCGAGCGCCGGCGTGGCCGAGCGGGTCGCGGCACCGTACCGACGGCGCCGCGACGAGCAGCCGGCGAAGCCGAGCCGCCCCTCGGGCCCGCCGGAGGCCCCGAGGGGCGGTGGTGCACTGTTCGACCCGCGGGTGCCTCCGTCGCCCTAGAGATCGTCTTCAAAGGTCAGATCCAGAGCAGGATTGAAGCGATGGTGATGGCGGCCTGGTAGGACTCGCGGGTCTTGTCGTAGCGGGTAGCCAGGCCGCGCCATTGCTTGAGCCGGCCGAAGCAGCGTTCGACGACGTTGCGCAGGCGGTAGATCCGGCGGTCGAAGCCGGGTGGCCGGCCGCCGCGCGAGCCCCGGCTGAGTCGGCCGTTGGCCTGGTCGACGCGTTCGGGGATGGTGTGTGGGATACCGCGTCGGCGCAGGTAGGCGCGGATCTTGCGGGAGCTGTAGCCCTTGTCGGCGATGACGTGGTCGGGCCGGGTGCGCGCTCGCCCCGGCCCGACCCTGGGAACCCGGATCGCCTCCAGCACGTGCTCGAGGCGGGTGCAGTCGTTGGCGTTGCCGCCCGTCAGGACGAAGCCGAGCGGGCGGCCTCGCCCGTCGCAGGCCAGGTGGAGCTTGGTGCTCAGTCCACCGCGGGATCGGCCAAGGGCGTGATCACCCGCTTCGTCCCGGTCGAGAGCCCCTTTTTGCCCCTGGTGGCGTGCTGGTGGGCCCGCACGACGGTGGAATCGACCGACACCAGCCAGTCGATGTCCCCGGCCGCGTCCTTCTCCGCCTGGATCGCGCGCAGCATCCGGGAGAACGTGCCGTCCAGCGCCCACCGGCGGAAACGCGTGTAGAGGGTCTGCCAGGAGCCATAGCGCTCCGGCACGTCCCGCCAGGACGTGCCGGTCCGCAGCTTCCACACGATCCCGTTCAGCACCAGCCGGTCGTCCGAACGCGGACGACCGGCCACCCCCGAAGCCGGCAGGAACCGCGACAACACCGCCCACTCGGCATCCGACAACTCATGACGACGCACCATGACCGACATGATCCACCATCACCTGATCGGCTTTGAAGACGGTCCCTAGGGCGTGTCTGACAATTCCCGCCGGGCGGGCGTCGTTGGGGCAGGCACCTCGACGGCTTCTCGTCAGTCGCCAATGCTCCGCAGTGGCTCCCTCCTCGGCACCGCCGATGCACGCACCCCAACGACGCCCGCTCACCCGACGCCAATTGTCAGACACGCCCTAGCCCGGCAGTCTGATCGCCTGCACCGGGCAGGCCAGGGCCGCCTCCCGGACCGCCGGGTCGTGGGGGTCGGGGGCCGCGCCCGGGAGGAGGCGGACGAGGCCTTCCTCGTCCTGGGTGAAGACCTCGGGGGCGTTGCGGGTGCACTGGGCCGCGCCGATGCAGAGGCCGGGGGAGAGGTGGACGGGCATGCGGGTGGCCCCTACCAGGTGACGGGCAGGGTGGAGACGCTGCCCTGGAGGACGTACGGGGGGTTGGCGCGGATCTGGTCGGCGGGGACGGCCAGGCGCAGGCCGGGGGCGCGGCGCAGGAGGGCGGCGAGGGCGGTCTCGATGACGGCGCGGGCGAGGTTCTGGCCCACGCACTGGTGGATGCCGTAGCCGAAGGCGACGTGGCGCCCGGCGCGGCGGGTGAGGTCGAGGGTGTCCGGCTCGGGCCAGGCGGCCGGGTCGCGGTTCATCAGCATGGTGGAGATCAGGACGCCCTCGCCCGCGCGGACGGTGTGTCCGGCGATCTCGAGGTCCGCGACGGCGATCCGGGGGAGGACGTCGGCGACGGAGGTGTAGCGCGTCAACTCGTCGACGGCGCCGGGGAGGAGGGCCGGGTCCTCGCGCAGGAGGTTGAGTTGGTCGGGGTGTTGGAGGAGCGCGAGGACGGCGGCGGCGACGGTGCTGGAGGTGGTGTCGTCGCCGCCGGTGAGCAGGATGGCGCAGAGCAGGGTGAGCTGGTCGCGGTCCATCTCGGTTTGCGCGGTGAGGAGTTCGGCGATCAGTCCGGGCCGGTGGTCCTCGCCCTGCTCCTCGCTCGGGTCGTCGCTCGGGTCGTCGGCGCGGTCGAGCACCTGGCGCAGCCGCTCCAGGACTTCGGTGAAGTTCTGCGGCGCGTCGGCGGATTCGGCTTCGTCGGCCGGGCAGAGCACCCGGCGGGTGCGTTCGGCGATGTGGCGGCCGTCCTCCGGGGGGACGCCGAGGAGGGCGAAGCCGGCGGCGCAGGCGAGGGGGAGGGTGTAGGCGGCGACGAGGTCGGCGCGCCGGTCGTGGGCGGTGAGCATGGCGTCGAGGAGCTGTTCGGCGGTGCGCTCGATCTCCGGGCGCATGGCGGCGATGCGGCGGATGCCGTAGCCGGGGATCACCAGCCGCCGCTGGTGGGCGTGTTCGGGGTCGTCCACGCCGCTGAGCGGCGGGGTGAAGCCGTTCTCGGACTGGGTGGCGAGCTGCGGGGAGAGGGTGGGGAAGCCGGGTCGGCGGACGTCGACGGACAGGCGGGCGTCGAGCAGCAGCGCCCGGCCCTCCTCGCTGCCGGAGACGAGCCAGGCGGTGCTGCCGTCGTGCAGGGTGACGCGGGACAACGGGCCTGCGGCGCGCAGGAGTTCGTAGCCCTCGGGCATCCGGTACGGGCAGCCGCGGGCGATCGGGAAGGCGGGGGCGCCGGGCGGGACGGTACGGGTGCCGGAGGGTGTCACGAAGGCTGTCACGAAGGTCCTCACCTTCCGCCGGACGGGGCGGTCGGTCCATGATGGCAGATTCTTCGTGAGGGAACGGCCGGATGGATACAAGGCGATCGACCGTTGGAGAAGCATGATTGACGTACCGTCAGCTCATCGTGCGAGAGAGGCGGCACTTCCCGGGTCGCTCCCGCCGCCGTCCACGCTCGGGCGTCGGTCGGTGGGCCGGGCCGGCGGGATGACCGGGGCGTGGAAGTCGCGCGGGCCGGTCCACAGCGCGGGGACGGCGTCGCTGCGGCGCGCCAGCTCGTACGCCACGGACTCGTAGTTGACGCGCCAGCCGTTGAAGTGCCGCCAGCCGTCCTCGACCGGCCGCTCCCGGGGGAAGCCGGCGGCGGTGACCATGGCGACGGCGCCCAGGTACTCGGCGTAGGTGAGGCGGATCGGGGCGGCCGGGTCCGGGTCGGGGTCGAAGTCGATGCGCAGCGAGCGGGCGATGTCGCGCATCGCGGTGAAGCCCGCGCGGATGACCAGCCGGGCCTCGGGCGGGGCCGAGCGCGGGCACAGGGCGAGGTGGAGGGCGGCGGCGTCCATGACGGCGATCAGGCCGACCACCCAGCTGCGGTTGGGCTGCGGGGAGCGGAACGAGAGCAGGACGGGGTAGTTGGAGTGGCTCTCGCCGATGTCGGCGGCCAGGCGCTCCCAGTCGCGGTAGAGCTGGGGCAGGGCGGTCTCGGTGTCGACGAGGGACTGGCGGGCGAGCAGTTCGGGCCCCCAGGCGGGCTCGCCGGCCCGGGACTGCAGCAGCGTCACCTCGGTCTCGCGGCGCTGGTAGGCGGCGTAGAGGGTCGGCAGGTAGGAGATCTGCAGGGCGATCACCAGCGGTCCGCTGGCGGCGGCCAGGAAGTCGATCGCGGACAGCTGCAGCCGCTCGCCGCTGGCGTAGCCGAGGGTGAAGAGGCTGGAGCCGGCCTCCCGTATGGCCACCTTCCAGGGCAGGTCCGAGGTGCCGTGCAGCAGCAGCGTGTAGGCGACGAGCATCCCGCTGAGCCACACCCCGAGCATGCCGACCAGGACGATCGGGGCCAGCCAGGTCAGCGCGCGGTCCTGTGCCCGGTAGGTGCCGAAGGGCGCGGCCGAGAGGCGCAGCAGCGTGCGCACCGTCCGCCAGAGCCGGTTGACCAGTGCCGAGTAGAGCCCGCGCGGGACGACCAGGGTGCGCAGGATGCTGCCGACGACCAGCAGGAGCAGCAGCACGCCGAGCAGGGTGTGGATCATCCTCATGGGGTCATTGTGGCGGTCGGGGACGGGTGGTGCGGCGCGGGGCACGGTCCGGGGGCGGGTCGTCGGAGGCCGGTATGACCACGATCACACCCGACTGGACCGTACCTGCGGGTGCGTCAGCCGATGCCCCCCAGCAGCATCGCCACCGACAGCCCCAGCGCCCCGAACCCGCCCACGGCCCCCGCGATCGCACAGGCGCGCCGCTGCGCCACCAGGCGCAGGTGCCGTCGCGCGGCCAGGCCGAAGCAGACCCCGCCCAGCACGAACCACGGCCCCCACAGGAAGGTGTACCAGCGGCTCACCGGCACCAGCTCCGGCGCGATGTGCAGCACTCCGGTCTGCACGAGCAGCCCCTCCACCGCGAACAGCCCGCCGTGCCAGACGAGCAGCACCCCCGCGCCCCAGCCCGCCAGTTGGAGCAGTTGGTCCGGTCGCCGGCCCCGGCTGCCCAGCAGGGCGATCCCCAGCGCCGTGCCCACGAGTTTGAGCACGCCCGTCACCCACAGCACCACCAGGAACCAGGTCACCCCGTCCTCCGCCAGCTTCACCAGCGCGGGCGAGACCGTGGTCGAGGCGCCGCCCGTGCCGCCCAGCGCCCAGTAGAAGCTCGGCACCGCGAACAGCACCCCCCACGCCGCCGCCGCGTACCCGGGCCACCTGCTCGTCCACCGTGCTGCCGTCGTCACGTCCACCAGCATGCGCGTGGGGCTCGGCGGCGGGAATCCTCCGGGCGGCGGACCGGCTCCCCCGGGCGGGGGAGCGGCGGGCGCCGGCTGCGTGGCCTGCGGAGTCAGGGCGGGTACGAACACTTTCGGGCGAACCGATCCGTTGAACCGTCCACTACTGCGGGGGTCCGGCGTTCTCCTGGCACGAGCTCCACTCCTGCACGCAACCGGAAGCCGCTGTATGCCCGTTCGTCCTCGCGGAGGGGCGGCGACCGCCCTCCCCCTCGCCGCCGCCCTGCTCCTCGCGCTCGTCGCCCCCGCTCACGCCTCGGGGGTGTCCGAGGCGGCGTACACCCTGCGCAACGTCCACACCGGGACGTGCCTGCACCATGCCGTCGGCACCAGCCAGGTGAGCCTGGAGGAGTGCGGGCCGGTCGCCGGGCAGCGGTGGGAGCTGCGGGCGGAGGGCACGGCCACCAACGTCGCCGCGTACGACCCGGACGAGGCGTTCCGGGGGTGCGTGACCGTCGGCGACTTCTGGAACGCCCGCTTCGGCCCGTGCCGCACCAGCGAGGCGGCGTGGGCGTTCGGTGCCGCGCCCGGGAGTCACGCCCGGATCAGGTCCGAGTCCGGGCTCAACGGCAACGACCTGTACCTGACGGAGGCCCAGTCCGGGCACGTCGCGGCCCGGCCGGGTGGTGACGGCGCCTCGGCGGACTGGATCATGACGCAGGTGCCGTGACGTAGATGTCGTGATGCAGGTGTCGTGACGCAGATGCCGTGATGCAGGCGCCGTGATCAGGCGGCCGGGTTTCGCCGCCACGGGGTGAGGGCGACGTCGGTGGCGGTGCGCAGTGCGGCGCGCAGGGCCTCCGGGTCCCTGGCGGGCTCCGCGAGCAGCACCTGCAGCGCGCCGGTGATCGCGCCGACGAAGGCGCCGGTGAGGGCCGCGGCGGTGAGCGCGTCGAGCTGCTCGGGGAAGGCTTCGGCGAGCTGCCCGGCGATCGTCTGCTGGGCCTCCAGCTGGAGTTGGAGCCCGCGCCCCCGTACGGCGGGGACGGTGCGGACCAGTTCGAGCCGGAGTGCGGCGAGCGGGCTGAGCAGGTCGGTGCCCTCGGCGGCCGCGACGAGCGCGCGCAGCAGGACGTCGGTGGGGCCGTCCTCGGGTGTGCGGGAGGCGATGGCCTCGGCCACCGCCTGGACGCGGGCGTCGGCGTCCGGGAAGAGCAGGTCCTCCTTGGTGGCGAAGTAGCCGAAGAAGGTGCGGGTGCCGATCTCGGCCGCCGCGGCGATGTCGGCGACCGTGGTGGCGTCGTAGCCCTGCCGCCCGAACAGGTCGGTGGCGGCGTCGATCAGGGCCTGGCGGGTGCGGGCCCGCTTGCGGTCGCGGAGGGACATGCCGGGAGCCTACCGCACTGCCTGCATATCCGCACTCATTGCAAAACTGCACTGAGTGCATTTACTGTCCGGGTATGACCTCACGAAGCGTTCTGGTGGTCGGAGCCGGTGTCGCCGGTCCGACGCTCGCGTACTGGCTGGCCCGGCGAGGCGTCCGGGTCACCGTGGTCGAACGGTCCCGGGGGCCGCGCTCCAGCGGCAACCCCGTGGACGTCCGTGGCCCGGCCCTCCCCGTGGCGGAGGCGATGGGTGTCCTGCCCCGACTGCGCGAACTCGCCACGGGCGTACGGACGATGAGCCTGATCGGCCCGTCCGGACGGGAGGTCGCACGGCTGCCGCTCTCCACCGAACCCGGCTCGGTGGAACTCCCGCGCGCCGACCTGGCCGCCGCGCTGTACGAACTGGCCCGGCACGACACCGAGTTCGTCCACGACGACACCGTGACCGCACTGCACGACGACGGTGGGGGCGTGGACGCCACCTTCGAGCGGTCCGCACCGCGCCGCTTCGACCTGGTCGTCGGCGCGGACGGGCTCCACTCGACGGTACGCCGCCTCGCCTTCGGCCCCGAGCGGGAGTTCGTCCGGCCGACGGGCCTGGTGGTCGCCACCCTTCCGCTCGGAGCACCGGCCGAGAATACGGAGGAGGTGCAGCTCCACAACGTGCCCGGGCGGCTGGTCTCCGTCCACCCGGCCCGAGGGGACGCGATGGCCGCGTTCATCTTCCGCCGGCCGGGGGCGCTCGACCACCGGGACGTCGTCGCCCAGCGCCGGGCCGTCATCGAGTCCCACCGGGGCCTGGGCTGGCGCGTCCCCGAACTGCTCGACCGCGTACGGGAGTCGGCGGATGACGACCTCTACTTCGACAGCGTCAGCCGCGTGGACCTCCCCACCTGGACGCGGGGCCGCATCACCCTCCTCGGCGACGCCGCCTCCTGCCTCTCCCTCCTCGGCGAAGGCTCCAGCCTCGCCATCACCGGAGCGCACACCCTCGCCGAGGCGCTGGCCGACCAACTCGCCAACCCCACAGCGGCCTTGGCGCGCTACGAGGAGGCCCACCGGGCCCGCGTCACCCCCAAGCAGCGGGCGTTCCGCCGCTCCGCCGCCCTCCTCGTCCCCTCCACCCGGCTGGGCCTCGCCACCCGTAACCTGGCCGCCCGCCTTCTCCCGTCCGGGAGTTGAGGGGAACGCCCTAGGTCTTGGGGGTGAGGACCATGTACGTCACCGAGGTGCCGTCGTCCATGGTGCCCCTGAACGCCTGCTCGTTGAGCAGGGGCGAGGTGGTCAACACCGAGGCCAGCACGCCGGCGACGGAACTGGCGAAGCGCAGGGCGGCGGGTGCCGCCTCGAACTCGACGGCCTTTTCGATCTCCTTCATGATCGCTTCGGAGGAGAGGTCGTTGAGCGCGTCGTCGACCCCACTCGGCTTGTCCGGCGGGCCGTTGTAGATGGTCACGTAGTAGCCGCTGTCCCGGCGTGCACCGACGGTGACCTGGGCATCGTCCCGGATCGGCTTCCCCTGTGGTGCTTCCACGGGTATCGGGATCAGGGTGCCGTCGGGATCGGGCGCGGCTTCGAACCGGGTCGTATCGTCGCTGGCCGGATTGGGAAGTGTGTCCGCCACAGCAGACCTCCCAGGGAATGCCCGGCACGCGTCGCCGGGCGTGCTGAAGGGTGGTTACCTCGAACGTACACCCGGGGCATGGGGCCTGCCGGTCGGCGGGAGTCGCCGGGGCGAGCGGCCGGGAAATCGCTCGACACCCGGGAGTGCGAGGGGCTGTGATGGCGGGGATCGCCTGCCGGACGGGGTGGGCCCAGTCGGCCGGGGGTCGTCCGTGACAGGTGGGAACGCCGAGGATCTTCGGCCCGTGATCGACACCGCGCTGGTGCGGCGCCTGGTCGACGCGCAGTTCCCGCAGTGGGCGGGGCTGCCGCTCGCGCTCGTCGACCCGGCCGGGTCGGACCACGTGATCCACCGGCTGGGCGACGGCCTGTCCGTCCGGCTGCCCCGGCACGGGGACGCCGTCGGGCAGGCGCGGAAGGAGGCGCTGTGGCTTCCCCGGCTGGCGCCGCGGCTGCCGCTGGCCGTGCCCGTCCCGGTGGGGGCGGGGGAGCCGGGCTTCGGGTACCCGTGGCCGTGGGCCGTCTCGCGGTGGCTCGGTGGGGAGGTGGCGACGGTCGAGGGCCTGGCCGATTCGTCCGTGGTGGGCGGGCAGCTGGCGCAGTTCCTGACGGCGCTGCAAGGGGGCGCGGCCGGGGACGCCGAGCTCTCCGCCGAGCTGTCCGGTGCGTCCTTGATCGAACGGGACGCCGCGACCCGGGCCGCCATCGCGCGGCTCGGCGGTACCTTCGACGCGGCCGCCATGACCGAGGTGTGGGACGCGGCGCTGGCCGCCCCCGGATGGTCGCGCCCGCCCGTCTGGTTCCACGGCGACCTCCACACCGGCAACCTGCTGACCGTCGACGGGCGCCTCAGCGCCGTCATCGACTTCGGCGAGCTCGGCGTCGGCGACCCGGCCTGCGACCTCACCGTCGCCTTCACCCTGCTGTCCGACCGCACCCGGGCGCTCTTCCGTACGGCCCTGGGCGTCGACGACGCCACCTGGGCGCGGGGCCGCGGCTGGGCCCTGGCCACCGGACTGAACGCCTACCTCCACCACGCCGCCGTGAACCCCCGGGTCGCCGCGCAGACCACCCGGCAGATCACCTCGGCGCTCGCCGGCTGAGGCCGCCGATCAGCGCGCGGCGTCCTCGGCCCCGGCCTGCCGCTCCTCCCGGGGCCGCTCCGCCCGGGGCCGCTCCGCCCGGGGCCGGTCCTCCCGAGGCCGGTCCTCCCGAGGCCGGTCCTCCCGGGGCCGCTCCGCCGCGCGGACGCGCTCGCCCCAGGCCGCGACCGGCGGCCCCGCCACGCCCAGGCCCGCGAAGAACAGGCCGAGCAGCAGCCACCCCGAGTGCCCGAGCGCCAGGACGCCCCCGGTCAGGACGAGCGGCGCCAGCGCCTGGCCCGCGTCGAAGCCGATGCCGAGGAGGCCCTGGTACTGCCCCTGCGCGTGGTCGGGCGCCAGCCCGTACGCCAGCGCGTAGCCGCCGGAGGACTCCCACACCTCCCCGACGCTGTGCACGCACACCGCGAGGACGGCGAGCACCGGCGCCACCCAGACGGGGACGTCGGCCGTCAGCGCCATCAGCGGGCAGCTGACCAGGAACAGCAGCCCCGCGATCCGCAGCGCCCGCCCGCCCTGCCGGGGCGACTCCACCGTCGAGCCGATCCGGCTCTGGAGCAGCACGCACACCCCGCTGTTGACCGCGTAGACCGCCGCAACCGTCCAACGCGGCGCGTCGGTGTGGGAGGTGAGCCAGAACGGCAGGAGCAGGGAGACGCTCTGGTAGTGCAAGCCCATCACGCTGTAGAGCGCCACGAAGGACACGTACGGCCGGTCCGCCAGCACCGTCCACTGCCGGTGCCCCTCGGGCCGGGGCAGCGGCGCGTGGTTCGGGACGGCGGCGAGGGTGATCAGTGCGGCGACGGCGAAGCTCGCGGCGTTGGCGAGGATCAGTACGGTGTACGCGGGCCGGGTGTTGATCTGCACCGCGAAGGCCGCGCCCAGCGTGCCCATGACCACGCCGAGGTTGCCGAACGTCCGCAGCCTGGCCCGGAACGCCGCCGGCCGGTCCCCGGCGGCCCGGGCGACCAGCGCCCCGCCCGCGGCGTTGCTCGCCGTGGCGGCCAGCCGGTCCAGGGTGGCGACGACGGTGAACGCGAGCCAGCTGTCGATGGTCACGAAGGCCGCCATGGTGACGGCCTGGACGCAGAGGCCGATCATCCACACCGGCCGCGCCCCGAACCGGTCCGCGAGGTTCCCCGCCGGCAGCCCGGCCGCCAGCCCGCAGAGTCCGGCGATCGTCAGCCCGGCCCCGACCTGGGCGGCGGGGAGGTGCACGACGAGGGTGAAGTAGAGGATGGAGGCGGTGTTGAAGAGCCCGTTGCCCACCCGGTTGACGAAGATGGCCGCGATCAGCGCACGCTGGTGGCCGTCCGTCGTCGTCCTGCCCGAATCCCGTTTCCCCGACCCCCACTTGATCATGTCGAGCAGGTTAACAGGACGCCTACGACCGGTTGTCCGTCCGGTCCTTCGCTCTTCGGGCCAGCTTCAGTATCCCAGCCTCCGGATGGGCCTGTCACCGTCCTTGAGCAGGAGATTCCGTGGTGCTCGGCACACCTAGGGTTTCCTGTGGACCGGCATGAGCCGAGGGGAACGGAGCAGGGGATGGCATCGGAGATCGCGGCGCTGGCAATGGAGTTGACCGGCATGGCCGAGGCCGACCACCGAGGGGCCCCGCTGGCGAACAGCGAGGACCCGGCGGAGCAACTGGAGTGGCGGCGGCTCACGGCGCGCCACGCGGACCGGCTCAACGAGCTGATGGACGCCTGCGGTTGGCCCACCGCCGACCTGGTCGGCGAGGAGGCGGCCCGGGCCGCGTGGCTGATCGCGCAGCACGCGGACCGCCAACTCGACATCCAGCGGCGGGCGTTGAGGCTGATGGAGGAGGAGGCCGCCGGGGGTCACGTCAGCCCGCGCGACGTCGCCTTCCTGCGCGACCGTACGCTCGTCAACGAAGGCCGCCCGCAGATCTACGGCACGCAGATCGCCGGGGTGCGCGAGGGCGCGCCCGTCCCGTGGCCCTGCGAGGAGCCCGAGCGGATGGACGAGCGCCGGGCGGAGGTCGGCATCCCGCCGTTCGACGAGTACGTGGCCCGGTTCGCCGCCCCCTGAGGGCCCGCTACCCCCGGTCGTACCGGGACGGCCGCAGCCGGCCGGTGCGCGCCAGGAAGGCCACGAACGCGCCGAGGACGATCCACCCCGGCCAGCCGGCGAGACTCATGGTGAGCGGATCCAACTCGGCCTCGGGGGCCGCGAATTCCCTGACCATCGACACGCTCATGCTGCTCGCGAACGTGTGCGCCAGCACCGCCGGGACCACCGACCCCGACCGCAGCCGCAGCCACGTGAAGACCGGCAGGACCAGCGCACAGCTCACCACGAACGCGGGCACCGCCACGTACCAGGGCCGCCCCGGATACTGCCCGCCCATCAGCAGCGGCGGCAGGTGCCAGAGCGCGAAGGCCGTACCGGTGAGCAGGTACGCCCTGACCAGCGGCGCGGAGGTGTTCTTTCGGTCCACCAGCCGGGGGAACAGGAAGCCCTGCCAACCGAGTTCCTCCCCGAAGAACAGCGGCAGCGACACCACCATCCCGACCACACCCTGCACAGCCCAGGATCCGACCGCCCCCGCGTCCAGCGCCCCGAACCCGGCGAACGGATAACTCCCCGCCAGCGCACCGAGCGCCAACACCGCGGCCGTCAGCCCGCCGAGCACCCCGACCGGCAGCAGACAGTCCCGCAGCGCCCGGCCCCAGGGCCGGGGCCACCGCAACGCGAGGGCGTCCCGCACCCCTCCGCGTCGGCGCTCGAGGAAGCGGACCACGAACAGCGCCGCCAGCGCCGGAGTGAGCATCGCGGCGCCGATGCACGCCTGCTCCAGGCCGCCGACCTCCTCCCGGGCGTCGGCCCGCCGGTAGCCGTCGGCGAGCAGCGGCGCCATGGCCGCCCACATCCCGGCGTAGGCGAGGAGCAGGAAGAGCGGCAGGCCGCGCCGGCGGGCCGTACGAGGTGGCGGTGTTCGAGTCGTCGTCGTCGTCATCATGCCGATGACGCTACGGACGCGAAGGACGCCCCGGAATCACGTGCACTGCCGGTGGAAAGGTGCAGTTTTCCAGGTGTCCGGCGGCCCACCGGAGGTGCTAAGCGGGCGGCCGCTACTCGCCGGTGCTTCCGTCGACGAGCTCGCGCAGCAGGTCCGCGTGCCCGTTGTGCCGCGCGTACTCCTCGATCATGTGCGTGAGGATGTAGCGGAGCGAGTACGGCTCCTCCCGCCACCGGATCCGTTTTCGCGCTCCTACCGGACCGGCCCGGCCAGCGTCTCGACGGGGAGCCGCCGGGGCCGGCCCTCGTCAGCGGCGACCGGGCCCGGCGACCCGTCCCCCCGGACCTGCCGGAGGTAGAGCTCCTCCCAACCCCCGCCCATCCACGTGGTGGTGGGAATGTGGTGGATGCTCCCGTCCAGCCCGTCCACCAGGTACGGGCCGCTGCCGACCAGCATGCGGTGGCGGTCGCGGGTCCGCGCGAACTCCGCCGAGTTCCAGAAGACGGCCCAGCCGAACTCGTGCTTCTTCACGGACACCACGGCCAACTCGCGGCCCTCGGCCCCGGTGGGCGGCTTCCTGGCGAGCAGGCTCTCGACGAGCTCGACGGCACGTTCTCTGGAGATCATGCTGCCCATCGTTCACCACTGGTCAACCCGGCTTCCGGGCGGGCCGGGGCCGTTCGTCGGCGTGCCCGGCCGGGGAGCCGGCCGACATCGGTGTGCGGCTCTTGAGCCGTGCCACCTTGTCCAATGACACCTGGAGACGGGACTCGAAGCGTGTCGGGTTGCCGCGGCCAAGGCCCGGTAGTGACTGGTGGCTTCCTGGGCTGCGGCCCAGACCCTCCTCCGACCGATTCACCTGGCTCGCGGGCGACTGACCTCCCTGGCGTTCAGCGGCGAGGCTTCGGCTGCCCGCGGACCTGAGGATGGAACAGGTGAAGGATTTGAGGAGCAGCGCGCCGCTTGGATCGAGCTCGTGGTGTCGGGGTAGGTGCGGCGCAGGAGCCGCAGCAGCCTGACGTACCGGCTCCAGTTTGCGGGTGTTCGAGGCTCGCTGCCGCAGACTCGCTCCGCGCGATCGAGGCTGTCCTCGAGCAGCGCGTCGTGCAGCCGGCGGAAGGCGAGCGGCCAGGTGAGCCTGGCGGCTCCGCGCGTGGTCATCGCGAGGGTGTGCCGCAGTACCGCGCCGCCGTCGTCCGCGGGGTGGACGGAGAACTCGTGGAAGCCGTTGAAGCCTCTGGGAGCGGTGAACTCGAACCGAATCCAGTTGCCCGGCGCGTAGCCGCTCACCGTGTAGCCGATGGGGCCGTGCCCGCCGGAGGAGCCGACCGCGAGTCCGGCGTCCAGTCGCAGCCTCGGCCAGTCTCGCCCCGGCCACAGTTGGTCGTCCTCGCCGGAGAGGCCGTCGATGAGGGCGCCGACCTGGTCCGGCGGCCCGGGGATCCTGCGCTCGTGGATGTTCAGCACGGCCATGCGTCCTCCTGGTTTTGGATGGCCTTCTCCAATTGAAGTGGAGAGTACTCTCCATTACATGGCCAGACCATCCAGATACGACGAATCCCTGCTGCTCGACACCGCCGTGCGGCTGGCGGCCGCCGCCGGGCCGGCTGCGGTGACGATGTCGGCGGTCGCCAGGGAGAGCGGCGCACCCAACGGCTCGGTCTACCACCGCTTCCCCCAACGCACGGTCCTGCTGGCGGAGCTGTGGCTGCGCACCGTGGAAACGTTCCAGGAGGGCTGCCTCGCGGCCCTCGACTCCCGTCCGGAGCCGCACCTGGCGGGCGGGGCGGCGGCCCGGCACGTGGTCTCGTGGAGCCGCGCCTTTCCCGAGCAGGCCACCGTCCTCCTGCACGGAGCCGATGCCTTCGGCAAGGCCGAGTGGCCCGAGGATCACGTTCGTCGCGCACAGCGTGGCAATCAGCGGGCACGCAGAGCGGTGGCGGCGCTCGCGGACCGCCTCGGCGCCACCACGGCCGCCGACATCGACCGGGTCGCCCTGGCCGTCATCGATCTACCGCTCGCTGTGGTGCGACGTCACCTACGGGGCGGAACACCACTTCCGGCCCACGCGGAGGAGCTCGCGGAGCAGTGCGCGGTCACCCTCCTCGGCCGGCACTGAACGACGCCTTCCTCGACACCGAGGTCACCGACGAACCTGCCGTCCTCCTCACGCAGATGCGCAACCCCGACGACTACCCCTGGTTCGCCGAGCCGCTGTACTGACGCTTCGTCCTCTCGAGAGGAGGCGGGTGGCCTACGAAGGACCGTCCGAGCCCTGTCGGGCCAGGTCAGAGCCGTGCCGATCCTGTGCGGAGTTGACGCGCCAGGTCGGTTCGAGGGGGAGTGTGTGGCCGGTCATGGAGTCGACGTCCTGCTGGAGGGTGGCCCGGGAGAGGAGGGTCGGGAGGTGGTGGGTGGTGTAGTGCTGGTGGGCGGCGGGGGTGGACCAGAGGGTGGTGACGAGGTAGCGGTGGGGTTCGAGGCGGGTGACGACGCCGGTGAGCATGCCTCCGGCGGCGGCCATGCCGGGTGCCCACAGGTGGCGTTGGATGTGGAGGAAGTGGTCGTCGCGGCCGGGGAGGAGGCGGCAGTCGGCGACGCGGAGGAGGGTGGCGCGCTCGAGGGCGAGGGGGAGGGCGGTTCCGGCATCGCCGGGCATGTCGAGGACGACCTCGCCGGTGGCGACGTCGATCGCGGTGTAGCTGGTGCTCTGTCGGTTGGCGGCGGTGACGGCGTCGTGCCCCTCGCGCATGAAGCGGCGGTAGGCGTCCTCGTCGGTCCAGAGGGCCAGCAGCTGTGCACGGCCGGTGGCCGGGTCCCAGCCGCCGACCTGTCCGATCAGGCCCGGCTGGTCGCTGATCGAGGACCAGGCGCGCTGGGCGGCGGAGAACCGCTCCCGCGACTCCGTGGGTACGCTGCAGCCGATCCACTTGCCCCACATGTGCCGCCTGCCTTCCATCCGTACCGAGTCCCGACGGATCCCATGATCGACGGAGGGTCCGGACGAGCCGCAATCGGCCTTCGGGCGGGGGAGATCGAGACCATGGGCCTACGGCTTGGGTCGTAGCCCGGGCCTCGATGGTGTCGAGGTCGAGGAGCGGCTGGGTGAGCAGGCCCGTGTTCCCGAGGATCTCGATCACGGGCCGGGTGGATAATGGATCGGACGGTTCCGCAGGTGAGGGGTGGCGCATGAGCAGCAGACTGAGGGTGCTGCGGAAGCAGAACCGGCTCAGCCTGGAGGCGCTCGCGGAGCAGGTCGGTGTGACCAAGAGCTATCTGTCGAAGGTGGAGCGTGGGATCAGCGAGCCGTCGATCTCGACGGCGCTCAAGTTGGCGCACGCACTCAAAGTTGACGTCGGTCGGCTGTTCTCGGACGAGGTGGAGCCCGAGCTGGTCACCGTCGTCCGCGCGGGTGAGCGCACTCCGATCGCCGAGGGCGGTGGCCCCGGTGCCCCGCGCTACGAGGGCATCGCGACGGGCCTCAGCGGGAAGCAGATGGTGCCGTTCGTGATGTACCCGCCGATCGATGCGACGGGGTCCGTGTTCAAGTCCCATGCGGGCGAGGAGTTCCTGTTCGTCCACGCGGGTACGGCGGAGCTGGAGTTCCCCGAGCGGACGGTCGAGCTGCGCCCGGGGGACAGCGTCTACTTCAACTCGGCGCTGCCGCACCGGTGTCGGAGCACCGGGGTGGAGCCGGCCGAGATCCTCGTGGTGATCCACGACGACCCGGCCGGCCCCTCGGAGCGGGTTCCCGAGCTGCCCTGACCGGGCAGACGGGTCTACCGAGCCGCCTCGGCCAGCAGGGCGGCCAGCCGTTCCGTCCGCGCCACGTCCAGGGGCAGCAGCGGGTGTCGGGGCTCGCCGACGTCCAGGCCCTGGAGTGCCAGGCCCGCCTTGACGGTGGTCGGCAGGCCGCCGCCGAGCAGGAACTGCAGGACGGGCAGCTGCCGGTAGAAGACCCGGCGGGCCGTCTCCAGCTCCCCGGCGCGTACGGCCCGGTACAGCTCCAGGGCGAGGTCCGGGATGACGCAGGGCGCCGCCGTGCACCAGCCGGCCGCGCCCGCCGCGAACGCCTCCAGGGCCAGGGGGTTGGAGCCGTTGTAGAACGGCAGTGCGCCGTCGGAGAGTTGGGCGAGGCGGTGCATGCGCTGGATGTCGCCGCTGCTCTCCTTGACCATGGTGATGTTCTCGACCTGGTCGACCAGCCGGTGCATGAGTTCGGGCGTGAGGTCGACCCCGGCGGTGCCCGGGTTGTTGTAGATCATCAGCGGGATGCCGATCGCGTCGGCGATCTCGGTGTAGTGCCGGGTGATCTCGCGTTCGTCGAGCTTCCAGTACGACAGCGGCAGGACCATCACCACGTCGGCACCGGCCCGTTCGGCGAACCGGGCGCGGCGCACGGCGCTGCGGGTGGTGAGGTCGGCGATGCCGACGACGGTCGGCACCCGGCCCGCCACGGCGGAGACGGAGGCCTCGGCGATGTCGTACCACTCCTGGTCGTCCAGGTAGGCGCTCTCGCCGGTGGAGCCGAGCGGGGCGATGGCGTGGCAGCCGGAGGTGACCAACCGGTCGATGAGGGCAGCGAGTTGGGCGAGGTCGGGATTGCCGTCGGTGCGGGAGAACGGGGTCACCGGGTAGGCGATGATCCCCTCGAGGACGGTGGCGGCCATGGTCAGGACCCGTTCTGTGAGGGGGTGGTGGCGGCGGTGGCGGTGCTCAGGGCGTCGCCGTGGCCGGCCCGGAGGGCGCGGCGGGCGTAGTAGGCGAAGTTCGCCTGGCCGCGCTTGGGTGTGGAGATCCAGTCGTGGGCCTCGGCGGCCAGCAGTCGGGGGATCTCCTGGATCTTTCCGGCGGCGCTCGCGAGGAGTTGGAGCTTGGCGGCGCGCTCGAAGAGGAGGGCGAGGGTGCACGCCTCCTCGATGGTGCCGGTGGCGACCAACTGGCCGTGGTGGGCCAGGAGCAGGGCCCGCTTGTCGCCGAGCGCGGCCGTGATGATCTCGCCCTCCTCGTTGCCGACGGGGATTCCGGGCCACTTCTCCAGGAACGCGCAGTCGTCGTACAGCGGGCAGATGTCCATGTGGGAGACGATCAGCGGGGTCTCCAGCATCGACAGCGCGGAGATGTGCAGCGGGTGGGTGTGGATGATGCAGGTGACGTCCGGGCGGGCGCGGTAGACCCAACTGTGGAACCGGTTGGCCGGGTTGGCCATCCCGTCGCCTTCCAGGACGTTGAGGTCCTCGTCCACCAGGAGCAGGTTGGATTCGGTGATCTCGTCGAATCCGAGGCCCAGTTGTTGCGTGTAGTACGTCCCCGGGCGCTCGGCCCGGGCGGTGATCTGCCCGGCCAGGCCGGAGTCGTGCCCGGCGTCGAACAGGATGCGGCAGGTCAGGGCGAGTTTCTGCCGCACCGTCCAGCCACTGTCGGGGATCGCGGTCTGCATCCGACGGTGGGCGAGATCCACCAGCTCGGACTTGCCCGCTTCGAACGTGCCGGTCATGGCTGTGCGTCTCCTTCACTCTTCGGTGGTGACGGGCGCCGGCGCGGCGGACCGGTCCGCCGCAATGACACGCCGTTCACTTTAGGACACGACGTGTCCTGCGTCGAGATGGTGAGCGCCTGCGCCGCCCCGGGCCCACCCCGGGGCGGCACGGGTGTGGGGTCAGGAGAGGGTGCGGAGGTGGGACTCGGCGGCGGAGCGGGTGTCGAAGCGGCGGATGCGGTCGGGGGAGGCGGGGGCGCGGAGGTGGTCGTGGCGGGCGCGGTCCCAGATGCCCCAGCAGTCCGACCTCCTCTAAACCATGTCCAGGGGCCGGTGCGGCTCGGCCGGCAGTTCCACCGTGATCGTGTCGCCGGGCCGTACCTCGCCACCCACCTGCACGACACTCATGATTCCGGCCTTCCGGACGATCTTCCCCTCCTCGTCGCGGAAGACGAGCTTCTTCAACAGCCCGTCCTGGAAGTTGTCGATCTGCGCACACGGATTGCGCAGGCCCGTGACCTCCACCACCGCCTCGTCACCTATCCGCAGCAGCGTCCCGACGGGCAGTCCCAACAGATCCACGCCGCTCGTGGTGATGTTCTCGCCGAGGTCTCCCGGCGCCACCTTGAACCCCGCCCCGCCGACCTCGGCGAGGAGCTCCTCATGGATCAGGTGCACCTGCCGCAGGTTCAGCACGGTCGGGTCCCTCTTGACCCGCGAGCGGTGCTTGACCGTCACCCCGGCGTGCACGTCCCCCTCCACCCCGAGCCCCGCGAGCAGCACGATGCTGTCCCGGTTGGGCTTGGTGAACGAGTACTCGCCATTGCTGCTGACCGCCGTGACCGTCCCGCTCATGTCGCAGACCCTCCTCTTTCGACCGCGATGAACCTTTGGCGAGCCTAGTTCAGTGCCGCACTAGTTCTGGAGGAGGACCTCCGGGTTGTCCGGCGTGGGGCCGTCCAGGAGCGGGCTACAGATCCCCTTCAGCGTCCGGTCGAAGAACGCCGTCACGTACTCGCGGGTGATCTCCACTCCGCGCGCCGGGGAGAGGGGTGGCACCGGGAAGCCGGCCTGCTGCTCGAGCAGGTCCACGTCGGTGAAGCTGGCGTGGTTGGCGCCGGTGACCGCCATCCACTTCTTGTAGCCGCCGAGGGCGTCCCATGCCTTCCCCCAGTCGCCGGCACTGTCGGCCGGGAGGTTTTCGGCCCCGTCCATCATGAGGAACGGCCGGTCGATCTGGCCGGGCAGCGGGGCCGGGTGGAAGGTGCCGTCCAGGTTCACTCCGGCCTGTACGCGCGGGTCGGCGATCATCGTGGTGGCGGCCGCCGATCCGCCGATGGAGTGTCCGGCCATGCCGATCTCGTGCTTGTCGATGAGGTGTGCCAGGCGCCACGCGGTGTTGCCGTGCGTCAACCGGTCGATCACGAAGGACATGTCCAGCGCGCGGCTGGCGGTGACGGAGTTGAAGTCGAGCGTTTCCGGGTGATCGCAGATCGCGCACGGCGGCGTCCGGCCGTCCGCCAGTGTCTCGCCGCCGTCCTCGTGGGTGGGCCCGACGACGGCGACGACGTAGCCGTGACTGGCCAGCTCGGTCGCGAGCGAGGTGAGCACCATGCGCGGGTCCCCGAACCCGGGTGAGAGGACGACCAGCGGATACTTGCCCCTCTGCGGCCGCGCGCCGTCGAAGGCTTGGGTGGTGATGCCGGCAAGGGTCTGCGGGGTGATGCCGGAACTCGCCGGTATCTTCGCCTTCTGGATGTGTCCGGCTGCCTCGGCGAGGGTCATGTAGGGGGCCGGAGTCCCGGTCCCGGCGACGGCCGGGTAGATCATCGTGACGGCCAGCTGGCGGGGACCGGACGACGGCACCCACGGGTCGATCCGGTTCGTGTCGGTGAGGTGGATGATCTCCTCACCTGCGGCGTACGGCCCGGTCGGCGCGGGGAGCACGCCCTGGAAGGTCCGCGTGGGCGCGGTGGCCGCTGCCGGTGCGGTCACCGGCGTGGTCGTGGCGGCGAACCCGGTGCCGGTTCCGGCGACGACGGCGGCGAGGGCGAGGGCTGCGACAGCGCTGATGCGGCGGTTGCGTTTCATGGGGTGGACGGTAGGTTCCGCGGCTCTCGCGTCGAATCACCCCACGGTCCGGTGTCGTCGGTAGCCCCCGAGAGGTACCGGAGTCATACGCCGGGACTACGTCGTGCGGCCGGGGTTGTTACGATCCTCCGCAGGTCGACGGGCGCGGTGTTCGTCGCTGCGAGGGTGTGGGGGTTGGTGGGGATGGCTGTTGGTCGGGTGGTCCGGTTCGACGGTATGCGCGGTTACGGGTTCATCGCGCCGGAGCACGGCGGGGAGGACGTCTTCCTGCACGTGAATGATCTGCTCATTCCCGAGGCGTCCATCCAGTCCGGACTCATGGTCGAGTTCGAGATCGAGGACGGCGACCGCGGGCTGAAGGCGTCCCGGGTCCGGCTCACGGAGCAGCAGGCCCGGTCGGCCCAGCCCGCAGCCGTCATCCCGTCCGTCGGGGACGGGCCGGAGCCGATGTGCGACGTGCTCAGCTCGGCCGAGTACACCCGGGAGGTGACCGAGCTCCTGCTGACCACCGTCCCGGAGCTGACGGGGCAGCAGATCCTCGCCGTGCGTGCTCAGTTCCTCCTGTTCGGCAAGCGGAACGGCTGGGTCGAGGGCTGACGGGGGCTCTCCTGTCCTGGTGAACCCCGGATCGTCTTCTCATCGTTCTCTCATCTGGGACGGCCCGTCGAACGACCGCGGTGGCTGAAGTCGTTCGTCACCTGCGGTTCTCCGGCGGCCTGTCCGGCCGCGCCCCGGCGGGACGTCCCCGTCTCCGGGCGGTCGAGGATGTCCTGACCCAGGAGGAGAATCTTGCGATTGCACAGTCTTGCCCTGCCGCGGAGCCGGCGAGGTCGGCGGCGGCCCCTGGTGCCGCTGCTGGCCGTCGCGGCTCTGGCGGTGGTGGCGGCGGGGCCCGGTGTGGCGCCGCTCGCGCACGAGCGGGCGCTCCTCGCGTCGGCGACGTCCTGGGACCAGCTGATGAACCTCCAGGACCGGATGAACGAGACCGCCTACGCCCTTCAGAAGTCTCCGGGCCAGACCCGGGACCGGGGCATCGCGAGTGTGGTCGCCTCTCCCGAGGACAAGCACCTGACGGTGCACTGGCGCGGAGCGCTGACACCCGCCGCCAGGACGATCATCGCCAGGAGTCCGGTCGCGGTGAAGGTCGAGCCGGCCGGTCACACCGAGCAGGAGCTGAACGAGGCGTCCGCGCGGGTGCGGCCCATCGCCGAGTCCGCCGGCATCCCGTACACCGACATCTCCCTCGACCAGGGCACCGGCGGCCTGGCGATCTCGGTCAGCGGCACGGAGGCGGACGCCCAGCGGCTCCGGCAGCTGACCGAGCCCCTGGGCGTGCCGGTCTCGGTGACCCCGGGCGGAAAGGCGGCGCTGGCGCTGTCCGAACCGTCACGCGGATCCGACCCCAGTGCGGGCGGCGCGCAGATGGTGGCCCCGAACGCCGTGTGCACCACGGGTTTCGCGGGCAAGATCCAGAACCAGCCCGTGATGCTGACCGCCGACCACTGCTTCCCTCCGGGCATCATCGACGAGCGGAAGTCGACCGAGCAGGGAGCCGACGGCACCCCCTTCGGGAAGCGCGTCGGAAGGCCGATCCCCAGCCCCAACGGGCTTCCCTACGACGTCAATGCCTTGAGCCCGATGTCGGGGACCGTGTTCGAGCCGAAGGTGTGGACCGGTCCTGCGGTCTATCCGGGCGGGCCGGGCCAGCAGAAGGTCTGGGTCAACGCCGCCGCACAGCCCCAGCTCGGCAACTGGGTCTGCAACACCGCCGCCAAGTCCGGCACGACCTGCAACATCAAGATCGTCGACTACAAGCTCGACTACAAGGCGAAGACCCTCGACGGCAACGGCCAGGAGGTGGAACTGCGCTACGGCGGTGCTTTCGGCGGGAGGAAGAAGACCAGCAACGACCCGAGGGTCGCACAGAACTCCGCCACCCCCGACCTGAACCCGTACGCGGGCCGGCGCGGTGACAGTGGCGGACCGATCGTCATGGCCTCCAACAGCGCCCGCCTGAGCGCGGACCACGGGACCATCGACAGCACGGTCACCGCCGCGGGCATCGTCTCGGCGGGCCCGGCGAACGAGGCGAGCACGAAGGACTGTGTGGGGTCCTCCTTCTGTTTCACGACCATCTACTTCGTCCCCATGCGGCAGGTGCTGGAGGCGATGGGGGCGACGATCACCGTCGCCAGTCCCTACTTCCCCGACCTGCAGACCGACGTGAAGCCCGGCGACCTCTACACCAACGCCGCGCAGCCCGTGTATCCCGAGGACTACGACCGCGTCGCCATCGTGGCCGAGAACGGCGCCGCCGTCGCCGTGAACCCGGCCGACCACAGACTCATCGGAACGGATACCGACCGCCCGGGCGCCGCTTGGCAGATACTCCCGGATGTCATGGGCGGATACGTCCTGCGCAACAAGGACACGTACTACAGTCTCCACGGGACGATCAGGGACCCGATCTCCTTCACCCCCGTCGCGGCGTACGATCCGAGCCTGAACCTCTACGTGATCCACCTGGGCCAGAACTGCCTCCAGGTGACGGAGGGCTTCCGCTGGATGTTCCCCCCGCACAAGATGCTGGTCAGCGGGGTGGCCACGATCTCGCCGTGCAGGGACGGGGACCGCAGCCAGCGGTTCTCGATCGTTCCCGTCAGCGGCGGCGACGGCGTGGGCGCCAGCGACCCGTCCCCCACCGACGGCACCCTGACGGTTCCGTACGAGGTGGCCGGCGCCCCGGACGCCTCGATGTCGGCGGCGGCGTCCTTCCTCGCCAAGACCCACGACCGGTACGCGCCCTCGGGGCTCGGCGTGCCGCAGAGCTACACCGGCGGGCACTTCGCCCCCGGCACGGAGTTCGGGCCCGACGGCTACCAGTCGTCCTTCACCTACGACAACTCCGTCATGATCGCCGCGCTGCTCCAGGGCAAGAACCGCGACGTCGCCAGGGCGACCCGGCTCGGCGACAGCCTGCTCTACGCCCAGGCGCACGACAAGGTGCCCGACGGCCGCATTCGCGCGTCCTACCTGCCCAACCCCTTCGTCACCGCGAACGGCTCCCCGTACGTCGGCGGGTTCTCCGTCTACACCGGCAACATGGCCTGGGCCGGCATGGCGTTCTCCCGCCTCTACCAGCAGACCGGCGAGCAGCGCTTCCGTGACGGCGCGCTGAAGGTCGCCGAGTGGATCCAGACCAACGCCGCCGACACCCGGGGCCTCGGCGGGTACACCGGCGGCTGGGTCGACACCGGCGGCACCGGGGACGCCATGGTGCGTCGGGAGTGGAAGGCGACCGAGCACAACATCGACGTGGGCGCGTTCTTCGCGATGCTCGCGCAGATCACCGGCGACCCGACCTGGAAGGCCCGCTCGGACAACGCGTTCGCGTTCGTCCGGGGGATGCAGGCCGACGACGGGCGGCTGTGGACCGGGACCGGGACCGACGGTGTCACCCAGAACCGGGACAGCGTCCCCGAGGACGTCCAGACCTGGAGCTACCTGGCCACCCTGGACCCGGTCTTCTCCCGCTCGGTGGACTGGGCGGAAGCCAACCTCGCCGCCTCCGACGGCCCGTACCGCGGGGTGAGCTTCGCCAAGGCGGACACCTCCAAGGTCTGGCTGGAGGGCACCGCCCACCTCCTGGCCGCCTACCACGCCCGCGGCGCGGAAGGAGACCCGCAGAAGGCCGCCGTCCTCCAGGACACCCTCGCCAAGATCCAGGCCGGGGCACCCACCGGAGACGGCCAGGGCATCGTGGCCGCCTCCAGCGACGGCCTCGCCACCGGCGAGGGCGACATCTACTACGCCTCCCTGCACACCGGCGCCACGGCCTGGTACCTGCTCGCCGGCCAGGGCGGCAATCCGTTCCGCCTGTAAACGGAACACCTGGGCCGACAGAAGGGCGACGGCCTGCACCATGCCGTGCAGGCCGTCGCCCGCACGCACGGCGTCACGGGTCGTCAGGAGGTCACATCAGTACGGGAGTCAGGAAGTGCGGCTCCGAACGGACCCCGGTTCCCAGGGTGTCGGAGGCGGCCGCTAAGGTTCTGAGCCCGTGACCAAGGGTGAATCCGATGGCGGAACGTGGGACGACTTCGTCCGGGAGTTCGAGAAGGAAAACGGGGCGGCGAAGCCGAGTTCGGCCGATCGGCCGGGGCAGACGGAACAGCCGGAGCAGCGGCGTTCGCGGCGTCACATAGTGCTGCCGCTGGCCGCCGCACTGCTGGTCGTCGCGGGGGTGTCGGCGTACACGCTGACGAAGGCGGACCCGGATCCGGCGCCGGCGGCCGCGCCCGCACCCGCGCCGTCCGTCTCGGCGCAGCCTGCGGCGGCGGCACCGGCGGCGAGCAACTCGCCGTCCGAGAAGGCCCTTTCGGGCGTTCCGGACTCCGCGATCCCGATGTCCGTCTTCCCGGCGCAGGTGGAGGGCTACACGCTGCTCTCCGGGGTGACGCAGCCGAGCTGTACGAGCGCGGAGAGCGTGGGGCCGTCCCTGGCCGGGCTGATCACGCAGGGGCAGGGCTGCGTGGGCGTCGACTTCGCGCTGTACCGGGACGCCGAGGGCAACCAGTACAACCTGGCGCTGTTCACCATGAAGGACCAGATGGACAGCATCCACATCATCAACGTGCTGGCCGTGCACCCCGAGTCCTACCAGGCCGGTGTCCAGGTGCCGGCCAAGGACTCGGGCCTCCGAGTGCTGCCCGAGAAGAGCCCGTTCGTCGAGGGCTTCTCCTCCCTCGGGCACGGCATGCTGCTCGGCAAGGGCCAGTGGTCGGACGGGCGGGGCACGGACTTCGACAAACTGCAGGGCAAGCTCACGGCGTTGACCGCCGCCGTGATGAAGAACGTCCCCGTCTGACGACCGGACCGGCTCCCCGCCTCTCAGGGCGGGGAGGCGGTGCCGGCGGTGAACCCCACGCCTGCGGCGAGGGCGACGGCCATGGCGGCGGACAGGGGGGCGGTTCGCTTCACGGCGGTCCTTCGGGTCGGGTGGGGCTACCGGCTGGTAGTCGCGCTTGGCGCAAGGTGGCACGGTGGGAGGGCGAACGGTCGGCGAGGTGTCATGGCCGGGGTGAAGAGCAGCTGAACCGTGGTCACCTGCCGGAAACGTTCGCTTACCACTCATTCGAGTGTGATCGGCCGGTGTTTCGTTTCAACTCCCCTGCCCGGGACCATGATCCGCCCGTACGGCGCCCCTCGGGGTGCTCGGGCGTTCCAGGAAAGGGCAGTTCGTATGACAATGCAAGGCGGAGATCCGACCCCCGTGATCACCGAGGCGACGCTCGCCGACATCGCCGCGCACGGCATCTGGCGCGACGGCACCCTCGACGTCAACCCGTCGGTGCTCGCCGTCGCCCGGGCGCTGCTCGCGGCCGTCCAGGGCGGAGCGGCGCCGGCGGCCGGACTCCCCGACGAGCTGCGGGAGTTGGTGGCCCGGGTGCTCGCGCAGGCCGGGGTCACCTTCCCACGCATCCCCGTGGCGGAGGGGGTCGCTCTCTCCGGGTTCGCGATCAGGCAGCAGACCTCGGAGCCGCGCCCGGTGGTGATCGTGCCCGCGGGCTGGAACCCGTACGGCTGGCTGCCGTTCATGGTCGGGTACCTCACGCTGGCGGCGCGCGGCTACCACGTGCTGGCGTACACCCCGCGCGGGTTCGGCGCGGTGGGTGAGATCTACTCCTCCAACGGGTTGATCGACGTCGCGGGGGAGACGGACCAGCGGGACGGGTCGGCCGTGATCGACCACGCCGAGGGGCTGTTCGCGCCGAGCAAGGTCGGGCTGATGGGTCTGTCCTACGGCTCGGGGATCAGCCAGCTGGTCGCCGCGAACGACCCGCAGGACCGGGTCGCCGCCGTCGCCGCCCTGGCCACCTGGGGCAACCTGGCCACCAGCCTCTACGACAACGACACCCGGCACGTGAAGGCCGTGGAGCTGCTGATCGCCTTCACCGGGGCCGAGGTGGGCAAGGAGGAGGAGAGGTTCGACGAGGACACCTGGGAGATCCTCCAGAACTTCCTGAAGGGGCAGGAGATGCAGAAGGTGGTGGACTGGGGTGAGGAGCGCTCCCCGGAGACCTACGTCGACGTCACCAACTCCCGTGGCATTCCCACCTTCTACGCCAGCACCTGGCACGAGAGCCTCTTCCCGCCCGGCGAGGCGATCGCCACCTTCGAGAAGCTCACCGTGCCCAAGCACCTGAACCTGTGGATCGGCGACCACGGCGCCCCGGAGGGCCTCGGCATCACCGGGTACCCGAGCGGCGCGCCCTTCATCGGCGCGCTGACGCCGATGCTGGAGGCGTACGCCTGGCTCGACCACCACCTGTTCGGCAAGCCCAACGGGGTGCCGGAGTGGCCGGTGGTGAACAGCCAGGTGATGTTCACCTACAAGACCGTCCCGGCCCTCGGCGGCGGCCGGCAGATCACCGTCCCGGCGCGGCGCGAACCGCTCGGATCCTGGGCCGAGGCCACCACCGGCACCGAGACGTGGTACCTGAACGGCGCGGACGGGAGCGGCGCCCTGTCCGACAAGCCGTCCTCGGGCTGGAGCCGCGAGTTCCTCGCCGGGCGGACGACCGGGGCCACGGCGATGGACGCGATCATGACGACCGGGCAGCAGGAGTGGTTCGGCAGCCCCAAGGGCTACGAGCCGGAGGGCTTCGAGTCCGACAGGGTGCTGGTCTGGTCCACCGAGGCGCTGTCGGGCGGGCGCCGCATCCGGGGCGCCGCTCGGCTCCGGCTCTCCGTCGGCGTCGGCGCGGGCGACGCCGCCACGCTCGTCGCCTACCTCTTCGACGTCGCCCCGGACGGCTCGGCGCGGATCATCACCCATGAGCCGCTGACCGTCACCGGTCTGGGTGCCGGTGAGGTCCGGACGGTCGGCTGGACGCTGCAGCCCGCCGCCTACGACCTGGCCGACGGCCACCGCCTCGCCCTGGCCGTGAACGGCTGCGACCAGCTCTACGCCTTCACCGGCACGGTGGACGGCACCACCACCATCACCTCCCCGATCGGGCAGGAGTCCGTCCTGGAGCTGCCGCTGGGCTGAGTGAAGGCACGGCCGGCGCCGTGGGGGCGCCCCCCCCCCCCCCCCGGGGGGGCCCCCCCCCGGGGGGGGGCGGGGGGTTTTTAAGGGGGGGGCCGGGGGGGGTTTTAAATAACGACCGGTGTCAAAACCCCCCCCCCCACCCCCCCCCCCCCCC
>NZ_JBITFA010000007.1:0-15054 GCF_044455705.1 Kitasatospora sp. NPDC051170 | reverse complement strand
GCGGGGGGGGGGGGGGGGGGTTTGGGGGGGCCGGGGGGGCGGGGGGGGCCCCCCCCCGCGCGGGGGGGGGGCCCCCCCACGGCTGTGCATCGGCTGCGTATTGACAGGGGGCGGCCTGCGGCTGAATGCTAAGCAAGCGCTTAGTCAACGACGCCCCACCTCCCGCCCCACCTCTCGTCGACGTCCGAGGAGCCGCCCGATGACCGACACACCCGCCGACCCGCCCGGGCTCGACCTCGGCCTCCTCCGTGCGCACCTGGAGCGGGAGCTGCCCGGGGGAGTGCGGGGCGAACTGCGGGCGGAGCTGATCGAGGGCGGGCGGTCGAACCTCACCTACGCGCTCACGGACGGCGCTCGGACGTGGGTGCTCCGGCGCCCGCCGCTCGGGCACGTGCTCGCCACCGCCCACGACATGGGCCGCGAGTACCGCGTCATGACGGCGCTCGCCGGCACCGACGTGCCCGTCCCGCGCACCCTGCTGATCGACCCCGGCGCGGAGGTGCTCGGCGCGCCCTGGTACCTCATGGAGTTCGTCACCGGCACCGCCCACCGCGAGGTCGCCCCGCTCGCCGCCCTCGGCGAGGAACGCGTCCACGCCCTCGGCCTGCGCCTGGTCGAGACCCTCGCCGCCCTGCACCGCATCGACCCGGCCGCCGTCGGCCTCGCCGACTTCGGACGCCCCGACGGGTACCTGGAGCGCCAGCTGCGCCGCTGGTCCAAGCAGCTCGAAGGCTCCCGCAGCCGCGAACTGCCCGAGGCCGACCGCCTGCTCGCCCTGCTCGCCGAGCGGCTGCCCGTCTCGCCCGCGCCCGCGCTCGTCCACGGGGACTACCGGCTGGACAACGTCCTGGTGGACGGAGGCGACCGGATCACCGCCGTCCTCGACTGGGAGATGTCCACCCTCGGCGACCCGCTCACCGACATCGGCCTGCTGGTGATGTACACCGAACTCGCCGGCGTCGGCGGCGGGATCATCCCCTACGCCGCGACGGCCCCCGGCTTCCCCAAGGCGGACGAGATCGTCGCACACTACGCCGAGTCGACGGGCCGTCAGGCCGCAGACCTGGACTGGTACGTCGCCTTCGCCTCCTTCAAGCTCGCCGTCGTCGCCGAGGGCATCCACTTCCGCTTCCGGCAGGGCCGCACCCTGGGCGCCGGCTTCGAGCGCGCGGCCGAGATGCCCCCGATCCTCGCCCGGCACGGCCTCAGCACCCTCAAGGAGCACTGATGGACTTCGCCTACGACGCCCGCACCGCCGAACTGCGCGAGCAACTCCTCGCGTTCATGGACGAGTTCGTGTACCCCGCCGAGCCCGTCCTCGCCGAGCAGCTCGCCGACCCGGCCCGCACCCCCTGGTCCGTCCCGCCCGTCGTCGCCGACCTTCAGGCCGAGGCCCGCAAGCGCCACCTGTGGAACCTCTTCCTCCCCGGCGACCAGGGCGCGGGCCTCACCAACCTCCAGTACGCCCCGCTCGCCGAGATCACCGGCCGCAGCCCCCAACTCGCCCCGCCCGCACTGAACTGCGCCGCCCCCGACACCGGGAACATGGAACTGCTCGCCCAGTTCGGCACCCCCGAGCAGCACGAGCGGTGGCTGCGACCGCTGTTGGACGCCGAGATCCGCTCCGCCTTCGCGATGACCGAACCGGAGGTCGCCTCCTCCGACGCCACCAACGTCGAGACCCGGATCCTGCGCGACGGCGACGACTACGTGATCAACGGCCGCAAGTTCTACATCACCGGCGCGATGAACCCCGACTGCAAGCTGATCATCGTCATGGGCAAGACCGACCCGGCCGCCGAAGCCCACCGCCAGCAGAGCATGGTGCTCGTCCCGCGCGACACCCCCGGCCTCACCGTCAAGCGCGGCATGACGGTCTTCGGCTACGACGACGCCGACCACGGCGGCCACGCCGAACTCCTCTTCCAGGACGTCCGCGTGCCCGCCGCCAACCTGGTCGGGGAGGAGGGCGGCGGCTTCGCCATCGCCCAGGCCCGCCTCGGCCCCGGCCGCATCCACCACTGCATGCGCGCCGTCGGCATGGCCGAACGCGCCCTGGAGGCGATGTGCCGCCGGGCGAACGAGCGGGTGGCCTTCGGCAAGCCCCTCGCCGCGCAGGGGGTGATCCAGGACTGGGTGGCCGAATCCCGGGTCAGGATCGAGCAGTTGCGGCTGCTGGTGCTCAAGACGGCCTGGCTGATGGACACCGTCGGCAACCGGGGCGCGCACACCGAGATCCAGGCCATCAAGATCGCCACCCCGCGTACCGTCGAGTGGATCCTCGACAAGGCCGTCCAGGCGCACGGCGCCGCCGGCGTCAGCCAGGACACCCCGCTCGCCCAGCTCTGGGCGGGCATGCGCACGCTGCGCCTCGCGGACGGCCCGGACGAGGTGCACAAGCGCTCGCTCGCCCGGCGGGAGCTGCGGAAGTACCAGGAGCATCCCGGTACCCAGGTAAGCCCGTAGTCCTGTCATACCGGGGTATCCATCGGCGAGTTGGCCCCCCGGTATGACGGCCGCGCCCCCGCCCCGCCCGTACCGTCTCACCCGTACCGACAACGGGGTGACGAGCACAGAGGGGGACGGACGATGGGCAAGCGGGGACGGGCGGTGGCGACGGTGGTACTGGCGGCGGTGGCGCTCGGGGCGGCGGGGGCGCCCGGCGCGGTGGCGGCTCCGGCGGCCCGGTCGGCGCCGGTGCAGGGGCAGGTCGACAAGCTGGCGAAGGCGGCGCTGCCGGCGCCCACCGGCCCGTACGCGGTCGGCACCACCAGCGTGCACCTGGTCGACCGGGACCGGGACGACCCGTGGAAGCCCGGGCGGCCCCGCGAGCTGATGATCAGCCTGTGGTACCCGACCGGCCGCCCGGCGAGCGGCGACGACCGCGCGCCGTACATGACCCCCGAGGCGGCGGCGCACTTCGGCAGCGCGGGAAGCATCGGCTGGCGCAACTACGGCTTCGAGCCCGGCCGCACCGACTGGTCGAACGTGCGCACCCACGCCCGGGCCGACGCGCCCGCGCTGCCCGGCCGGGCGAGGCCCGTGGTGCTGTACTCGGCGGGCCTGGGCGATCCGCGTACCTGGGGGACGGGCCTGGTCGAGGACCTGGCCTCGCGCGGCTACGTGGTGGTGACCGTCGACCACACCTGGGAGGCGTCCGAGGTCTCCCTCCCGAACGGGGAGCTGGCCGCCTCGGTGTTCCCGGAGCTGGAGAAGCCGGACCTCGACATCGGCGCGCTGCTGCGCAAGATGCTCGCCACCCGGGTCGCCGACACGAAGTACGTCCTCGACGAGCTGACGCACCTCAAGTACTCGCGCACCCTGCCGCCCGGCGTCGGCGCTGCCCTCGACCTGGACCGGATCGCCATGGTCGGCCACTCCGGCGGCGGTTCCACCGCCCTCCAGGCCATGCACGACGACCCCCGGATCGCCGCCGCCGTCAACATGGACGGGCAGCTGCACTTCCCCGGCCCCGACGGCAGGACCGGCGTGTTCCTCACCGACGTCGCCGAGAAGGGCCTGGACCGGCCGTTCCTGCTGCTCGGCACCCGCAACGGCGACTCCGGCCCCTACGGGCAGCAGCCCGGCTGGGACGCCCTGTGGCGCCACAGCACCGGCTGGCACGCCGACTTCACCCTCGACGGCTCCCGCCACGGCTCGTACACCGACGCCGAGTCCCTGCTGCCGCAGCTCGCCGGCCAGGGCGCGATCGGCGCCCAGGCGGTGCGCGAAGCCGTCGGGGACATCCGCTCCGACCGGGCGGTGCTCGCGACGCGGACGTACGTCGCCGGCTTCCTCGACCGCTGGCTGCGCGGGCACGACGACCACCTGCTGGACGGGCCGTCGGCGCGGTTCCCGGAGATGGTCTACGAGCCCTGACCAGGGGTCCTGCCGGCCTGGCGCTGCTCCTCGATCCGGCGCTGTTCCTCGATCCGGCGCTGCGCGTCGGGCCAGGCCACGGGCAGTTGCTCGACGGGGGCCTGCCAGAAGGTGAAGGTGGACTCCTTGGTGGTGCTGCGCAGCCCGGTCATCACGCTGCGGTGGGGCTCGGCGGCGGCGAAGGCGTTCAGGGCCTCGCGGCTCTCCCAGGCGGAGAGGGTGTAGAAGGTCCGCTTCAGCGGCCGGGCGACCAGTGAGGCGCCGACGACTCCGGGCGTGCCGTGCAGCTGCTTCCAGACGGTCATGGCCTTGAGGAAGAAGCGCGGTACGTCGGCGAGGGAGCGGACCTCGAAGCGGGAGGCCATCACGATCGCCTCGGTCCCGGGGGTGGCGGGGTTCGGGGTGATCCAGGGCAGCGTGGGCATGGCTCTACTCCTCGTTCGTCTACGCCTGGTCGGCGGACGGACGACACTGGATAGTGTCGCTATCTATGTTAGACAGTACTGGTATCCAAGCGCCAGGGGCGCGTCCGACCGAGGGCACCGAGGACACCGAGGGCCAGGAGGAACCGAGCAGCCGTGCGCATGTCCGAGTTGAGCCGCCGCAGCGGAGTCCCGACCGCGACCATCAAGTACTACCTGCGGGAGGGCCTGCTGCCCCCCGGCCGGGCCGTGGCCACCACCCAGGCCGAGTACGACGAGACCCACCTGCGCCGCCTCGGCCTGGTCCGCGCCCTCATCGGCGTGCGCGGCCTCAGTGTCAGCGCCACCAAGGAGGTCCTCGGCGGCATTGCCGCCCACGAGGGCGAACAGCACCAGGTGCTCGGCATCGTCCTCGGCGCCCGCCCCGCCGACGAGGACGCCGAACCCGCCCCCGCCCCCGCACCCGGCGCCGCCGAGGTCGACGCGCTGCTCGCCGAACTCGGCTGGGAGGTCTCCGACCACGCCCCCGCCCGGGCCGTCCTCGGCGAAGCCCTCGAAACCCTGCGCTCCCTCGGCGAGGAGATCGCCCACCCCGCCCTCCTCGGCTACGCCGACGCCGCCGCACAGCTCGCCGCCATCGACCTCGACCAGCTCGACCCGCAGGCCGACCCGCTCGCCCAGGCGGAGAGCGCCCTGGTGCGCACCGTCCTGCTGGAGCCGGCCCTGCTGGCGCTGCGGCGGCTGGCGCAGGAGAACGAGTCGGTGAAGCGGAACTCCTGACCGATCATCCGACCGGCGGCCTCCCGTCGGGGGCCGCCGCCATGACGGTCATCCGTCGGCCGTCACCCGTCGATCGTCTCCGTGGCCAGCTCGTCGACCCAGTCGGGCAGGGGCTCACGCAGGTAGAGCCAGTCGCCGGGCACCTCGGCCAGCCCCGTGCGGGCGGCGACCACCCCGCCGGTGATCGCACAGGTGGTGTCCACGTCACCGAGGCCCTCGGCGGTGGTCCACAGGGCGTCGGTGAGGCTGTCCAGGTGGTGCGCGGCCGACCAGAGGGCGAACGGGACGGTGTCGGCCGCCGAGATCCGCTGCCCGTTCCCGAGCAGGTCCGCCGCCCGCCACGCCTCGGTGCCGCCGGGCACCTCGGCCGCCCGCCGCAGCCCGTCCCGCACGCGACCGGGCCCGGTGAGGTCGGCCACCTGGGTGAGCAACTCGCCGCCCTCCGGCCCCGGTTCCGTTCGCCCGCGCGCGGCCAGGGCCGCCGCCAGCGCCACGGCCACCGCCCCGGCGATCCCCTCCGGGTGGGAGTGGGTGACCTCCGCCGACAGTGCGGCCTGCTCGGCCGCCTCCTCCAGGTCGCCGCAGAACCAGGCGCCCAGCGGCGCCACCCGCATCGCGGCGCCGTTGCCCAGGCTCCCCTCCCCGTCGAACAGCGCCCGCGCCCGGGCCCGCCAACTCCCCGGCTCCTTCGCCAACTCGGGCAGCAACAGGTGCATCCCGTGCCCGTACCCTCGGGCCGAGTCCCTCGCGTAGGACCTGCCGAACGCCTCCGCCAACCGCTCCTGATGCACCGCGTCGTACGTGGCGACCACCCCGAACACGGACAGCGCCATCGCGGTGTCATCCGTCCAGTGCCACGCCGCCTCGACCGGCACCCGCCGCGCCCTGATCTCCCGAACCGCCACTCGCGGCGACCGGAACAACGGGAACCACCGCTCCCCGAAGCCGTCCCCCAGAGCCAAACCTTCCAACGAGTTCCGAGCAGCCGCCAGCGCAGTCATGCGCGCATCCTGACAGCCCCCGCCCCACGCCCGCACCCGAGATTCGGGCAGGCGTGCTATTTTTGTGAGCAACCGTTCAACTACGGAGGCGTCAGTGGGCCGCAAACAGCTCTGGGACCAGGCGGAGGTCCTGGCCTCCGCCATGCGACTGTTCCGCCACCGGGGTTACCTCGGGGCATCGGTGCGGGACATCGAGGAGGCGACCGGGCTGCACCCGGGCAGCCTGTACCGGGTCTTCGAGAGCAAGGACGGTCTGTTCCGTGCCGCCCTGGACGCCTACAACGACCAGGTGGTGCAGGGCCGGGTGCAGGTCCACCTCCTGGAACCGGCGGATCCCGTGGCGGGTATCAGGTCGTTCTTCACCTCGGCGTTCGAGACCGGCGTCGATCCCGATCCGGGCTGTCTGCTCACCAACACCGCGGTGGAGTCCTTCACCGTTCCGCAGGCCGCCGCGGGAGTGCGCCGAGGGCTGGACGTGATCGAGTCCGGCTTCGCCGACGCGCTGACGCGCGCCCGAGCGCTGGGCCTGCTGTCGGCGGATCTGGACGTCGAAGTGTCGGCAGCCCGGCTGCTGGCGCTGTATCAGGGCCTGCTGGTGCTGGTCCGAGCCGGCGCGCCCCGCACGAAACTGCACACCATCACCGATGGCGCGATGGCGTCGATCGGCTCCGAGAAAGAGGAACAGCGATGAGTGACTCACAGCAGCTCTGGACGAACTATGCCGCGTGCTGGTCGGCCGAGCCCGGCGAGCGGCTCGCCGCCCTTCGCGCGGTGGCGGTCGAGGACGTCGCCTACCGGGACCCGGGCACGGAGGTGGGCGGGCTGACCGAGCTGGCCGCCTACATGGCCGGATTCGCCGAAGCCTTCCCCGGTCACCGGTTCCGTATCGACGAGGTGGTCGAGCACCACGACCGGTCGCTCGCGCGGTGGACCCAGCTCGGCGAGCAGGACGAACCCGCCGTGGCGGGTGTGAGCACCGCGCTCCACCGCGACGGCAGGCTCGCCGACATCACCGGGTTCTTCCCCGCGTGAGCGGATCCCGGAGCCTCGCCGAGTACGTCGCCGACGAACTGGCGCCGCTCGGCGAGGTCACGGTCCACCGCTACTTCGGTGGCTGGGCACTGCGCTGCCACGGCGTCCAGTTCGCGATCGTGATGGACGCGCTCTACTTCCGCGTCGACGACGCGAGCCGCCCCTCCTACGAGGACGCCGGGTCCACACCGTTCACCTACCACGCCGCGGGCCGCACGGTCGTGGTGCACGCCTATTACAGTGCCCCGGCGCAAGCGGTCGACGACCGGACCGAGCTGTGCGCCCTGGCCCGCGTGGCACTCGCCTGACCAGCCGGCCCCAGCCGGGCCCGACCGCCGGGCGGCGGCGGAGCAGGCCTACCGGTCGGGAAGAACCACGAGGCGCCCGGTGGTCCGGCCGTCGGCGACCCGCTGGACGGCCTCGGCGGCGTCGGCGAGGGGGAGCCGGGCGCTGACCAGGGGGCGGACGACGCCCGCGCCGGCGAGTTCGGTCAGCTCCTCGTGGGCGGTGAGGACGGCGCGGGGGTCGTGGGTGTTGTAGAGGCCCCAGTGGAGGCCCTGGATGGAGTAGTTCTTCACGAGCGCGTGGTTGAGGGCGGGGGCGGGGATCCGGCCGGCGGCGAAGCCGACGACCAGGATGCGGCCCTCGAAGGCGATGCACCTCGTGGAGCCGGTGTAGGCGTCGCCGCCGACGGGGTCGAAGACGACGTCGGCGCCGCGGCCGTCGGTGGCCTGTTTGACGGCGGCGACGAAATCCTCGGCCCTGCGGTCCACCACCAGGTCGGCGCCGAGTGCGCGGGCGGCTTCGGCCTTCGCCGGCCCGCCGACGACGGCGATGACGCGTGCCCCCGCCGCCCGGCCGAGTTGGACGGCCGCGCTGCCGACTCCGCCGGCGGCCGCGTGCACCAGCAGGGTCTCGCCCGGTTGCAGGCGGGCGCGGCGGTGCAGGGCGAACCAGGCCGTCTGGTAGCCGATGTGGAGTGCCGCCGCCTCGGCGTCGTCCAGGGCGGGCGGTGCGGGGAACGCGGTGGCGGCGTCCAGGAGGGCGTACTCGGCGAAGGCGCCGTGCGGCAGGGCCGGGGTGCCGATGAGGCGTTCTCCGCTGCGGGGGCCGGCGGCGACCTCGCCGCACAGTTCCACGCCGGGGGTGAACGGCAGGGGCGGGCGCACCTGGTACTGGCCGCGCAGCATCAGCGCGTCGGGGAAGTTGACGGCGGCCGCGCGGACGCGGACGAGCAACTGTCCGGGGCCGGGCTCGGGTCGGGGGAGGTCGTCGGCGAGGCGCATGGCCTCGGTGGGCTCGCCGAGCCGGTGTGCCTGCCAGGCCCTCACAGTGCGCCGCCCTTCTCCAGGCCCTGTTGCAGTCGGTTCATGCCGGCCAGCCAGCGGTCCGGGTCGACGGCGCGGTTGCGCTGGTACTCGGCGACCTCGGGGTGGGGCAGGATCAGGAACCGCTCCTCCCGGATCCCGGCGAGCGTGGCCTCCGCGACCTCCTCCGGTGAGATCGCGCCCGGTGCGAGGAGGGCCTCGCCGACGGCACCGGTGGAGGCGAGGAGGTCGGTGCGCACGCCCTGCGGGCAGAGGGCGTGGACGCGCAGGCCCCGGTGGCGGTAGGTCGCGGAGAGCCATTCGGCGAAGGCGAGGGCGCCGTGCTTGGTGACGGCGTAGGGGGCCGAGCCGAGCATGGTGAGCAGCCCGGCGGCGGAGACGGTGGACAGGTACCGGCCCTCGCCGCGTTCCAGCCAGCGGGGGAGGAGGAGTTCGGCGGCGCGCACGTGGGCGAGGACGTTGACCTCCCAGGCACTCGCCCACACCGAGGGCGGGGCGTCGGCGCCGCCGGCCGGGGCGACGCCCGCGTTGGCGCACCAGAGGTCGATCTCGCCGAGGGCGGCGCGGGCCCGGTCGACGAGGACGGCCAGGCCCTCGGCGGAGGCGGCGTCGCCGGGAAGGGCGATCGCGCCGCAGGCGGCGGCGACGGCGTGGGCGGCCTCCGCGTCCAGGTCGTTGACCACCACGCGGGCGCCGGCGGCGGCGAAGGCCCGGGCGAGGGCGGCGCCGATGCCGCGACCGGCGCCGGTCACGACCACGCCCTGGTCCTCGAACTGGTCCTCGAACTGGTCCTCGAAGCCGGTCACAGCCCGCCGCCGAGGGTGATCCCGCCGTCGAGGACGACGGTCTGGCCGGTGACCCAGCCCGCGTCCTCGGACAGCAGGAAGGCGACGGCGCCCGCCACGTCCGACGGCAGGCCGAGGCGCCCCAGCGGGTACGCGGCGGCGACCTTCTCCTCCCGGCCCTCGTACAGGGCCTCGGCGAACCTGGTCTTCACCACGGCCGGGGCGACGGCGTTGACCCGGATGCCCTGCGGGCCCAGTTCGGCGGCGAGTTCGGTGGTCAGCCGGATCAGGGCGGCCTTGCTGACGCCGTACATCCCGATCCCGAGCGAGGAGCGGATGCCGGCGACGGAGGCCACGTTGACGATGGAGCCGCCGTGCTCGCCCATCCAGGCGGCGTGGGCGCGGCGCGTCCAGGCGAGCGGGGCGAGGACGTTGACGGCGAGGATCTTGGCGGCCGCGTCCTCGTCGGTGGTGAGGACCGGGCCGTAGACCGGGTTGATGCCGGTGTTGTTCACCAGGTGGTCGAGGCGCCCGAACGCCTCCAGGGTGCGGGCGACCGCCTCCTCCTGGTGGGCCGGGTCGTCGGCCTTGCCCGCGACGGCGATGGCGCACTCCGGTCCGCCGAGGTCCCGTACGGCCTCGGCGAGGGGCTCGGGGTTGCGGGCGGTCAGGCACACCTTCCCGCCCCGGGCGACCAGCTCGCGGGCGATGCCGAGGCCGATGCCCCGGCTCGATCCGGTGACGACGGCCACCCGGCCCTTGAAGGAGTGCACCACGGAGGGTCCTGCCTTTCGCGCGTGGAGGGGGGAACGGCCACCCGTTCGAGGGTGACTAAGCGCTTGCTCAGCATGCTGTCGGTGAGGGAACCTGTCAACAGCCCCCGGGTGAGCAGAGGGGGAACGCCTGTACGAGTCTTCTGGGAGGATGGCGCCATGACCAGCACGCCGATCGCCGACCTCTGGCCCACCCTCGCCGGTGGCGCCGACGCCCGCCCCGAGGCCGCGCACCGGCTGCTCCAGGCCGCCGTCGAGTCCTTCGCCGAACGCGGCTTCCACGCCACCACCACCCGCGACATCGCCACCGCCGCCGGGATGAGCCCGGCGGCGCTCTACATCCACTACCAGTCCAAGGCCGCCCTGCTCGCCGAGATCAGCCAGGCCGGCCACGCCGCCACCCTCTCCCTGGTCCGGACGGCGGCCTCCGCCGAGGGCGGCCCGGCCGAGCGGATGCGGCACCTGGTCGAGCAGTTCACCGCCTGGCACGCCCGGGCCCGGACGGTCGGCCGGGTCGTCAACTACGAGCTGCACGCACTGCCCGAGGACGCGTACGCCGTCGTCGCGGCGCTGCGCCTCGACATCGAGGGCGAGGTCACCGCCCTCATCGAGGAGGGCGCGGCCTCGGGTGCCTTCCAGGTCGCCGAGGTGCGGACGGCGGCGAGAGCCGTGACGTCCCTGGGTATCGACGTCTCGCGCTGGTACACCGACCGGTCGAGCGAGACGCCGGATGAACTCGGCCGCCGCTACGGCGAGTTGGTGCTCCGCATGCTCGGCGCGGCGCTCCCGTAGCTCCTGGCTCCGGCTCGCCGGCCGGGGGACGCTCGCAGGCGGACGGCCGGGGCGAGGGACGTGCCCTGCCCGTCATGATCGACCGGAAGGCCGTCGCGGCCGCCGACTGCGCGGTGCCCGCCGACTGCGCGGTGCCCGCCGGCTGCGCTGTGCCCGCCGACTACGTGCCCGCCGGTCACGCCGTGCTCGCCGACTGCGCCGTGCCGCCACCGCGAGGCGGTCAAGTCCGGTCCCGGCGCCGTCCTCGGCCGGACGGTCACGCACTGAGGCGCTTGATGTCGCTCTTCAAATCCCTTGGCCCGTAACATACTTGTCGCTTGCGCCTTGACCTTCGCGGGCTGCACGCTGTGGTTGGTCCGGGGAGGGCGTCATGTGGGTGGTCCTGGTGCTTCTGGCGGCGGCCGTGGCGATGGTGGTCGTGGCCGCCGTGCTCTGTCACGTCCGCCTGCGGACGTTGCGCCGGGCCGAGCGGCTCGCCGCCGGGCGGGAGTTCGACCTGACACGGATCGAACTCGCCCTCCTGGCCGGGAAGCTGGGGGAGCTGATCGTGACGGAGATGTACGAGGCTGGCCGGCTGGTCGCCGCCCGCTCCGGTGACGTCACGCTGACCACAACCGCCGCAGTCGGCGCGGGGGCCGAGGACGGCGCCGGAGGCGGGTTCGAGGCGGCTGTCGTGCGCTTGCTCGGGTCCGAGCGCACCGGCGACCTCTGGACGCTCCGCATGGCGCTGGACAAGTCCCCGGAGGTGAAGGCCCTGCGCGAACGGCTCGCGGCGCAGGGCCTGGCCTACGACGAGGAACTGGTCGAACGCGCGATGCGGGTGAACAGGCTGATGCCGACGCTGATCGGCACGGTGTTCGTCACGGGGGTGGCCGCCGTCTACTGGACGGGCGCGCACCGAGGGCTCTGGCCCTTCCCCCTGGAGGTCTCCGCGCTCGCGGCCTTCCTGCTGCCCCTCGGGGCCGCGCTGTGGCTCAACCACGTGTCGTGGCCGACGACACTCACCCCCACCGGGTCGGGAGAACGGGCACTGGAGGCCGCCCGGGCGGCCGCACCCCGGCACGGAACGGCGGCCGTGGCCCTGCGGGGACTGCGCGCCCTGCCCGACGACCACGATCTGCGGGCCTGCCACGCCGGCACCGGCGCCCGGCTGACGGCCCGCGTGGAGGAGTCGATGCGGCGGCGCCTGTACAGCTGCGGTTCCGGCTGCGGCGAATAGCCTTCCTGTGGACCACCGGGGCAGCCCGGGTGATCCCCAGGAGTGTGAGGAGAGCGAGGAGGATCGCCTCGATGTCCTCGGGCGTCGGCGTGGGCGTCGGCGTCGGTGGGCGGCTGTGGTCTTTGGGCCCGAGGGTGCAGACGCGCCTCAGCTGGTGAGGAAACGGGCGATGCGGTCGCCCCAGGTGCGGATGTCGGCCAGGCCGGTGGCGATGTGCAGTTCGGCGTTCGGGAGGAGCTGCGCGAGTTGTTCGGCGCCGGCGCGGGGGTGGCCGGGGTCGTCGGCGAGGGCGAGGATCAGGGTGGGGTGGGGGAGTGCGGCGATCCGGTCGCGCGGGGGGAGGTTGGAGACGGCGAGGCCCTCGAAGAGGGCGGGCAGCAGGTCGAGGTGGGCGCCGACGGTGCGGGCGGGGAACGGGAGGTCGGCCAGCGAGGGCGGGACGGGGCCGGAGCCCACCCGGGAGACGAACGCCTCGGCGCCCTGCTCCCGTACGAGTGCGGCGGTCTCGCGGTAGTAGTCCGCGGAGCCGGACCGGGCCTCCCAGACGGGCGGCGGGATGACGAGCACGAGGCGGTCGAAGAGCGCCGGGTCGGCGACGGCCGCGTGCAGCACGGTGGCGACGCCGAGGGAGGCGCCCATGCCCGTCACCGGGCGGCGGCCGTCCAGGTGCCCGAGGATCTCGACGAGATCGGCGGCGAAGTGCTCCCAGGTCAGCTCCTCGGGGACGGGCCGGCCGCCGGAGGCCCCGTGCGCGCGGGCGTCGTAGCGGACGAAGCGGCGCCCGGGCAGGTTCCTGACGCCCTCCCAGCTCAGCAGGCCCCAGTCGTCCTCGACCTTGCGGCTCAGGAGCGCGCCGTGGGCGTAGACGGCGAGCGGGCCGTCGCCGTGGTCCTCGTAGTCGATGAGGGTGCCGTCGTTCAGGGTGAGTTCCATGATCGCCGCAACCGGGTGCCCGGCGCATTCATTCCGGGGGTGCTGGGGAGTCCAACTGGCGGGACAGGGGCCGGAGTCAGGCCAGCGCGTCGAGCAGCAGCCGCAGGGCCAGCCAGCCGACCAGCGCCGCCGAGGCGAGCGCGGTGGCCAGGCGGCCGCGCGGGCCGGTGAGGGTGCGGCCGAGCAGGGCGCCGCCGCCGGCGAGGAGGAGTTGCCAGCCGGCGGAGGCGGCGAAGGCGGCGGCGACGAAGACGAGCCGGGAGAGGGCGTCGTCCGCCCAGGTGCCGCCGGCGAGGATCAGCGCGGCGAAGTACAGGACGGTGAGCGGGTTGAGCAGCGTGATGCCGAGCAGGGTGAGGTAGGCGCGGGCCGCGGAAGGCGGTGGCCGCTGCTCCAGCGGTTCGGCCGTGCGCAGTGCGGTGAGGGCCGTACGCGCGGCGAGCGCGAGGAGCACGACGGCGGCGCCGAGCCGCAGCGGCCGGGCGACGGGCGTCAGCAGCGGCGCGAGCCCCGTACCGCCGAGGACGGCGAGCAGGGCGTAGAGCCCGTCGGCGGTGGCGACGCCGAGGGCGGCGCAGGCGCCGGTGCGCAGGGAGGTGCGGGCGGTGAGGGAGACCAGGTACGCGCCGACGGCCCCGACCGGGACGGCCACGCCGTACCCGGCGAGCAGCCCGGCGAGGAGGGCTCTCACGGGGTGGGCCTGGGGAGGGCCATGCGGGCCATGCGGGTCGTACGGGCCATGCGCGTCATGCGCCCCGATGGTGGCCCTCGAACCACCGTGGTGGCAAGGGGATTTAGGTGGGGCCGGGGTAGCGTGGGGCGTCAGCCGCCGAGGAGGAGTGTGTGCCGATGAACGGTCGTCAGGTCGATCCCGTCCGCGCGATGTTGGCGGAGGCGTGGGCCTCCTGGGCGGAGCGCGGTGCGGCGTTCTCGGCGCGGGAGTGGGGGCGGCTGACGCGGCTGCCGGGGTGGACGGTGCACGAGCTGTACGCGCACGTGGCGCCGGTGCCGGAGATGTTCGCGGGCCTGCGGGAGGCGCTGCTGGACGGTCCGGCCGAGGTGGTCGACGGGGCGGGCGTGCTGCGGGCGTACAACCGGCCGGGCGGGATCGCGCACACCGCCGCCGGTCAGGTGGCGGACGCGGCGAAGGAGTCCGCGAGGCTGGCCGAACCGGCGTTGCTGGTGGCCCGGTTCGGCGTGGAGGGCCCGGCGGCGCTGGAGGAACTGGCGGACGTGCCACCGGGGACGGCCGTCGCGCACCCGCTGCTCGGCAGCGTGACGATCGGGGCGCTGGGAGAGGTGGCGCTGATGGAGGCGACGGTGCACCTGCTGGACCTGATCGCGGCGGCCGGTGGCCCGCCGCCGGCCGGCGACGCGCTGCACTTCACCCGGGCGATGCTGGCGGAGGTGGCCGACCCGGTGGCCTTCATCGAGGCGGCGGCCGGTCGCGGCGGTGCCGGGTCCGTCCTGCCGGTGATCCGCTGACGCGGAGGCCCCGGAGCCGTTCGGGCACGGAGGCAGTAGGATCCCCCGGTACGTCGAAAGCGGGGGGAAACCGTGCAAACCTTCTTCGAGCTGTGGTGGCTGCTGCCCGGCGTCCTCTACGGCTGCGGGCACCTCGCCGCGACGTGGCGCAGGGCGGCCAGGACCCGGCACGCGCAGAAGCTCCAGCTGCTGGAGGTCACCCAGTCGGGCCGCCTCGCGCTGGCGGAGGCGAACCGGCCGCCCGAGGCGGTCTGCGGCTGCACCCACCACCTCGCCATGCACGACCGGCAGGAGGGCCGCTGCCACGAGGAGGCGCAGGCCGCCGTGGAGTGGGACTCCGACCGCCGCCCGGTGCGCTTCGAGCTGCGGGCGTGCGGCTGCCGGCAGTACGTCGGCCCGGAGCCGCTGGGGACGGTCTTCGCCCCGGAGCTGGCCGCTCCGCGCTGACGGCGACCCGTACTGAGGAGCCGGGTGCCCCGGCGGGTGAGCGCCGGGGCACCGCGGGACTTAGGCCCTCTCTTTCGGATGTTGTCGGATGAGCGGGCGGCGTTGGGGTGCGTGCATCGGCGGTGCCGAGGAGGGAGCCACTGCGGAGCATTGGCGACTGACGAGAAGCCGTCGAGGT